>DATKDB010000092.1:0-9708 GCA_035512895.1 Binatia bacterium | reverse complement strand
TCGCGCGCTCCTTCGACACCGGCGGCCTCGCGAACCGCGGACACGCCGACCGCGTTGGGCGCCTGACCGCCTCGGTGGCCGCCCGGATGCGGCTTCCCCTCGCCGAGCAGGGCTATGTCGAGCTCGCTGCGCGCCTGCACGCTCTCGACGAGCGCGGGGTGGCCGATCTGAGCGCGCTCCCATCGCTCGACACGGTGTCGGGGCTCATCGCTGGCGCTCGAGCGCTCGTCGTCACCGGCGCTCGACGCGGTCACCGCGCGACACGGGCGCGAGGGCCCGTGGGAGACCACATCGTCGCGGCCGTGAAGGCCTACGACCGGCTCGTGACCGGCGTCGGCGGCGGGCGCGTCGGCCGGGCGGAGGCGATCGAGGAGCTGCGGCTCGACCCCGCCACCTTCCGGGCCGATGTCCTGGGGGCACTTGCCGAGGCGGTCGAGCACCATCCCGACGCGGGCCGCCGAAGGCGCCAAAGCGATGCGAGCCGGGAGGTCCGCGGGGCGGCCTGAGGTATCATCGGCCACGCCGATGACGATCTCCCGCCTCGCCCCGCTGCGCCTGGTCGGGGCGGCGAGCCTGGCACTCGCGGTCCCCGTGGCGCTCGCCGCGTGCTCGAGCGCCGCCCCGACGGTCGAGACGCCCGCGCCGGCAGCGTCCAGCGCCGCGCCGACGTCCAGCGAGACGCCGTCCCCGACGCCGACGCCGACGCCGACCCCCGCGCCGACACCCCGCTTCACGAACGAGCCTGACGACGAGCTGGCCGGGCTCATCCCCGCGACGGCGGCCGGCGTGGCGGTGACCGTCGCGCCGTTCGACGAGTTCGCGTTGACGCCCGGTGACGTCGGCGCCGCCTACGGCGAGATCGGTGACCGCTTCGCATCCCTCGTCCTCGCCTACGTCACCCAGCCGCGCGCGTCGCTCTACGCGATGCGCGTCGAAGGCGAGCCGGTGGCGACCGAGGAGCTCGAGCCGCACCTCGCGGCCGCGGGCCGCTACGTCGGTGTCGCGGGCCTCGATCCGGAGCCGTGGGAGCTCGTCGACGTCGAGGGCACGCTCGCCTGGATGCGGCCCGAGGACCACGCCACCGCCGCGGGCACGACGATCTACACCTGGTCGAGCGGCGAGCTCGTCTTCCTGCTGATCGGCGTCGACGACGCGCTGAACCGGGCACTGATCGGTGGCCTCCCGGGCGAGCCCGCGCCGACCCCGTCGCCAGCGCCGAGCGTCACGCCCTCGGCGTCACCGGGAGGCGGCTGACCGATGCGGCTCGCCGAGTGGAGCGACCGGGTCCGCCACAGCCTGTGGTTCATTCCGGCCGTCTGCACCGTCGTGGCCGGCGCCGCCGCGCTCGGGCTCGTCTGGCTCTCCTCGGTCACCGACCTGCAGGCCACTTCGCTGCCGTTCGTCTTCAGCGCCGGGGTGGACGGGGCGCGCGCCATGCTGCAGGCCATCGCAGGGTCGATCATCACCGTCGCCGGCGTCGTGTTCTCGATCACGATCGTTGCCCTGCAGCTGACGAGCACCCAGTTCTCGCCCCGCGTCCTGCGCAACTTCATGCGCGACCGGTCGAACCAGCTCGTGCTCGGCGTGTTCATGGCCACATTCACGTACGCGCTGCTCGTGCTCCGCTCGATCCGCTCCGAGGACGAGTCGGCGGCCGCCTTCGTACCCGCCTTCGCGATCACCGGCGCCCTCCTGCTGACGCTGGTGTCGCTCGGCATGCTCATCTACTTCATCCACCACATCAGCGTGCGAATCCAGGTGACCTCGATCGTGGCCAGCGTGGCCGACGACACGCTGAACGCGATCGAGGACGTGGCGAGATGGGGCCGGCGCGACGAGGAACGATCCTGGCAGCCGGCCGATGGCGGCGCCCAGGTGACCACGCCGCCGAGCGGTGCCATCCCGATCGAGGCACTGACGGCGTCGGAACGGCTCCTGCCCGCGGGCGAGTCGGGCTACCTCCAGCTGATCGACATCGGCCGGCTCGTGGCCGAGGCGCGCGACGCGAACGGGCGCTTCCGGCTGCTCGTGGCGCCCGGCGCCTGGGTCACGCAGTGGGTTCCGTGCGCCGCCTTCGAGCCGCACGGCGACGAGCCCGATCTCGAACGCCTCGCCGAGGCGCTCGAGGAGGCGATGGGGGTCGGCCACGAGCGATCGATGACGAACGACGTCGCCTTCGGCATCCAGCAGCTCGTCGACGTTGCGATCAAGGCGCTGTCGCCATCGATGAACGATCCGACCACGGCCATCAACTGCATCGACCGCCTCGTCCAGGTGCTCGTGGCCGCCGGCGCGATCTTCGACCCTCCCCGGGCCTTCACCGATGCCGATGGGACGCTTCGCCTGGAGATGCCGACTCCCGGGTTCGACGAGCTCGTGGACCTCAGCTTCGACCAGGTGCGCCACTACGGGGCCACCACGCCCGCGCTGGCGATCCACCTGGCCCGGGCCTTCAGCATGCTCGGCTCCCTCCCGCCGCATCGCCACGCCGCGGTGCGCCGGCAGGCGCGATTACTCGCAGATGCCGCGCGGGCGATCGCGAACGAGGAGGAGCGCCGGCGCGTCCTCGAGGCCATCGACCCGCTGCTCGACTGAGCCAGCCGTACGGCTACCATGGCCCGGTGCTGACCCTGAGGCTGGCCACCGAGCCGACGCCATGAGCGACCCCGACGAGCGCGACGAGTGGTCCGGCTGGAACGACGGGGCCGATGACCGCATCGGTCGCAAGCGGGACCGACTCGCCCGCCTGCTGAGCGTCGCCTCGATCCTCTACTCGCGCGGCAGCGGCGAGAGCGGGGTGGCCGTGAGCGAGATCGCCCAGCTGACCGGCATGACCACGCGGACGGTCTATCGCGACATCAACGCCCTCGACGAGGAGCTCGGCGTGCCCGTCTTCCAGGCCGGTCGCGGGCGGTACGGGATCGACCGCAAGTTCTTCCTGCCGCCGCTGCGGCTGTCGGTGCCGGAGGCGATCATCCTCTTCCTGTCCGCCCGACTCATCGCGCGCTGGAGCGACCAGTACGACGCCACAGTCGTCAGCGCGTTCACGAAGCTCGCCGACCTGCTGCCGCAGCCGATTGCGCAGCACGTGGCCGCCACGATGCGCGTCGTCGGCGGGCACGATCCCGACGACACCTTCAGCCGATCCTTCTCGGCGGTTGCCCGCGGCTGGGCGGAGGGGCGCGTCGTCGAGCTCGTGTACGACCCCGGCAGCGGCCAGGAGAAGCGAACCCGCGTCCACCCGTACTTCCTGGAGCCGGACGCGGCGCTGCGCAGCGTCTACCTCATCGGCTTCGACGAGCCCGCCGACGCGATGCGCACGTACAAGGTCGAGCGCATCCGCTCGGCGACCCTGACCCAGGACCGATACGAGATCCCGGACAGCTTCGACCCCGATGACTGGCTCGCGAACTCGTGGGGCATCTGGTCGTCGGACTCGACCCCGACGGCGCTCGTCCGCCTGCGCTTCGATGCCGCGGTCGCGCACCGCGTGCGCGAGGCGGTGTGGCATCGGTCACAGGAGCTGACCGAGCTCGAAGACGGTCGCGTCGAGCTGAAAGTGACGGTCGCCGGCACGGTCGAGATCCGGCCATGGGTCCTGTCGTGGGGAGAGGCGGTCGAGGTGATCGAGCCGGCGGAGCTGCGCGAGGCGGTCGCCGCCTCGGTCCGCGACGCCGCCGCGCGCTATGCCGACTGAGGTCGAGGCGAAGTACCGCGCGGAGGGTCCCGAACCGCTCGTGGCCCTCGCCACGATGACGCGCCTCGGCGAGGCTTCCCTGGGGCCCGCACGGGCCGCCAACGAGGTCGATCGCTATCTCGACACCGCCGACGGCCGCCTCGCTGCCGCGCTGTGGGCGTGCCGGCTTCGCTCGCGCGACGGAGCCATCCGGGTTTCGCTCAAGGGACCGGCCGAGGCGGGCAGCGGGGGTTGGCTGCACCGCCGGCCAGAGGTCGAGGGACCGGCGACCGGCTCCCTCGATCCCGGGCGCTGGCCGGCGAGCGACGCGCGAGCCCTCGTCGACGAGCTGCGCGGCGGCGCGGCGCTCGAAGAGCGCCTTCACCTGCGCCAGCGACGAACCGAGCGGGCCGTCCTGCGCCCGGGTGGGATGGAGCGGCTCGGCACCCTGAGCCTGGACGCGGTGCAGATCGGCGGGGATACCGGCAGGGACCGTGAGCTGTTCGTCGTGGAGCTCGAGCTCGCGGTTCCGGCGGACGACGAGGCGATGCACGCACTGCGCGATCTCGCCGAGGCACTCGCGCGGCACCCCGGCCTCGAGCCGGATCCGCGCACGAAGCTCGAGCACGCGCTGGAATGGCTCGGCCCGCGATGAACGCCGCCCTGCGAGGCTGGGCGCGCCGGCGCTCCGGGGCCGAATGGGTGGCGCTCGCGTCGGCGCTCGCCGTCTTCGGCTACGTCGGCTGGGACAGCGCTCTCTGGGACGCTCGCTTCCAGCTCCTGCTCCACCTCTTCGCGATCGGCGCGGTGCTCGGTCTCGCGGTCCTCGCGGCGCGCGGTGGGACGCTGCCGCGCACGAAAATCGACCTGCCCATCCTCGCCCTGCTCGCGGCCTTCGCACTGGCAACGGTCTTCGCACTGAACATCGGGATGAGCCTGCGCGCCATGGCCGCCATCGTCGCGACCGCCGCGATGCTGCCGGTCGCCATCGTGGCGGTCCGCGCGCGCCCGACCTGGGTCGCGCTCGCCATCGGCGTGCCCGTTCTCGCCCTCTCCATACCAACACTCCTCGTCCTCGTCGCGCGGCCCATCGAGTGGGTGCTCGTCGGCGCGCCCGGCCTGCCGCCACTCCGGCTTCCCGGAGAAGGAACGCCGTTCGGGTCGGTGGCGGTGCCGCCGTTCATCATCCTCGGCACCTGGGCGCTGACCGGGCTGATCGACGAGCCGCGCCTGCGGGGCTGGCTGCGCTCGGGCCTGCTCGCCGTCGGCGTCCCGCTCACCGTCCTGTCCGGCTCACGCTCGGCGTGGCTCGCCGTCGGGGTCGCCCTGCTCGTCGGGTTCGCCCCGTTCGCCTGGCGGCGACGGGCCGGGCTCGGGGTCCCGCGACGGCTCTCGCCGCGCGCGATCGTCATCGGCCTGGCGGTCCTGGCCGCCGCGGGCGTCGCCCTCCTGCTGGCGATCCCGAGGCTGACCGCCGTCACCTCGCTCCTCTACCGCGGGGCGCTCTGGCGCGACACGCTCCAGGCGTGGAGCAGCGACCCCCTGCTCGGCGTCGGGCCGGGGATCATGCCGTACGCGCGCCAGGCGGCCGCGGCCGACTTCAGCTTCCCGGTGCGCCAGCCCCACTCGCACAACCTGCCGCTCGGCGTGCTCGGCGACGCGGGCATCGTCGGGCTCGTGGCTGCGCTCCTGCTCGTCGGCACTTTGCTCGTCGTTGCAGGCCCGTGGCGCAGCCGCAGCCAGGCGGGCCGGTCGGCCGGCGCCGCCCTCATCGGTCTCGGCGTGGCGGGCCTGTTCGAGGACCTGACCTTCCTGCCCAACTTCAACCTCCTGGCACTGACGCTCGTCGCCGTCGCGCTGCTCGACGCCGGTGCCGTGCGCTGGGTGCGGCCGGCCTCCGCGCCTCCGGCGCGTCGCGTCGCGGCCTGGGCCGGTGCCGCGGTCATCGGTACCGTGACGCTCGGAGCGATGGTCGTCGCCGATGCCGGGGCGATCGCGTACCGCGGGGGCATCGACGCGGGCGAGGAGGAGCGCTGGGAGGCGTCGAGCGACTGGCTGGAGCGCGCGACTGTGATCGACCCATGGCACCCGGCCGGACCGCGCGCCCTCGCCGTCGCCGCGGACGCCGCCGGCCGGCCACGGGTGGCGCGGCTCGCTGCGGAGGAGGCGGTCCGGCTGAACCCCGGCGACGCGACGGCCTGGACGAACCTGGCGCTGCTCTGCGCCGACGACGGCGACGCCGACTGCGGGGAGCGGGCCGCGCGGCGCGCGATGGCGACCGCGCGCTACCTCGCCCCAGAGCTCCTGAACGCCGCCCTCATCCTGGAGGCGCTCGGTGAGCCGGAGGTCGCCGACGAGGCGTACCGGCTCTCGCTGCTCACCCAGCCGCAGACCGCGTTCGTCGTCGACTGGCCCCGCGCCGTGGCGCTCGGCGACGGCGAGCTGCCGGGCATCAGCGACCCGTCCTGGCAGCTCAACCTGCTGCTGGCGCGCTGGTCAGTTGGCGAGCCGCTCGATCCCGCCGCGTACGACGACCCCGCGGTGCGGGCCCTCGGGCACGCGATGATCGGCGAGCGCGAGGAGGCCGAACGCTGGGTGGCGCGCGGCGTCGAGCTGCAGCCGTCCGACATCCGCACCTGGGACATCGCCATCGTGCTGCGCTCGGCATGGGGCGAGGCGACCGAGCGCGAGACGCGCATCGCGTCGGTCGTGCGCGGGAACCCGTTCCCGTCCCGCGAGCTCGAGGTGCGAGTCCCGGGGCTCGTGTTCGACATCGGCAGCTTCCGCATGTACCCGCGCGACGGGTTCGTGCGCGATGCAACCCCGCTGATCACGCGGCCGCCGTTTCCCTGGACCCTGGAGCGGACCCTGCCCTAGGTGCGCTCCTCGAGCGGGAGGCGCTGGATGAGCGCCAGCCGCGGCCGCTCGCTGGGCAGCACCGGGACGACCGGCACGCGCAACCACGCATCGCTCCTGGCACCGAACCGATACGCGGCGTCGAGGCGCCGCGCCGAGATGGCCTCGAGGCCGAAGCGCGCGAGCGCCTCGGCGAGAAGCGTTCCCTCGCCCCGCAGCGCGAGCGACACGACGCACCGGTCGCCGTCGAGGAGGACGGCCTCGAGTCGCTCGCGACGCATTGCGAACGCGCGGCCGTGCCACGCGACGGCGCCGCTCCAGAGCAGGTCGGAGGCGACGAAGGCGGGACGCCCGGCGCGGCGATCGCCGGCGAGGCGCCTCCGCAGCAGGTCGGTGTCGAGCCAGCCGCCCTCGTCGAGAGCGAGCAGCCAGCCGTCGAGCACGACGCCGTCCTCCATCAGCTGCCCGGGAAGCTCATCGGCAAGCTCGGCGAACGTCGTCATCGCGTCCGCCATCCCCTCGGCGTTCAGGCGCGCCAGGCGTCCGTCCTCGACCCAGGCCAGGGCACGGATCCCGGGCCACCACGGCTCGAACAGGTAGTCGCGGTTGTCGAACGGCGCGACGCCGTCGATCGGCTGCATCGGCGCGAGGCGCTCGGGCAGACCTCCGGCGGCGACCGTCGGGATCGAGAGGTCGAGCTGCTCTCGCGGCACGGCCCGCGGCGTCAGGCGGTCTTGCGGCGGCGCTGGCGCGGCGCCTCGGCCTCGGCCTCGGCCTTCGCGCCCCGGGATCCAGCCTTCACGGCCCTGGGTCCGGCCTTCACGGCCTTGGACTCGTCCTTCGCGGTCTTCCGCTCGGTGCGGGCGGCGGCGACGGACGCCTCGAGCGCGGCCATGAGGTCGGCGATGTTCGTCGGCTCGGTGCGCTGCTGCGGCTCCGGCTTCTCGCCGGCCACTTTGCGCTCGATCACCGCCATGAGCGCCTGCCGATAGTCGTCGCGGTAGTCATCGGCGCTGAATTCGCCGGTCATGCTCGCGACGAGCTGCTCGGCCATCTTCTTCTCCGATGCCTTGATCTCGATCTGCTCCTCGGGCAGGTTGAGCTCGTCGACGGCGCGGACCTCGTCGGGCCAGTGCAGGGTCGTCAGGAGCATCGTGTTCGTGAAGGGGTTCAGGGCCGCCAGCTGCTCGCGGTCCTTGAGCACGATCTTGCAGATCGCGCTCTTGTTCTGCTCGGCCAGGACCGACTTGAGCAGGTAGAAGGCCTTGGCGCCGATCTGCTCCGGCTCAAGGTAGTACGCCTGCTTCACGAACTGGGTGCCCTGGTTGTCGCGTGACGCGTTCACGAACATCTCGATCTCGATCGCGCGCATCGTCTTGAGCGGGACGGAGTCGATGTCCTCCTCCGTCACGACAACGTACTTGCCCTTGCTCCACTCGTACCCGCGGACGGTCTCCGAGCGCGGGATGACCTCGTCGTGGTACGGGCAGTACACCTTCATCTGGATCCGGTTCAGGCAGCTGGCGTGCAGCAGGTTGAAGCCGATGCCTCCCTGCTCGGTGGCCAGGTAGAGCTTGACCGGGATCGTCACCAGCCCGAACTGGATCGCCCCCCGCCACATGGATCTCGCCATTTGGACGTTCCTGCTCCTGTTCTGCGCTCGCTTCGCCGCCGTGCCCGGCAACGAGGAACGAACGCGGGCGGTGATGGTACACCGGGCCTGCAACCCCGCCCGTACCCCATCGGTACCACACCGAAGGGCCATAGACCGAGCGTGGTTCGGGGGTGAAACTTCTCTGCAATGACTGAGACAATCGGCGCGCCACGCGCCTACGTCCTCGAGGACGACCCCGACATCGCCGCGCTCGAGGCCGATCTCCTGCGCGAGATGGGCTTCGGCGTCGTCACCTGCACCCGCATCGTCGAGCTCGGCGATCTCATGGAGGTCGCGCTGCCGCATCTGCTCGTCGTCGACGTCATGCTGCCCGATGGCGACGGCGGCAGCATCACCGAGCTGCTCCGCTCCGCCTGGCCGGGCATCCCCGCCGTCTTCGTCTCCGCCGCGAGCCGCGAGCGCCTGGCGGAGCTGGAGCCGATCGGCCCCGTCGTCGCCAAGCCGTTCGATCTCGATGCGTTCCGCAACGCGGTCGAGGAGGCGTTCGGCAGCGCTCGGGAGCTCCGCAGCGTCTCGTGAACGCGATCGCGCTAGTCGCGACCTCCACCCGGCCCGATGACGGCGACAAG
This sequence comes from Binatia bacterium, assembly GCA_035512895.1. Taxonomy (GTDB): domain Bacteria; phylum Chloroflexota; class Limnocylindria; order QHBO01; family QHBO01; genus JACDBZ01. The sequence goes on along the minus strand of DATKDB010000092.1, from coordinate 932 downwards.
GGCCTCGTGCTCGTTGCCCTCGGCGTCGGTCAGGCGGTAGCGGTGCTCGATCCTCGCGACCGCGGACAGCATCGCGTTGACCGGGCAGTACTGCGTTGCCGACAGCTCGATCGAGCGTCGCAGCGCCTCCGCCTCCACCGCTCCGCTGACGCGATGCTCGACACGGATCACGGTGAAGATGCGCGGATGCGCCTCCGCGGACTCGCCGCTGACCGCGAGCTCGTACGTCGTTGCCACCTGCCGCTTCTTTCGCAGGATGCTCACCACGTCCATCGCCGTGCAGCCGGCGAGCGCGGCAAGGAGCGTCTCCTTCGGGCCGGCGGCCGAGTCGTCGCCCTCGGGTGGATCGGCGTCCATGGCGATGAGCTGGTCGCTCGTCGTGCGCGCCTCGACGCGGCTGCGCGCGGGGTCGACGGTCGCGGTGATCCGGGTCGGCACACGGCAAGCGTAGCGGAGCGGGGGGTGAGCCGATGCGAGTGATCCGGCCGAAGGCCCTCGCCGCCGGGCGCCACCGCCCACTGCTCCTCGCGCTCAGCATGCTCGCCGTCGGCACGCTCGCGCTGGAGCTGACCCTCCTCGGCGTGACGACGAGCGGCGGCACGGCACTGATGGCGACGACCGCCGCGCTCGGGCTCGGCGTCGGCGCCGCGTGGCTCGTCCGCGTCCTGCGGCCCAATCGGACGCGGCGGCTGACCAACGCCCTCGCCGCACTCCTGTCCGCCACGTTCGACGACAGCTACACGCTCGTCGTCGCTCCGCGGCTTCCGGTACGCCACAGCGACCGCCTCGACGGGATCCTCGTCGGTCCCGCCGGGGCTCGCGTCCTGACGGTGCGCGACTGGGAGGGCCGCTACCGCGTCCGCGGGCGCGCGTGGGAGTTCGACGGCGGGCGTCACGGCTGGGTCCGCTGCCGCACGAATCCGAGCTTCGAC
>DATKDB010000091.1:0-5875 GCA_035512895.1 Binatia bacterium | reverse complement strand
GACGCGAGGCGCAGCGGGCGCTCGCGTCCGAGGTGACCGAGCTCGTGCATGGGGTCGATGCGGCCGCCCGGGCGGCCGAGGCGAGCCGGGCGCTCGTCGGCGAGGGAGGGCTGGCATCCCTCGACCCCGCGACGCTCGAGGCCGCCTGCGCCGCCTTGCCGCGAGTCAGCGTCCCGGCCGGCGACGGCATGCCATCGGTTCTCGAACTGTTCGTTTCGTGCGGTCTGTCCGACAGCCGCGGCCAGGCGCGGCGGACCCTGAACGAGGGCGGGGCATACGTCAACAACGTCCGTGTCAGCGATCCGGCGGCCGTGCCGAGCCGCGAGGAGCTGCTCGCGGGGCGCTGGCTCCTGCTTCGGCGTGGAAAGCGCAGCCTTGCGGTGGCCGAGGTCGACGGCGGATGACGCTCGCCTTCGCGACCGGTGCCGTCGCCTCCGCCGTCAGCGCCGCCGGCCTGACGGCCCTGCTCGTCTGGATCGCGACGCTCGTGACGGGCTCGAGCGCGCCGTGGTCGATCGCCCCGTGGCTCGTTCCCACCGTCGCGGCCGTCGTCGCGGTGGCGACGTACCTCGCCGAGCGGATCGCCTACGGCCGCACGCTGGCGCGCAGGCGCGCCGCCGGCGAGCCCTGGGCGTACCGGGCGTAGCGCGCCGGGGTCGCCCCGCCCTCAGTGGCTGCGCTCGGGTCCGTGCCCGTTCGAGGACGACTCGGCCACGACCTTCTCGGCGATGTTGTGCGGCACCTCGGCGTAGTGGTCGACCTTCCAGCTGAAGCGGCCGCGTCCCTGGGTGATCGACCGCAGCTCGGTGGCGTAGTGGAACATCTCGGCCTGCGGGACCTGCGCCTTGAGGTGCTGCAGCCCGTCGGCCGAGTCCATGCCGAGGACGTGCCCGCGCTTCGACGTGATCTGACCCATGACGTCGCCCATGAACTCGTCCGGCACGACGATGTCGACCTCGAGAATCGGCTCGAGCAGGGCCGGGGAGGCGGCGTCGAAGGCTTTCTTCAGCGCCTGGCTGGCGGCGACCTTGAACGCCATCTCGCTGGAGTCGACGGTGTGGTAGGAGCCGTCGACGAGCGTCGCCTGCAGGTCGACGACCGGGTAGCCGGCGAGGACGCCCTCGCTCATCGCCTCGCGCAGGCCCTTCTCGACGGCCGGGATGTACTGCTTCGGCACGACGCCGCCGACGATCCTGTCGCCGAACTGGAAGCCGGTCCCCATCTCGCCGGGCGCGAACTCGATGACGACGTGCCCGTACTGGCCGTGCCCGCCGGTCTGGCGCTTGTACTTGTTGTCGACGCGCGCCGCCTGGCGGATCGTCTCGCGATACGGAACCCGCGGGGTGGCGGTCCGGACCGATGCGCCGAACTTGCGCTTGAGCCGCTCCACGATGACGTCGATGTGGGCGTCGCCCATGGCGGTCAGGATCGTCTCGCCGGTCCCGTCCTCGCGGCGGATCTGGACCGCCGGCTCCTCCTCGGCGAGCCGGTGCAGTGCCTGGCCCAGCTTGTCGAGATCGGCCTTCGACTCGGGCTCGATCGCCACCTGCAGCGACGGCGCCGGGAAGTCGAGCGGCGGCAGCTCGACCGCCTGGGCCCGATCGCCGACGAGCGTGTCACCAGCCGAGGTGGAGGTGAGCTTCGCGACGGCCGCGATGTCGCCGGGGCCAACCTTCGCCAGGGGCTCGGTCTCCTTGCCCTGGACCGAGAGCAGGTTGCCGACGCGCTCCTCCTCACGGCGGTTGACGTTGTAGACGTGGCCCTGGCCGTTCAGCGTGCCGGAGATGACTCGGAAGTACGTGAGGCGGCCGACGAACGGGTCGGCCGCGGCCTTGAAGACCTGGGCGACGAACGGGCCGGCGGGATCCGGGTTCAGCGTCTTTCCGTTCCCGGTCGTGCGCGTCCCGACCTCCGCGGGCGACGGCACGTGGCGGACGATCATGCTGATGAGCTCGCGCACGCCGATGTTCTGCGTCGCGGACCCGACGAACACCGGCACGACACTGCCCTCCCGCGTGCCCTTGTGCAGCGCCGCCTCGATCTCGGCGTCGGTGAACGGCTCGCCCTCGAGGTACTTCTCCATCAGCTCGTCGCTCGCCTCGGCCGCCGCCTCGACGAGCGCGTCGCGTCGCGAATGCTCGATGCCCTCGAGCTCCGGGGGGATCGGGACCTCCTTCGGCACGCCGTTCTCGTAGACGTTGGCGTGCTCCTCGATGACGTCGACGTAGCCGCGGAACGACTCAGCGGAGCCGATGGGCAGGTAGACCGGGGCGATCTTCGGGCCGAAGCGCGCCTTCAGCGCCTCGAGGGTCGCGTCGTAGTTCGCGTTCTCGCGATCCATCTTGTTGATGAAGATCATCCGCGGCAGCGCACGAGCGTCGGCGAGCCGCCAGACCTCCTCGGTGCCGACCTCGACCCCGGCCGAGGCGTCGATGACCACGATCGCGGCGTCGACGGCGGCGAGCGCCTCGACGACATCGGCCTGGAAGTCGGCATAGCCGGGCGTGTCGACGATCGTGACGCGCACGCCCTCGTGCTCGATCGTGCCGATCCCGAGGTTGATGCTCTGGCCGCGCTTCTGCTCGTCGGGATCCCAGTCGAGCGTCGTCGTGCCGGCCTCCACCGTTCCGAGGCGTGAAATGGCGCCGGCGTCGAAGAGCATGGCCTCCGCGAGGCTCGTCTTGCCGGCGCCGCCGTGGGAGATGAGGGCGACGTTCCGGATCCGATCGGGGGTCGTAGGCTTCATCGGTGCTCCTAGCGCGTGCGGGCGAAAGGCGCCGAGGCCGATGGGGACCGCCTCGGGCGGGTCGCGGGCCGAAAATGGAGCGCCATTATAGGAGTGCCGCTGCTACGGTTGGAACCGATGCCTCCGCCGATCAGCGCGCACGTCGACTACGTGACCGAGCCCGAGGGGTCCGCCGACCCGATCGGGTTCGTGCTCGACGCGCTCGCGCAGCCCGGCGCGTTCCTCCTGCTCCTGGCGGGCGCGGCGATCGTCGTCGTCGTGCTGCTCGCGTGGGCGCGCTGGCGCCCGCTCGAGGCGGCGCGCCGCCGGTTCGTCGAGGCGACCGACACGTACCACGAGTACGTGCCCTGGATGATCCGGCTCTCGGTCGGTCTCGTCCTCATCGGCGCCGGGCTGTCGCGGGTCCTCTTCATGCCGACGCTCGAAGCGGACGGGCTCGTCGCGCTCGCGCTCACCGGGATCGGGTTCCTGCTGCTCCTCGGGTTGGCGGTGCGCCCCGCCGCGCTCCTCGCGCTCGGCGTCTACCTCGTCGCCCTCGCCCTGAACCCGAAGCTCGTGATGATGCTCGACGTCGCCGGCGGGCTGGCCGTGGCGGCGGTCCTCGGCCCGGGACGCCCCTCGGTCGACGACCTGCTGCGCGCCGCGTTCCCGCGTGGTCCCGGGGCGCGGGCGGCCACCGAGAACCTGGCGCGCGGCCGCTACGACGACCTCGTGCCGCTGCTGGTCCGGCTGGGACTGGGCGGGGCGTTCGTCGCGTCGGGAATCGTCGACAAGCTGCTCATCCACGATCGGGCCCTCGCCGCCGTCGAGCGGTACGGGCTCACCGGGGTCGTGCCGGTCGCTCCCGAGCTGTGGGTCGTCGGCGCCTTCCTGACCGAGACCGCGCTCGGAATCGCCATCATCATGGGCGTCCTGACCCGCTTCAGCGCGGCCATCGGCTTCGCGGTGCTGACCCTGGCGCTCTTCGCGCTCCCCGACGACCCGGTCATCGCGCATGTCGGGCTCTTCGGGCTCGCGTCGGTGCTCGTCGTCCTCGGTGGCGGTCGGTGGAGCGTGGACCGCGCGGTCCTGTCGCGGGCCGGGGAGTGGCTGCGCACGGGCTGAGCGCGCGGGCTTTGGTACCATCGCATCCCGAATCGAGCACGAAACGGCCGCACGACGCGCGGGGCAGGAGGATCCATGTCCGGCCACAGCAAGTGGTCCACGATCAAGCGGCAGAAGGGCGCGAACGACGCGAAGCGCGGCGCGCTCTTCACGAAGCTCGCCCGCGAGATCATCACCGCCGCCCGCCAGGGCGGGGGAGACGTCGAGGCGAACTATCGGCTGCGGATGGCGATCGACAAGGCGAAGTCGAACTCGATGCCGGCCGATAACATCAAGCGCGCCATCGAGAAGGCGACCGGCTCCGGCGCCGATGCCGAGCAGTACGACGAGGTCACGTACGAGGGCATCGGTCCGGCGAACGTGGCGGTCATCGTGGCGGCCATGACCGACAACCGCAACCGCACCGCCTCGGAGGTGCGCAGCGTCTTCAGCAAGCACGGCGGCACCCTGTCGACCGTCGCCTGGCAGTTCGAGCAGAAGGGGATCATCAGCCTGCCGCTGAACGGGCGTGACCCGGACGAGGTGACGCTCGCCGCGATCGACGCCGGCGCGTCCGACGTCGAATCGCCCGACGGTGGCGCGATCATCGTCACGACCGAGCCGGGCGACCTCGAGGCGGTGCGCCGCGGGCTGGCCGGCGCCGGATTCGAGGCCGAGAGCGCGGAGCTTTCGATGGAGCCCACGACGACAGTCGCGATCGACGACGAGAAGACCGCGAAGCAGGTGCTCCTGTTCATGGAGCGCCTCGAGGACCTCGACGACGTGCAGAACGTCTACGCCAACTTCGACATCCCCGCCGAGCTCATGGAGCAGCTCGAGGCCCAGGTCGCGTAGCGCCTAGCCGGTCGTGCCGGTCCGGCGCTTCCGGGAAGGGGCGGGCGGCCCCGACGCCGCGGACGGACCGGTCGCGGCGCCGAGGTACCCGCTGAGCAATGCCCCGACGTCGGGCACGGTCTCCTGCCGGAGGCGGTAGCATTTCGAGCCGACTCCGACCGAGACGAGACCGGCGGAGCGCAGGACGATCATGTGGTGATGCATCGTCGTCTTCGGCACGCCGAACATGTCGGCCAGCTCCATGAGGCCCTTCTCGCCCTCGGACAGGGCGCGCAGGATGCGGAGCCGCTTCTCGTCGCCGAGCGCCTTCGACAGGCGGATGAGCCGCAGCGGCGGGGTGTCGGTCTCCGCCGACACGCTCTCGTCGGCGACGGGGTAGATGATGATCAGCACCTCGCCGAACTCGTTGTACGTGACGAGCGGGCGGTTCACGAAGCTCGGCACGAGGACGACGCGGTCGATGCCGGGCCGGGGCGCGAACTCGACGCCGTTCGTGGCGGTCGTCACGAACTGGTCGATCGGCAGCTCGCGCTGCAGCTCTCGCTTCGTCTCGGCGTCACGCTCCAGGATCGGCATGATCGTCAGCGACTCGGGCTTCCACACGCGCTCCGACCACTCGGCGACGAGCGCGATGAGATCGGCCTTCAGTGCCTCGCCGCTCGTGTCGAGGAGGCGGCCCAGGTAGTCGGTCCACGGCTCCCATTCGGGGTGCGAGGTGCGCAGGAACTCGCGCTTCGCCTCTGGATCGCCGGCGATCGCGGCCCGAATGACCGCGGTCGGGGTCATGCGGCGCGTGTCGCGCGCGTAGAACCCCACGAGGTGGAGACGCAGCTCGTCGGGATCGGTCGCGCGCAGGTGGTCGAGGAAGGCGTCGACGTCGCGCGGCGCGGGCGAGTCGTAGACGAGCCCGGCGAGGTTGAGGAAGGAGTCGGCGTCCCCGAGGGCGATGGCATCCGCGCGGCCGAGCAGCTCGTCGCCGGCGCGGGCGCGGGCATCGGCGATCCAGTCCGGCCCGATCTCGTACGTATCGGCCTCGCCAGTTCCGGTCACGACGACGATGCTCTGCAGCAGCTCGTAGGCTGGTGAGACGTCCACGGTCAGCGTCGGAGCGGTACCGGGTCGACGGGTCGGTGCCATGAGACGGACCTCGTGCGGTTCGGGTGGGTCAGGCGGGGGACTGAAGCGAGGAAT
>DATKDB010000090.1:0-11674 GCA_035512895.1 Binatia bacterium | reverse complement strand
GGCGAGGCGTAGCCGGGCTCCATGCCGGCCGCCCGGATCTCCTCGGCCGTGGCGGGGCGCAGCCCTCCGACCGCCTTGACCGCGTTCATGAGCTTCGTCTCGTTCACCTCGAAGTCGCCGCGCACGACCGCGGTGACGAGCCGGCCGTCGGTCGTGACGAAGAAGGCGGCCTTGGCCGTGCGCGAGGCGTCGACCTCGAGCAGGGCGGCGAGCGAGGCGATCGTATCGGTGCCGGGGGTGTCGACGTCCTCGGTCGCCTGCGCCGCCTCCGATTCCGGCGGCGGGACGGCGATGCGCGCGATCTGCTGGTTGGCGGCGTAGCCGCAGGCGTCGCACAGGACGAGCGTGTCCTCCCCATGTGGGTTGATGACCATGAACTCGTGGGCCCCGCTGCCACCCATGATCCCGACATCCGAGCCGACCGCGACCGTCTCGAGCCCGAGGCGCTCGAAGATGCGCTCGTACGCGGCGTGATGGAGCCGGTAGCTGTGCTCGAGGCCCGCCTCGTCGGCGTCGATCGAGTAGCTGTCCTTCATCACGAACTCGCGGACCCGGATGAGGCCGCCGCGCGCGCGAGGCTCGTCGCGGAACTTCGTCTGGAAGTGGTAGACGATGAGCGGCAGCTGGCGGTAGCTGTTCACGAGGTCGGCGGTCAGCTGTGCGACGACCTCCTCGTGTGTCATCGCGAGCACCATGTCGCGCCCGGCCCGGTCCTTGAAGCGCGCCATCTCCGGGCCGATCTTCGCGTAGCGACCGGAACGCCGCCACAGGTCGGCGGGATGGACGACCGGCATCTCCATCTCCTGGCCGCCGATCGCGTCGATCTCCTCGCGGATGACCTGCTCGATGCGCTGCTGGACCCGGAAGCCGAGCGGCAGGAGCGAGTAAATGCCGGAGCCGAGCTGGCGCAGGTAGCCCGCACGCACGAGAAGCCGATGCGAGGCCATCTCGGCGTCGGCGGGGTCGTCGCGCAGGCTGGTGAAGAAGAGGCCGGAGAGGCGCATGAGCGGCGATTCTAGCCGGGAGCCGGCAGCGCCCGTGTTCCGACGAGGTGCTCGGAGCCTCGCAGCCAGCGCAACGGCAGGAGGGCGATGACGAGCAGGACGACCGACGCCGCCAGTAGCCCGTCGATGCCGAGCCAGTCCGCGGCGGCCCCGCTGGCCACGCTGCCGATGATCTGGCCGAGCCCGAGGAAGACCGAGTACAGGCCCATGATCGCGCCGCGATCGGCGGGATGCGTCTCGCTGATGTCGGCGAGCATGCCGAGCGCCGCCGGCGTCGCGCCGGCGAGGACGAAGAGGCCGCCGAGCGCGACGAGCACGAGAGCGATTCGCACGAAGAGCGGCCAGTCGGCCGAGTGGTTGACGCCGTAGACGCAGGCGACCATGACCAGCCCGCCGGCGAGCCCGACGCCGATGATCGTGGTCCTGCGATAGCGCCGGAACAGGTTGCCCCAGACGAAGATGCCGGCAAAGAAGACGACGAGCGCGATGCCGAGGCCGATGCTGACCTGGCTCGGCTCGAAGCCGCCCATGAGCAGCTGGTCGTCGAAGCGCTGATCGGGGTTCTCGCGGACGAGCTGGAAGACGCTCTGCGTCGTCCAAGCGCCGATGATCGCGTTCAGGGCGATCCAGGTCGGCGCGAGGAGCCAGACCCCCGAGGTCGCCAGCAGGTCCCGGTACCGGCGCCAGTCGAACCCGGACGGTCGAACCTCGGCCGAGCTGACGGGCCGCTCCTCGGCGGCGGCGAGTGCCTCGTCGTCAGGCCCGACCGGCCGAACGCCGTAACGGTAGATCGCGAAGGAGATCATGTAGACGCCGGCGTTCGCCAGGAACGCGCCGCGTCCGAGGAGCTCGAAGAGCGGTCCCGCCGCCACCGCGCCGACGCCGAGCCCCGCGATCGTTGCGGCCTCGAAGCGCGCCACCGTTCTCCCGCGCAGCGCCTCGTCGCGCGAGGTGACGATCGCGATGTAGCCGAGGATCGACGGAATGCTGGCGGCCGCGGCCATGCCCTCAAGCCAGCGCGTGCCGCCGAGGAGCCACAGGTCGGTCGTGAAGGCGGTCACGATGACCGCGATCGCCCCGAGCACCGGCCCGACCTGCATGATGCGGTGTGCCCCGACGCGGTCCGAGAGGACGCCGAAGGCGGGGGAGAGGATGAGCTCGGCGGCGAAGTAGGCGGCCGTCATCACGCCAGCCACGGAGCCGCTCACCTCGGGACCCCCGAACTCGGGAAGCTGGGCGAGGTAGTAGAGCAGCATCGCGCCGGTCAGGCCCGTGCTGAATCGAAGCGTGAAGGTCCCGAGGAGGACCCCGGCGATGGAGCGCTGCATCGGCCGCCAAGTATGCCGACGGCTTGCCACGGGCGCTCAGCGGCGTTACGTCACCTGGGGACGTACGGCCCGTGGAGCAGCATGCTCGAGCCGGTCAGGCCGTGGCGCCGGTCCCGCCGGCCAGGCTCGTCAGTCCGAAGGCCTCCTCGAGCGCCTCCGCCGGCCGGAAGCCGACGGCCGCCTTCGGTGCCTGTCCCGGCGCGAAGAGGGCGACCGTGGGGATGCTCATGATCCCGTACTTCATCGCGGTCTGCGGGTTCGCGTCGACGTCGAGCTTGCGGACCTCGACGCTGCCGGCGTACTTCGCCGCCAGCTTCTCGATCTCGGGGGCGACCATGCGGCACGGGCCGCACCACTCGGCCCAGAAGTCGACGACGACAGGCTTCTCGCTCTGGAGCACATCGGTCTCGAACGTCGCGTCGGTGACCTCTTGAACGTTTGCGGACATCTGGATCTGGTTCCTTTTCTTGTGGCTCGTCGACGTCAGCCGGCGACCTGTTGCAGCAGTCGGTAGGCATCGAGGACGCGCTCGTCCGCGAGCCGATAGAAGATGGTGCTTCCCTCGCGGCGGCTGGTGACCAGCCCCGCGGAGCGCAGGACGCTGAGGTGCTGGCTCATGTTCGGGACCTGGCAGCCGGCCTCGCGCGACAGGTCGCTCACGCTGTGCTCGCCGCTCGCCAGCCGTTCCAGCACGCACAGGCGCTTCGGGTCGGACATGGCTCGGGCGATCGCGGCGGCATGCATCCGTGAGGTCTCGGTTGTCTGTCCGGCTTCCATCGGCCGTATCATCTCATCACTTGCGCAATGACGCAAGTCCCCACTGCTGCGCAGGCGCGGGTTCAGGCCGGGACGTGCTCTCCGCGCGCCGGTGAGGCGGCCCGGCTCGAAAGGTCGGTCGCGCGTGCCGCGGCGAAGCGACCGACGCCGGCCGCCACGAAGAGGATCGCGAAGGCCGGGTAGCCCCCGAGCAGCATGATCGCCGACGAGGCCGCGACGCCGCCGCTGTACGCGCCGACGTTGCGGACGATGAAGTGGCTCTGGAAGGCGAGCACCCCCGGCCCGGTCGCCAGGCGCATGAGGCGCTCGTTGGCCGAGAGCTGTCCGGCCGTGTCGCCCATCGCCAGGAGCACGGCGACGAGGACGAGGACGGCGGGGGCGAGCGGGTTCACCGGGGCGGCGGCCAGGCCGAGGAGGAGCGCGAACCCGCGCAGCAGGAAGGACCGGCGCAGCAGCTGGGATGACGACCCGCCGCGGAGGTGGCCGCTCACGTACAGCGACGAGAGGACGAGGGTTCCGGAGCTCACGGCGCTGACGGCGATCGCGAAGCCCGCGCCGGTGCCGAGGACGCTGATCGCGTACACCGAGAGGAATGGCGACAGCCCGGCGGAGAGGAGGGCCAGCGTCATGACGTTGCCATGCCGTCGCAGCCGAGCTTGCGCGTCGTCCGCCCACGGCGTGCGGCGCGGCACCCGGATGCGCCCCGGCGCCGGCAGCCGGCGCAGGATGACGAGCGGCACGAGCCCCGCGACGCCCGCGACGAGCAGGGGCGCCCCATACGCCCACAGTCCGACTCCGGCGAGGAGGGCGTCGATCGTGAAGGCGATCGGCAGCAGGACGATCGAGCCGATTCCGAGCGCGATGCCGCCGAGGCGCGGCGCGACGAGGCGACGCTGCTCCTCCGGCAGGATGATCTGGTACCACGACTGCTGCAGGCTGTACGCGATCGCGCCGAGCGCCCCCATGAGGCCGCTGACGATGCCGATGAGCGCGATCGCCGCCCATGAAGGCAGCCAGCCGACGGCGGCCAGCCCGACGACGAGGGCGAGGAACAGGCCCCGCGGCTCCCCGATCGTGGCGAACAGGATGACGATGCCGCGCAGGTTGCCGTCGGTGCGATCGAGGGCGGCGGGCAGCCAGCGCTGTGCCATCGTGCCGGCCGCCGGAAGGACCGCCAGCGCGGTCGCCAGCGCCGGATGCGCGCCCAGCGCGAGCAGGAGCGGGATGGTGATCGCGGGCCCGGTCAGGGCGCCGATGAAGCCCTGGGCCACGGCCAGGGTGCGGAATGGCCGGTACTGGCGCGCGGCGAAGGCGCGCCAGTCGGCGACGGTGGCGTCGAGTCGGGGTGTCGAGAGCGCGCGCACGGGAGAGACGTCTGGCCTTGTCCGGGAGCGCGCGTACTCTCGCCAGGCCGATCCTGGCGAACGTCGGTGCAGGGCGTCCCAGCCGGGCAGCCGACGCGATCAGCCTAGCCGATGCGCCGCCGACCGTTCACTGGTCAGTTCGTACTGATCCATCCGGCGGACGGATCGCGACACGCAAGTTGTCACGAGCCGCGCTCAGCATGCGGCGCATGAACATTCTTCTCGACTGCGCGTGGTGCGGCGACGAGGTCGTCTTCTCGGTCGACGAGACCGATGACGAGCTCGTGTGCAGTGCCTGCAACACCCGGATGGCCTTCGCCCCGGACCCGGCGACCACCTTCTCCCTGCTGTACGAGCCGTCGCGGGCCGCCTGAGCCGCGGACTAGGACTCGCCGATCTCGATCGTCTCGATCCGGTCGCCCGGCTCGCGGTCGCGTTGCGGGTCGCGTTCCCGCAGGGCGCGCAGGACGTCCATGCCCTCGGTGATCTTCCCGAACACGCTGTGCTTGTTGTCGAGGTGCGGCGTCGGTCCATAGGTCAGGAAGAACTGGCTGCCGTTCGTGCCCGGACCGGCGTTGGCCATGGACAGGATGCCGGGGCTGTCATGGCGCAGCGAGGGATGGAACTCGTCGCCGAACTGGTAGCCCGGTCCGCCGGTCCCCGTGCCGGTCGGATCGCCGCCCTGTGCCATGAAGCCGCCGATGACCCGATGGAACGTCGTTCCGTCGTAGAAGCCGGAGCGTGCCAGGTTCACGAAGTTCTCGACGGTGAGCGGCGCCTTGTCGGCGAACAGGTCGACGACGATGTCGCCGCGCTCGGTCCTGAAGCGGGCCGTGTAGCGCTTCGAGAGGTCGAGGTCGCCCGTCGGGCGCGTCGGTTGGTCAGCCATCGGTTCTCCATTCGGGACGTGGGATTGCGTCAAACGATGCTAGCCGTTCGGCGCGGAGCCGTCGGGGCCGCGCACCTCGGCGATGTACGAGGCGATGCTCGGCACGCCGACGAGGCGGTCGTGGAAGAAACTGTTCACGAGGTTGATGACGCGCGCGCGGATGGCGTCGAGGTCGGCAGTCAGCCCCTGTGACTGGTCCGCCTCCCCGAGACGCGTCCGCAGCTCGAGCAGCAATCCGACGATCTCGGTCTCCTCAGGTCCTTCGAGCGCTTCGGTGACGGTGGCGATGAGCGCATCGGCGTTCGCCTCGGCGTCGCCCAGCGTCGTTGGCTCGGAGGCGGAGAAGGCATCGTCGATCGTCCGCAGCAGCGACCACACCTGGTACAGCATTGCCGCCGGTCCGTCGAACAGCTCACGGAGATACGCGGCATCCACGTAGCGTCCGGTCAGGCGGAAGACGTTGTACATGCGCTTCGCCGCCTTGCCGTAGTTCAGGTCCTTCGTCAGGTACTTCGCGACCTCCCGCTCGAGCTGCTCGACGTACGAGTCGAGCGCATCGGCCGATGCCTGGCGCACGACCTTCGAGAAGATCGGAATCGACTCGGCCTCCAGGTAGACCTCCTGGAAGTAGCCATCGAGGTGCCCGTCGAGCGGAATGATCGCTCCGTCCGGCTGCTCCCACGTGACGTCGAGCATGTTGCTGGCGTTCGCCAGCGTGCCGTGGACCGGGTCCGCGACCACCCAGTCCAGCTTGCACCAGCCCGGGTTGCTGGATGCCTCCTGCCAGCTGATCTCGACCGCCGAGCCATCGGCACGGATGCCGGCGATGCTCCCGGTCTCGACCTGCTCGGGGCGCCACGACAGGGCGCTGCCGGCGCGGCGCGTCTCGCCGTCGACCACGATGTCGAACGGCGCGGAGCCGAACTTCACCTCGATCAGCCGGTAGCCGTCGCCGCGCCGGGTGGCAAGCGCCTTGTCCCGCATCACCTCGGCCAGGATGCGGCAGGCCGCTTCACGCGACGGCGCATGGATGTTGATCCGCTCGAAGTAGTCGGCGTCGCCCGGATGGGTCTGGATCTTCGACTGGGCGGCGGACCCGGACAGCGCAAGCGCCGTCTCGACCCCCACTCGATCCTCGAAGCCGACGATCTCGCCGATGCGCCGAAAGTGCGCCAGCTCGACCGGCGAGAAGTCGAGCATGCTGACCCGGTGCCCGTAGACGCCGGCGCGGACGTCGACCACCACGTCGCCGCCCTCCGGTGCCGCGGCGATGGCCGTCAGCCAGCGTGACGCCTCGAGCTCGTCGACGTCGACCCCGAGCTTGCGCGCGGCCTCCACGATCTTGCTGAGCTCCTCGTTCATCTTCCCTCCTGCGACTCCGCGAGCATGGCCGCGAAGAGGCGCGCCTGGATGCGCGCATCCTCGAGCGCGTGATGCGGCAGCAGGGCCGGCTGGCCGTAGCGTGCGGCGACCTGCGGCAGCGTCGTATCGGTCCAGTCGGCTCCCGACACGCCGGCGAAGAACGACTTCGTGTCGAGCGGCGCGTGGCCGAACGGATTGTGGCCCAGATACCGATGGAACGCGTCCGCCACGAACATCCAGTCGAACCCGGCGTTGTGCCCGACGAAGACCGGCCGCCGCGTGCCGAGCTTCTCCTCGAGCCACGCCTCGAGGCGCCGCAGCGCGGCGGACGGCTCCTCGCCGGTCCGGGCCAGCTCGGCGAGCGACAGGCCGTGGATCCGCATCGCGGCCGGGTCCGCCTCGTCGCCCCACGGCTGCAACTCCGCGTAGAAGCCGCGCGACGGATCCTCGACGAGGCAGGCGCCGATCGCGAGCAGCGCGTAGCGGCTCGGGCTTGGGCCGGCCGCCTCGATGTCGACCGAGACGTAGGCCGGGGGCTGGTCGCTCATGAACGAGCAATGCTAGCGGCTGCCGGCTGCTAGCCTCGACGCATGACACGAACGCTCTCTTCTCCGGCGGCCTCGTCTTCGATGGCACCGGTGCCGCCCCCGCCGTCGCCGACATCACCGTGGAGGCGGGCCGGATCGTCGAGATCGGAAGCGGGCTCGACGGCGACGAACGGGTCGAGCTGGCGGGGAAGAGCCTCCTGCCGGGGCTGTTCGACTGTCACACCCACGTCACGTACAGCACGATCGACACGATGCGGCGCGTCCAGACGCCGTTCAGCTACCGCTTCTACCAGGCGATGCACAACCTGGAGGCCACGCTCCGCATCGGCATCACGACGGTCCGCGACGCCGGGGGCGCGGACCTCGGTGTCAAGCAGGCGGTCGAGGACGGGCTCATCCGCGGCCCGCGGATGCAGATCAGCCTCGGGATGATCAGCCAGACCGGCGGTCACGGCGACGGCTGGATGCCCTCCGGCGTCGACCTGCGCGCCGGGCCGCATCCGGGGGTCCCGAGCACGATCGTCGACGGTCCCGACGAGATGCGGCTCAAGGTGCGTGAGCTCGTGCGCATGGGCGCCGACGTCATCAAGGTCGCCGTCTCGGGCGGCGTCCTCTCGCCGCGCGACCGGCCGACGCACGCGCACTTCCGGCTTGAGGAGCTCCAGGTCCTCGTGGAGGAGGCGAGCGCCGCCGGCATCTGGGTCATGGCGCATGCGCAGGCGACGCCTGGGATCAAGAACGGGATCCGCGCCGGCATCCGCTCGATCGACCACGGCATCTACCTCGACGACGAGGCGATCGAGATGATGCTGGCCCGCGGGACGTGGCTCGTGCCGACGCTCGTGGCGCCGCGCGGCGTCATCGACGCGGCGGAGGCGGGGGCCGCCATCCCGGAGGCATCGGTCGCCAAGGCGCACGAGGTCGTCGAGACGCACCGCGCGTCGTTCGCGAAGGCCGTCGAGGCGGGCGTCAAGGTCGCTATGGGCACGGACTCCGGCGTCACGACGCACGGCGAGAACCTCCGCGAGCTCGAGCTCATGGTCGAGGGCGGCATGTCGCCGATCGACGCGCTCGTGGCGACCACCCGTTCAGCGGCCGAGCTCATGGGGCTCGAGGACGAGCTCGGGACGCTCGAGGCGGGCAAGCGGGCCGACCTCGTCGTCGTCGAGGGGGACCCGCTCGAGGTCGGAACGCTCGCGGAGCGGATCGCCTCCGTCTACCAGGACGGCGTGCGGGTCGCCTAGCCGCTCAGTGCTCGATGTCGATGACGAGGCGCGGCGCGCCGTCATCAGTCAGCTGCAGGACTCTTACGCACGCCTCCGACGACAGGCCGATGTACCAGGTGCTCTGCGCCTCGAAGTCGCCACCCTCGACGAGGTGCACGAGGGTCGGGAAGCCGGCCTCGAACTCGGTCTCTCCCTCGTAGCTGCTGCTCCCATCGTTCATCTGCTTCGTCCCGCCGCGCATCGTCAGGCGCAGGAAGCTCGACCCGTCGACCTCGATCGGGAACCCCGAGCCGTCCTGGGCGAAGGGTGGCTCGTCGCGATTGAGCGTCATCTCGGGCAGACCGTCGGTGAACTCGAAGACGACACGGTCGAAGCCGGTGTGCCTGCCGACCCGGACGTCGACGATGTTCGCTCGGGGCACGGTCGCGTCCTCGTGGATCGGCAGGTCGCAGCTGAACGGCCCGAGGTCGCCCGACGGCTCCGGATCGGCGCTCGCCGTGGCGGGCTCGGTGGGCTCGCCGGCCGAGGCAGATGGGCTCGATGTCGCGGCATCGAGGGTCGGGGTCGAGGTCGGGGACTCGCCGAGGCAGCCGGCCAGGAGGACGGCAACGAGCCCGAGTGCCGCGAGCTGATGGGCGTGGCGCATGTTGAGGGCTCCTCGTGTGGTCGGGCCGACGTTGGGTAGTGCCGAGACGCCGTGGCGGGGCTTGGCGTTACGCGCGGCTGCCCTAGACTTCCGGCATCCATGAGTGCTTCCGAACGCGCCCTCTCGCCGGGGTTGAAGGGCGTCCTGGCGGGGGAGACCGCGCTGGCGATGATCGACGGCGAGGCGGGACGCCTGCAGTATCGCGGCTACCCGATCGGTGAGCTCGTTGAGCGTGGCAGCTACGCGCAGGTCGCCGAGCTGCTGTGGACCGGCGACTGGCGGGCCGATGCGCACCTCGCCTGTGCCCCACTTCCCCCGGAGGTCGTCGACGTCCTGCGGCGCTTGCCGCCGCGCACGAATGCGATGGATGCGCTGCGCACCGCCGTCTCGACGTGGGGCGCGGTGGAGGGCACCCTCTGGCCGCCCAGCGTGGACCAGGCGCGGATGATCACCGCGATGGCGCCCTCCGCGCTCGCGGCCTTCGCACGCCTGAGGGATGGGCTCGAGCCGATCGATCCGGATCCCGAGCTGGGCCTCGCGGCCGGCTTCCTCTACCAGCTGAGCGGAGAGCGCCCGGACGAGGCGTCGGCGCGCGCGCTCGACGCGTACTTCGTCGTCGGCGCTGAGCATGGCTTCAACGCCTCGACCTTCACCGCGCGCGTCATCGTCAGCACGCACTCCGACATCGCGTCGGCCGTGGCCGGCGCGATCGGCGCCCTCAAGGGTCCCTGGCACGGCGGCGCCCCCTCGGAGGTCGTCGACCAGCTGCACGAGATGGGATCGATCGACCAGGCCGGCGCCTGGATCCGCGCGACGCTGGCGCGCGGCGATCGGCTCATGGGCTTCGGGCATCGCGTGTACCGCGCCTACGACCCGCGCGCCGCCGCCCTGCGCTCCGTCGCCGGGGGCCTCGCCGGCGTCGCGGGCTGGCTCGACAAGGCGGTGGCGGTCGAGGAGATCGCGCTGCGCATCCTCGCCGAGTTCAAGCCCGACTACCCGATCAAGACGAACGTCGAGTACTACGCGGCGGCCGTCCTGCAGGGCGTCGGGCTGCCGCCGAACCTCTTTCCGGCCACGTTCGCGCTCGCCCGCCACGCCGGCTGGACGGCGCACTGCCTCGAGCAGGCGGAGGCGAACGTGCTCATCCGCCCCGACGTCCGCTACGTCGGCCCGGACGAGCGACACCTGCCGGCCTAGCCGAGACGCGCCTCGAGCAACCGGCGTTCGGCCGGGTTGTCGGTGAGGGCGAGGGCCCGTCGATCCGCTGCTCGCGCCGCGTCGACCTGACCGATCCGGCGCAGGAGCTCCGCCCGCGCCGCGTGGAACAGGTGGTATCGGTCCAGGCGCTCGGCCAGCGGCTCGAGCTCGGCGAGGCCGGAGGACGCGCCGTCCCGCTCCGCGAGCGCCAGCGCGCGGTTGAGGGCGACGACCGGCGTGGGCTGGATGCGCAGCAGGGCGTCGTACAGTTCGACGATCGAGGTCCACGGCGTCGCCTCCCACGAGGGGGAGACGGCATGAGCGGCGAGGATCGCCGCCTGGAGCTGGTAGCTGCCGGCCCGTCGCATCCGCTCGGCCCGGCGCAGCATCGTGACGGCGTCGCCGATCGCCGCGCGATCCCAGCGAGAGCGGTCCTGGACGGGCAGGAGGATGAGCGACCCGTTGGGCGTGAAGCGGGCATCCGCGCGGGCGAGATGCAGGCGCATGAGCGCGAGGAGGCCGAGCGCCTCGGGCTCGTCGGGCATGAGGCGCACGACGAGCGTCGCGAGCCACTCCGCGTCCCGGGCCAGGTCACGCCGCTCGGCGGCCTCGCCGGACGACGCGAGGTACCCCTCGTTGAAGATGAGGTAGAGGACGCTGAGGACCTCGTCGAGCCGCCCCGGCAGCTCGGCGGCATCCGGCACCCGGTACGGGATCCTCGCGTCGCGGATTTTGCGCTTGGCACGCACGAGGCGCTGGGCGATCGTCGCCTCGGGCACGAGGAAGGCGCGCGCCACGGCCGCGGTCTCGAGGCCACCGATCGTGCGCAGCGTGAGGCCGACTTGCGCTTCTCGGCTGAGCGCCGGATGACAGCACGTGAAGAGGAGCCGGAGGCGGTCGTCGGCCTCCATCGGTCCGCCGGTGGCGCTCCGCTCGCTCATCGTCGTCGCCCCCTGCGCGAGCCGTTGCAGCCGCTCCCGGTATCGCGCCTCGCGTCGCAGCCGGTCGAGGGCGCGGCGCCGGGCGGCCGTCATGAGCCAGGCGCCCGGGTTGCGCGGGATGCCCTCAGCGGCCCAGTGCTCGAGCGCGCTCACGACCGCATCCTGGACGAGCTCCTCGGCGAGGTCCCAGTCGCCGAGGATGCGGACGAGCGCACCGGTCAGGCGGCCCCGCTCCTGCCGGAGGACGGCGGTCAGCCGTTCATCGACCGCGGCGCGGTCAGCCACGCTCGACGACGGGGCGGATCTCGAGCGCGTCGGGAGCCGGCCAGCTCGACGCGACGGCCAGCGCCTCGTCGAGGTCGGCGACCTCGAGGATGCCGTACCCGCCCACC
>DATKDB010000089.1:0-8703 GCA_035512895.1 Binatia bacterium | reverse complement strand
TCTGCGCGACGCCTCCGACACGACGATCGCCATCTGCGGCATGGAGAACCTCGACCCGATGGGGGTCCACACCGGCGACAGCATCGTCGTGGCGCCGATCCAGACGCTGCCCGACCCGCTCGTCCAGCGCCTGCGCCGCTGTGCGCTGAAGATCGTCCGCGCCCTCGAGCTCGAGGGCGGCTGCAACGTGCAGCTCGCCGTCTCGCCCGATGGCGCCGACTACCGCGTCATCGAGGTCAACCCGCGCGTCAGCCGCTCGTCCGCGCTCGCGTCGAAGGCCACGGGGTATCCGATCGCGCGCATCGCCGCGCTCATCGCGCTCGGCAACCGCCTGCACGAGATGCCGAACCCGGCGACCGGCGGCAATTCGGCCGCCTTCGAGCCGGCCGTCGACTACGTCGTCGTCAAGCTGCCGCGCTGGCCGTTCGACAAGTTCCCGCTCGCCGACCGTTCGCTCGGCATCCAGATGAAGGCGACCGGCGAGGCGATGGCGATCGACCGCGAGTTCGGCCCGGCGCTGCTCAAGGCGATCCGATCGCTCGAGCCGCGCGGGCATGGCTGGCTCTGGGAGGACCCCGCCTGGGAGCTCGACCGGCGGCCTCCGGAGGACCTCGACGCGTTCCTGCGCGCGAGCGACTCGCGCCTGTGGCGCATCGTCGGCCTCCTGCGCCACGGCTGGGCCGACGGGCCGGCCATCTCGGCGGTCACCGGCATCGCGCCGTGGTTCACCGATCGGCTGGCCGAGCTCGTCGGGGCCGAGTCGCGGGTCGTCGGCTCGCCGCTCCTCGACGCGAAGCGCGCGGGCTTCGGCGACGCCGATATCGCCGAGCTGTCCGGCGTGCCGCCGGTTGCCATCCGGCGCGCACGGGTGCGCGCCGGCATCGGTCCCGCCTACCGGCGGGTCGACACGTGCGCGGGCGAATTCCCGGCGGAGACCCCGTATTTCTACTCCAGCTACGCGACGCCGGAGGTGCGCCCTTCGGCGGAGCGCCGCAGCGTCATCGTCGTCGGGTCCGGGCCGATTCGCATCGGCCAGGGGATCGAGTTCGACTACTGCAGCGTGCGAGCGGCGTGGGCGATCCGAGAGATGGGTCTCGACGCCGTCGTCATCAACAACAACCCCGAGACGGTCAGCACCGACTACGACGCCTGCACGCGGCTCTACTTCGAGCCGCTCGACACCGAGTCGGTGCTCGACGTCATCGACCACGAGCGCGCCCTGACCGGCACGCCACCGGCGGTCGTCCTCACCTTCGGCGGGCAGACGGCCATCGATCTCGCGAAGGACCTCGCTTACGCCGACGTGCCGATCGCCGGGCTGACGGCGGAGGCGATCGAGATCACCGAGGACCGCGAGCGCTTCGCCGGCCTGCTCGACGAGCTCGGCCTCGAGGGCCCGCGCGGGTCGCTGGCGAGCTCGCCGGACGAGCTGCGCGCGGCGATCGCGTCACTCGGCGGGCCGCCCGTCATCGTGCGGCCGTCGTGGGTCATCGGCGGCCGCGGGATCGCCGTCCTGCGCTCGGAGGCGGACCTGGCGGTCCACCTCGCCACGGAGGTCGGATGGCCTCTGCGCGTCGACGAGCTGGTGGAGGGGATCGAGCTCGACGTCGACGCGATCAGCGACGGGGACGAGTGGTCCGTCCCCGGCATCCTGGAGCAGGTCGACCCGCCCGGCGTCCACTCCGGCGACAGCGTGGCGGTCCTCCCGCCGCAGCATCTGTCGCGAGCGGTCCAGGAGCGGGCCGCCGAGGCGGCGGGACGGATCGCGCTGGCGCTCGGCGTGCGCGGCATCCTGAACGTGCAGATGATCGTGGCGGAGGACCGGGTCGTCGTGATCGAGGCGAATCCGAGAGCCAGTCGCACCGTGCCGATCGTGGCGAAGGCGGTCGGCATGGACGTCGTGGCCGCCGCGGTCCGGTGCGCCCTCGGAGCGAGCCTCGCATCGACCGGCCTGGCGCCTGGCCTGGCGCGTGATGGGGACCGCGTGGCTGTCAAGGCCCCGGTCGGATCGCTGTGGCGCCTGCCGGGGGTCAGCGCTGAGCTCGGCCCGGAGATGCGATCGACGGGCGAGGTGCTCGGCCTGGCGACGACCGCCGCCGAGGCGCACGTCCTGGCCCGCGAGGCGGCCGCCGCGCATTCCGGCTGAGGATCGGCTTGTCTCCGCACCGCCGCCGGGCATGACGAGGGGGCCGTCTGGCTCCAGTACGGAGGGTCCTGGAACCCGACGGCCCCCGAGAAGACTCCTCCAGCGTGGTCATCGTGAACGGACGAAGCCGCAAAGTGTCGCGTCCGGCCCGAGCTTCCGTCGGCGACGGGCTTCATCGCGAAGTTCAGCGATGCCCATTGATGCTGTCGTTGTCTTACGGCGGAGAACCTAGCAAGATGCGTGCCGGGTCGCGGCCTCAGCGCCGGGGGCGCTTCTCGGCGCTCAGCTGCGTCTGCCGGCGGCGCAGGTAGCCGCCGTACCAGCCCCCGAGGAAGCCGAGGCCGGCCTGGTACACCGCTCGCAGCAGGAGGTCGGGCAGCACCTGCTCCGGCCCGAGGGTGTCCGGCCCGACGCCCATCTGGCTCAGCTGGACGATGACGAGGACCGTCACCATCACGTAGCTCAGCAGCGAGGCGGCGGTTCCGAACAGGGTCGGACGCTCCCACCCGAACCAGCCGGCGGCGATGAGCGCGCCGAACATGAGGAACGTGCCGAGCAGGCTGATGAACCCGGCTGCGTAGAAGACCGAAGCGAGATAGCCGATGAACGCCAGCACGCCCGGGACGACCCAGGCCAGGAGGTTGCGGCGCAGGAGGTAGAAACGCTCGCGCACGGGCCGGAGCGGCCCGGATCGATCGGACCCGGCGAACGGGTCCGGCTTGTTCGGAAGCGGCGGGGCCGGCGGGAAGAGGCGCTGCAGGAAGCCGCCGCGGCCGGGCCTGGCCTCCGGCTCGGGCTCCGGCTCGACGTTGTCGACGAGCTCCCCGCGTGCCGCGAGGCGGGCGCGGCGTCGGGCCTCCGCTCGCTCTTCGTTCGATCGGGTCGTCATGGGCGGCGATTGTACTGTGAGCGGCCAGTGAGCGGCCGATAAGCGCACGGTAAGGGGCGGCAGCCATGCTGCGTCGACTGCCTGCCTCCGACGCACGCGAGGTGTGCCATGTCGGTCGCCGTCTTCCCCGCGTCCTCGGCCGTCGGCCGCGGACGGCTGCTCGCCCTCGTCATCGTGCTGGCCTGGGCCGCGGTGCTCCCCCTGGCGGCGGCGCGGGCCATCGATGCCCACGCCATCGACCACCTCGTCATCAGCGAGATCGTGACCGGTGGTGCCTCCGCGTCGGACGAGCTCATCGAGCTCTACAACCCGTCGTCGTCGGCGCGTGCGCTCGAGGGCCTCGAGCTCGTTTACGTCAGTGCCAGCGGCGCGACGATGAGCGGCCGCGCCGCCTGGTCCGCCGGCGCGCCCGTCGTGCCGCCGGGCGGCCACGCCTCGTCGCCAACGAGACGGGGATCTATGCGGCGCTGGCCGATGCCGTCTACAGCGCCGGCATCGCCGCCGCCGGCGGCAGCGTCGCGCTCCGCGTCCAGGGTGGCGGCGGCGCCATCGACGCCGTCGGATGGGGGACCGCCGCCGGCAGCTGGCGGGAGGGGAACAACGCGCCGGCGCCCGCCGCCGGGGCGAGCATCGAGCGGCTGCCCGGCGGCCCGTCGGGCTCGATGCAGGACACCGATGACAACGCCGCGGACTTCGTCGAGCGGCCGCTCCCGGATCCGCAGCACCTCGGCTCCGCGCCGACCCCGGATGGCAGTCCCGCCGCATCGGCGCCGGACGCGTCCGCGACCGTGGCGCCGACGAGCCCCGAGGCGACGCAACTGCCGACGACCTCCCCGAGCCCCGCGCCAGCGTCGGCGGTCTCGGTGGCCGCCGCCCGCGCGGCGCCGAACGGGACGCTCGTCACGGTCGAGGCGACCGCGCTCACCGGCTCCGACTTCCACGACGGCGGCGGATTCGTGGCCGATGCGTCGGGCGGCATCGCGGTGCTCGTCGAGGACGGATCGTTCGCGCGCGGATCCCTCCTGCGCGTCACAGGCGCCGTGGAGGATCGCTTCGCCCAGCGCACGATTCGCGCGCGCGGGAGCGACGTCGCCAGCCTTGGAGCCGGAGGGGGAGCCGCGGTCACGGCTGTCTCCACCGGATCGGTCGACGAGTCGACGGAGGGGCGGCTCGTGCGGGTCGCGGGCATCGTGCGCGGCAGCCCCGTGATGCTGGCGGCCGGCACCGCCCACGACCTCGACGACGGAACCGGGACGGTTCGCGTCATCGTTTCGGCGGCGTCGGGCATCGACTCGTCCGCCTGGGCCGGCGCGCGCGTCGAGCTCGTCGGCGTCGCCGGGCAGCGCGATGCCACCGGGTCGGGAAGCAGCGGCTATCGCGTCATGCCCCGCGACGTCGACGACGTCATCGGCGTGGGGGCCGTGCCGGCCTCGCCGTCACCGAGCGCGTCGCCGGGGCCGAGCGCGACACCGACCGCACCGGCGCAGGCCGGCGCCGAGGTCGTGTCGATCAGCGCGGCACGCTCGGCGCCGAAGAACGAGCGAGTCCGCGTCCGGGGCGTCGTCACGATGCCGACCGGGATCGTCGACCCGCTGACGGCGGTCGTTCAGGACGACACGGCGGCGATCGTCCTTCGCCTTGGCAGCGATGCGGGTGACCTGGTCCGTGGAGAGCGGATCGAGGCCGGCGGCACGCGCTCGACGTTGAGCGGCATGGAGACGGTGCGCGTCGACGGCGCCCCGCTGCGCCTCGGGACCGCGGCCGAGCCCGTCCCCCGGGCGATCCGCACCGGCGACGCGGGCGAGGCCGTCGAGGCGGCGCTCGTCAGCGCCCGGGGCGCGCTCGTCGCGGCGTCTCGTCGCGCATCGAGCGGGACCGTCACCTTCGAGATCGACGACGGCAGCGGCCCGCTGCGCGTCAGCCTCGATGCCTCGATAGGGTTCGAGAGCGAGCCGCTCGACGCGGGCACGCTCGTGGAGGTGCGCGGCGTCCTGGGCCAGGAGACGAGCGGCGTGCAGCCGCTCCTCGGCTACCGCATCTGGCCGCGCTCGGCCGACGACGTGCGCGTCATCGCGATCGGCGAGATCCCGGCGTCGACGACGGGCGCTCGCGACGAGCCAGCCGACCCCGACACCTCGGCGGTGGCGACCGGCTCGCTCGGCGCGGTCGGCGGGATGGATCTCGCCGGCCTGCGCGTCGCCGCCACGCTCGTCGTCGGGCCGTGGGCGGAGCTCGGGGTCGGCGGCCTGCTGTGGGATGGCGAGCGCCTCGTGGCGGTCCACGCGGCCTCGTCCGTCCTCGTGGCCGCGCTCGGCGCGCGGGCTCCGATCGCGCTCGAGCTCGCCGGCCTCCGGGCGGCGGGGACGGAACCGTCGACCGGCGTGCCGCTCGTCGTTATCGGCAGCGAGCCGGACGGCGTGCAACCCGCGGGGCGCCCGCCGGCTCCCCCGAGCACGGCCCTCGGCGGCGCGACGGACCGCGCCGTCTGGATCTCGCTCGTCGGGCGGCTGGCGGACGGAGGTCGGTCCCTCGCCGTCGACGGTGAAGTCCTGCCGCTCGAGCATCGCTGCGACGAGGCGCCGCCGCCGGGGAGCGGGATCGTCGGGGTCACCGCCGTCGCTCTTGGCGACCCGGCTCGGCTCATCGCGCCGTGTGGTGGCATCCGTGCCGCTCCCGCGGTGGGCCGGCCGGGCGGGCGCGCGAGCCTGCCGCCGCGGGCCACCGTCGTGCCGGCGACCCCGCCCGCGGCCGAAGATGGGCGGCGCGGCGTCGTGGCGGGCATGTTCGTTCTGAGCGCGGCCATGCTCGGCGGGGCCGCGGTCGCGAGGCGCCGGAGCGTGCCGCGCGATGGGATCGACCGGGCTGAGCTCGGGACCGACGCGGCGGAGGGTTCGGGCGCCCCACACCTCACGCTCATGAGCGTGCGGCGTGAACGCGGTCCGTGAGCACGCGTGCGGCGTATACTCCCGCGCGTTCGAGCGACCGGCACGATCACGCAGGAGGACGCCGCTGCCTTGACCGGCATCACCCAGGCCGACGCGCCGCGATCGGGAGCGCGCCAGTACCACATTGGCCTCGAGCGAGGCGAGCTCGCCGAGTACGTGCTGCTCGTCGGCGATCCCGGGCGCGTGGCGAAGGTGGCATCGCGCTGGGAGTCGGTCGAGCTCGAGCGGAGCAACCGCGAGATCACGACGGCGACCGGAGTGCATCGCGGCATGCGGATCAGCTGCATGTCGACCGGGATGGGCCCGGACAACGTTGAGATCGTCATGGCCGAGGTCATCGAGATCACCGACGCGGCGACGTTCGTGCGCGTCGGCTCGTCCGGGGCGCTGCAGCCGGAGATCGCGCTCGGCGACCTCATCGTGTCGACGGGGGCCGTCCGGCTGGAGAACACGACCGACTATTACGTGCACCCCGGATTCCCCGCGATCGCCCACCGTGACGTGGTCTGGGCCCTCGAGACGGCGTGCCGTCAGCTCGGCATTGCGCACCACGTTGGGCTCACCGCGACGGCGAGCGGGTTCTACGCTCCGCAGGGACGGCAGATGCGCACGCTCCCTGTTCGCTATCCTGAGCTCGCAGACGAGCTTCGCCGCCAGCGTGTGGCGAACCTCGAGATGGAGTCGTCGGCACTCTTCGTGCTGGCTCATCTTGCGGGACTGCGGTCCGGCACGGTCTGCGCGGCCTACGCGCAGCGGACGGACGGCACGTTCATCGAAGGCGCGGCAAAGGAGGCCGCGGAGGCACGCTGCATCGAGGCCGGATTGGCCGGCATCCACCTGCTGTGGCAGGTCGACACCGATGGCGGAGACATGGTTGCCCGCCGCGGAGCACTGATCGATCGGTCGGCGGGTAGCTCACAACCACAGTCCGGCACCGATGCCGGTACACGGGAGGCATGATCACCAATGGCGACCGAGGCCTATTGCGTCAAGTGCAAGGCGAAGCGCGAAATGAATGACGCCACGAAGATCACGATGAAGAACGGCAAGCCGGCCACCCAGGGCATCTGCCCGGTGTGTGGCACGAAGATGTTCAAGATCGGCGGCTGACGCCGCCCTCCACTCCCAGCGCGTCGAGGCGCGCCGGCCATCGCCGGCGCGCCTCTTCCATGCACGGGGCACCGCGTCGCGCGGAGCGACGGGTAGAATGACCTCGGTGCACAACACAACCGAACGGCCGGTTCTGGCGGTCGACCTCGGTGGTACGCAGATCCGCGCAGCCCTCATCACGCCCGACCTGCAGGTCCACGCTCGCCAGTCGGTGGCGACCGACCACGAGGAGGGCGTGGAGGCCGTGCTGAGACGTATCGTGGCGCTCGTCGCCGACGTGCGCCGGGAGACGGAAGCCGCGGGCGTGGCCGCGCCGGCAGGCGTGGGTATCTCGAGCCCCGGCCCGCTCGACCCGTGGCGCGGGATCGTGCTCGTGCCCCCGAACCTGTCGGGCTGGCGAAACGTCCCGATCGTCGAGCGCGTCGCCGATGCGACCGCCCTGCCGGTCTATCTCGAGCGCGACACGAACGTCGCGATCATGGCCGAGTGGCGCTACGGCGCCGCGGTCGGGACGCGCAACGCCGTCTACATCACGGTCTCGACCGGGATCGGCGGCGGGATCATCATCGACGGCCGGCCGCTTCAGGGGCCCGATGGGACGGCCGGCGAGGTCGGGCACACGACCGTCGAGCTCGACGGCCCGCGCTGCGGCTGCGGGGGGATCGGCCACGTCGAGGCGATCGCGTCGGGCACCGCCCTTGCACGGGAGGCGCGTGCGGTGCTGACCGCGGCCGACGAGGACTCCCCGCTGGCCCGGTTGGCCGCATCCGGCGAGGAGGTGGATGCCGAGCTCGTGGCCCGGGCCGCCGCCCAGGGCGACTCGGCAGCGTCGGCGCTCATGGAGCGCGCCTTCACCGCCGTGGGGGCGCTATGCGCCTCGCTCGTCAACCTGCTCGACCCGGAGGTGATTGTCATCGGTGGCAGCATCGCGGAGCACCATCCACGTATCCTCGACGTCGCTCGGCGCGAGCTCGAGCGTCGCGCCTTCCCGATCCTGCTCGATGGCGTCCGCATCGAACCGGCCGCCCTCGGCGGCGACGTCTCGCTGATCGGCGCGCTGCCGATCGTCAATGACCGCATCGGCGACCCGGCATACACGTCCGGGTCGCATGGGCCGCCGCTGGCGGCCCCGCAGCAAGGAGCATCCCGCCCGTGAGCACCCGCATCGGCATCAACGGCTTCGGCCGCATCGGTCGCCAGTCCCTCAAGGCGATCCTCGAGCGCCATGGCGAGACCCTCGACGTCGTCGCCATCAACGACCTCGCGCCCACCGCCACGAACGCCCACCTGTTCAAGTACGACTCGACGTACGGCCGCTACGAGGGCGAGGTCTCGGCCGGGGAGAACAGCATCACTGTCGACGGGCACGAGATCCGCGCGTTCAGCGAGCGAGAGCCGGGGGCGCTGCCGTGGAAGGATCTCGGCGTCGACATCGTCATCGAGTCGACGGGCATCTTCACCGATGCGACGAAGGCGAAGGCCCACGTCGACGCCGGCGCGAGGAAGGTGATCATCAGCGCCCCGGCGAAGAACGAGGACGTGACCCTCGTCCTCGGCGTGAACGAGGACAGCTACGACCCGGAGCAGCACCACATCGTCAGCAACGCGAGCTG
>DATKDB010000088.1:0-24994 GCA_035512895.1 Binatia bacterium | reverse complement strand
ACGATGTTCGCGGAGGTGGCGTTCGGCGGCACGTCGATCCGCAGGCTCGGCGCCTGTTGCAGGGTCGGCTTGCCGGTCGGGCTGATGACCTGGAAGCTCAGCTCGTGCGAACCGGGCGAGGCCTCGAGGATGGCGACGATGAAGCACCGCCCGTGCGCTGCCGGAAGGCGCGCGACGTTGATCTGGCTGAACACGCCGACCGCGCTGATCTTGCCGTCCTGCGCCGTCAGCGCGTAGTCGCACAGGAGGAGGGTGTGGAGCTCGACGTCGGACATGCGCAAAGCGTACACCGATGCGCCGGAGGGCCGGCCGGGCAGCGCGACCTCAGCCGCCGTCGAAGCCCAGGCGCACGCCGAGCGTCGCCAGCTCGACGAGGGGAAGCGAGGAGAGCTCGGCGCGCGGCACCCAGCGGCAGAGGTCGCTCGAGCCGTCGACCTCGTTGCACAGGTCGCCGCCGGTGACGCGGACGCGGTACAGGATGCGCACGGCGTGGAAGTCGGTCGGGATGCCGTCGCGCGGATCCGTGAAGTGACCGGCCCACGAGTCCACGCCGGCGAGCTCGACGATCTCGCCGGTCAGCCCGGTCTCCTCGGTCAGCTCCCGAAGTGCGGCCTCGCGCGGGTCCTCGCCAAACTCGATGCCGCCGCCGGGGAGCGTCCACATGCCGTCGGAGCTGGCGGTCGCGCCCTGCGCGATCCGGCTGAGCAGGATGGCATCGTCATCAGTGCACAGGGCGTAGGCCGCGACCCGCGTCACGCGGCGGGGCGCGTCGGTCACTTCGCCGCGGCGTACTGGTCGGCGCCGAGGAAGTGGATGCTCACGTACGGCTCGTCGCCGATCACCACCGAGTCGTGGCCGGGGCCGATCTCGAACAGGTCGCCCGGCCCCATTTCCCCGACCCGGCCGTCCGTCATTTCGATCCGGTTCCGGCCGGAGAGGACGAGGCCGAGGTGCGCCACCTCGCACACCGTCTGGCCGAGCGCGGCACCGACGTGCTCCGACCAGCGCGAAGCGGGCTCGTACTCGGCGCGCCCGACCGTCATCCCGCCGATCTCCACGAGGTCGAAGCGGCCGAGCGGGAACTTCCGGTGCTCATCGGGCTGAGTGAAGCTGCGGATGATGGCGGCGGACTCGGGCATCTGGTCAGTCTCCTTCGAGGTCGTCGGTGTAGAGGTCGGGATCGAGCAGCCAGGCCAGCTCGCCGCCACCGGGTTCGGGAATGCCGTAGAACTCGACGCAGGCGAGGCCGCCCTTGCGCATCCTGACCGACGCCGCCCCGGTGAGCTCGACGATCGCCTGCGAGAGGTCCGGCTCGTGGCCGACGAACATGACGCGCCGGGCATCGGGATGCGCGGCCATGGCGCGCGCCATGGCGCCCCACGTGGCCCCGGGAGCCAGCCGCACGTCGTCGACCGGAGAGCCCCCGACGGCTTCGCACAGCAGCTCGGCGGTCCGTCGAGCGCGCGGAAGGGGCGAGGTGATGACCGCGTCCGGGCGCAGGTTCAGCCGCCGCCAGAGCGGTGCCGCCGCGCGAAGCGCCGAGACTCCCGCCGGAGAGAGATCGCGCGCGGCGTCGTCGCCTCCGCGGGCCGGCTCGGCCGCCCCGTGGCGCAGGAAGTACAGGATCAAACGATGACCGTCGTGGCGCTGCTGCCGTCGTCCGGCGTCGGATCGTCATCGTCGCCGCCACGGCTTCCGCGATGCCCGGCCGTGACGCCGCGGGCTTGCCCGGTGCGCTGGACGAGGAGCCGGGCGGAGGAGGTTGCGCCGGCCTTCGGGAAGGTCGCCGACAGCACGCCGTTCCCATACGTGACGTTGGCGCGCAGCGCGTCGACGGCGCAGGGAAGCTCGATCGTTCGCTCGTACGGCCCGTACGACCACTCGCGGAGGATGTAGTCGATGCGATCCTGCCCCTCGCCGTGCTGCGCGGCGCGCAGCGTGAGCTGCCCGTCATCGGTCACGTCGAGGCTGATCTCCTCCGGCCCGATGCCGGGCATCGGCGCGACGACGATCAGCTCGCGCTCGTTCTCGAACATGTTGACGGGGATCGCCGTCGGATCGGACATGCGTGTCTCCTGCTGGGAACCTGGCGATCGTACTGCGAGAATCGCACCAGAGCCCGACCGGCTCGCCGAGTGTCCCGCCCCGGACGTCGGATCCTCATATCGACAGACGGGAGCGACCACGCATGCAGCGATCCGCCACCGCTCCGGACCAGCACATCGCCAGCCTGCCCGACGGCACGCGCGACGACGTCGGGGCGCTCGATGCCGAGCTGACGCGCATCTTCAGCGGGCACGAGCGCGTGCTTTGGGAGGGACCGATGTGGGGCGGCACCGAGCAACGGATCATCGGTTACGGGGCAGTGCAGCAGGTCAACCGCACCGGCGCCGCGGTGGACTGGTTCGTCGTCGGGCTGGCCGTCCAGAAGTCGCATCTGTCCCTGTACGTCAGCGCCGTCGAGGATGGGCAGTACCTCGTCAAGCGCTACGCAGATCGTCTCGGGAAGGTGAAGGTCTGGAGTGCGAATGTGACCTTCAAACGGCTGTCGGACGTCGAGCTGCCGGTCCTGCTGGAGATGGTGGCTCGGGCCCGGGATCTCATGCAGGAGGCCTCGTGAACCGCGCGGACGTGGTCAGGGAGCGTTTCGGGCGCTCGTTTCAGCTGTATCGGGACCTGGCCGCCACGCTCGACGGGGTGGCGCTCGGATCCAAGCTTCCCGGCGTGCCGTCGAACTCCGTGGGAGCCCAGCTGTGGTGCGTCGTGGGAGCGCGGGAGAGCTATGCGCGGGCGATCGCCGCCGGTGCGTGGGCCGGCTTTTCGTGCTCGCTCGACGAGCCCGGCGACCCCGCGAGCGTGGTGGAAGCGCTCGGGCGATCCGAGCGTGTCGTGGTCGAAGTGCTCGGCGGCGTGGAAGCTCACAGCGACCAGCAGGATCGGCTCATGCTCGACCTGCTGGAGCACGAGGCGCAGCACCACGGCCAGATCATCCGATTCCTCTACGCGCTTCGACTTCCCATCCCGGACTCCTGGAAGGAGCGGTACGCCCTCGACTGAGCGTCCGTGCGGCGAGGGACTCAGTCGGGGAAGGCCTCGGGGCCGCGCTCCGAGAGCTCCCGGGCGTGCTCGGCGCCGTCCGCCGGCGGGATCCACGAGTACGGATAGCGGTCGTCCTCGAGCTCCGACGCCTGGCGGGTGAGATGCAACGGGTGGAACGTGTCGATCATCACCGCCAGCTCCTCGGTCGCCTCCTTGCCGATGCTCGCCTCGACCGACCCCGGATGCGGCCCGTGCGGGATCCCGGCCGGGTGAATCGTGAAGGAGCTGATGTCCACGCCGCGCCGGCTCATGAAGTTGCCGGCCACGTAGTAGATGACCTCGTCGCTGTTGATGTTGCTGTGGTTGTACGGCGCCGGGATGGCGAGCGGGTGGTAGTCGAACTTGCGCGGCACGAAGCTGCAGATGACGTAGTTGCGTGGCTGGAAGGTGAGGTGCACCGGCGGCGGCTGGTGGACCCGACCGGTGATCGGCTCGAAGTCGCCGATGTTGAACGCGAACGGCCACAGGTGCCCGTCCCATCCGACGAGGTCGAACGGGTGGTGCCGGTAGTGGTAGGCCGTGATCCGGCCGCGTGTCTTGACCTCGATGACGAAGTCGCCCTCGTCGAGGTGCGGCGCCATCTCGCCCGGCGGACGGATGTCGCGCTCGCAGTACGGGGCGTGCTCGAGCAGCTGGCCGAAGTCGTTCCGGTAGCGCTTCGGCGGCACGATGGCCGACGGTGATTCGACCCAGAGCATGCGCTGCGCGTCGTTGCCCGGGCGCAGCCGGTACGTCGTGCCGATCGGGATGACGAGGTAGTCGCCCGGTCCGTAGTCGATCGGTCCGAAGTTCGTCTCGAGCGTTCCCGTCCCGGTATGGACGAAGTACATCTCGTCCGCCTCGCCGTTGCGGTAGAAGCGCTCCATCGGCTCCGCCGGCAGGACGACGCCGAAGGTGACGTCGCCGTTGTAGAAGAGCGGGACGCGCCCGGTGATCCCGTCACCGGCAGGCTCCAGGTCCTTCGTGTCGACGAGCCGATGGCGGTGCGCTCCCGACGCCTCGTCTTCGCTCTGCTCGATCCGGACGTCGCGGACTTTCTCGATCTGGTGCGTCTGCGTCGGCGGCGTGTGGTGGTAGAGCAGGCTGGCCCGGCCGCTGAAGCCCTCGACGCCGAAGAGCTCCTCCGCGTAGAGGGCGCCATCCGCCTTCCGGAACTGGGTGTGGCGCTTGTGCGGCACCTCGCCGCGCTGGACGTAGAACACCGGGCCATTATCGCCGCTGCGGGGCCGATGTACCGCGTCGGTCAGGCGCGCTCGGGCAGGAGGTCGGACACGAGCTCGATGACGTCGATTAGGCTGAACGGCTTCGCGAGCCATCCGTCGGCCTCGAGTCGCTCGGCCGCCGTCTCGATGTCGCGGGCGGCCGAGAGGACGATGAGCCTCGTCGTCGCCGCATCGGGCCGGCGACGCTGGTGCTCGCGGAACTCGAACGCGTCCATGCGCGGCATCATGAGGTCGAGCACGATGAGGTCGACGCCCCGCTCATCGAGGCACTCGAGGGCCTCGTATCCATGTGCCGCGCCGCGCACCTCGTGGCCCTCGTCGGCCAGGACCTCGCCCAGCGTCTCGCGCAGCATCTCATCGTCTTCGACAACGAGGATGCTCCCGACGTGTGCCGTCATTCCGCCGTCGCCTGATCGCGGGGGAGCCAGACGCTGAAGGTGGCCCCCGGGCCATCCTCGCGCGCCTCGGCCGCGATCCGTCCACCGTGGCGGAGGACGATCTGGTGCGCGATATGGAGCCCGAGCCCGAGCCCCTGGATGTGCTCGGCGTTCGCCCCGCGACCGAACGCCTCAAAGATGCGCTCCGCGCTGTCGGCGTCGAGCCCGAGGCCCCGGTCGGCCACGGCGATCTCGACGCCGCTGCCCGCCTGTCGGATCTCGATGTCGACCGGCGTCGGCGGGGCCGAGTACTTCAGGGCGTTGTCGACGAGGTTCGTGACGACCTGGTCGAGGCGTGAGGCGTCTCCGGCGATGACGGCCGCATCCGGGGCAGCGAGCCGGATCCGCCCGCGGTCGCTCCCGTCACTGAAGCGCTCGGCGATCTCGGCGACGAGCGAGACGAGGTCGACGGGTGCGGCGTCGAGAGGGCTCGAGTCGGCCGTCAGGCGCGAGACATCGAGAAGCTCGTTGAGGAGCACGCCGAGCCGCCGGGTGGAGGTCGTGATGCGCTGGATGCCGGCCACCAGGCGCTCCTCGTCCAGCTTCCCGGCGGCACGGGCGCGAATGACGCTCTCCGCGGCGAGCTGGAGGCTGGCGACGGGCGTCTTGAGCTCATGCGACGCGATACTGAGGAACCGATCGCGCGCCAGCAGCGCCTCTTCCGCGGCCGTGCGCCCCCGCTGCTCCGCGAGCAGGTTGCGCCGCTGCTCCTCCGCGGCCAGTCGCTCGGTGAGGTCTCGCGTGACCTTCGCGAAGGCGAACGTCTGCCCGGCCTCGTCGGTGAGCGCCGTGACGATGACGTCGGCCCAGAAGCGCGTCCCGTCCTTGCGGACGCGCCAGCCCTCGTCCTCGAACCTGCCCTCCTCGATCGCCTTGCGCAGCACGCGCATCGGGCGGTTGGCGTCGCGGTCCTCGGCCGTGTAGAAAGCGGAGAAGTGCTTGCCGATGATCTCGTCCGCGCTGTAGCCCTTGATCCGCTGCGCGCCGAGGTTCCAGCTCAGGACCCGGCCATCAACCGAGACGAGGAAGATCGCGTAGTCCTGGACCGCGTCCACGAGCAGCCGGAAGGCGACGTCGCTGCGCAGCACCGGCAGGTCGGGCGGCGTGGCGCTGTCGTCAGCGTGGTCGGGGATCGTCATCGGTTGTCGCCCCTGGAGGCAAGTCTCGGGCCATGACGCATCACCGGCCGCGGAGGCGGTGCTGCCTGGCCGTCCGAGAGTAACTCAGTCGCTGCGGGTCAGTTCGGAGTGCCCGCCGCGTGGATAGACGATGAGGAGGCGTGCCGGCTCGTCGCCGACGGACTCCGCGTCGTGTGGCAGGGTGCCGTCGAGCAGGACGTAGTCCCCGGCCCCGGCCTCGACGACGGCCTCGCCCTGCGTGAAGCGCACCCGCCCCGAGAGGATGACGTGATGCTCGTCTCCGGCATGCTCGTGGAAGCCGGTGCGGTGCCCCGCCGGCATCAGGCCCTCGAAGATGGCGATGTCGCGTGCGAGCCCGCCGTCGACCTGGGACATCGCGCCCGACCCGCGCGGCAGGCGCCGCTTCGGTCGCTCGGACGCCCGTACGAGGCGTGGAGCGACGCTCGTTTCGAGGAGGAACCACGCGATCGGCACGTCGAGCGCGTCGGCAAGGGCGGCGAGGGTCTCGAGCGACGGCGAGGCCTTATCGTTCTCGACCTGGCTCAGATAGCCGATGTTCAGGCCCGTCAGGTCGGCGACGCCCGACAGGGTGAGGCCGCGATCGCGGCGGCGGCGCCGGATCTGCGCCCCGACCCGGGGACGGCGCCGTGGGGTATCGGTCATGCGTCGCAGTATGACGGCAGCGAAGGGGTATTGACAAGAGCAAAGTCGGGCGGCATGATGTGGGCAACACCAAACATGGCTTGGTGACAGCCAAGCACAGGAAACGGAAGGAAGGAACCACATGAAGGTCGCCATCATCGGAGCCGGCAACGTCGGCAAGGCCCTCGCGACGTCGATCAATCGCGCCGGCCACGAGGTCACATTGAGCGCGAGCACTCCGGAGAGCGCTCGCGAGGCTGCACGCGAGATCGGCGTGGCGTCGGCGGACAGCAGCGCCGCTGCCGTGGCGGATGCGCGCGTCGTCATCCTCGCGGTTCCGTACGTCGGGGCGGGGGAGGCCGTCTCCGCCGAGATCGCGCCGGCGGTCGCCGGTCGGATCGTCATCGACGCCACGAACCCCATCAGGCCCGACGGATCCGGCCTCGCCACGAACGGCCGCTCCGCCGCCGAGGAGTTCCAGAAGCGCCTGCCCAGGGCCAGCGTCATCAAGGCCTTCAACACCGTCTTCGCCGCCAACCAGGCGAGCCCGGACGCGAGCATCGACGGCTACGTGGCCGGCGACGACGTCGACGCGAAGCGCGTTGTCCTCGAGCTCGTCGAGTCGATCGGCATGACCCCGCTGGATGTCGGACCGCTCAGCTCGGCACGGGCGCTCGAGGGGATGGCCTTCATCAACATCGGACTGAACGCGGCGAATGGCTGGGGCTGGACCTCGGCCTGGCGCCTGGAGCGGTAGACCGATGGCGATCACGCGACTCAACCACGCCGTCCTCTTCGTCCGCGACATCGATGCGGCGGCCGAGTTCTACCGGTCCGCCTTCGGCTTCGAGGAGCTCAGCCGCCCGGAAGGGATGCGTGCCGTCTTCATGCGCTCGCCGTCCGGCGGCAACCATCACGACCTCGGGCTGTTCGAGGTCGGCGCCCATGCACCGCAACCGGCTCGGGGCTCGGTCGGCCTCTACCATCTCGCCTGGGAGATCGACACGATCGAGGGCCTGGCCGAGATGGCCCGCTCGCTCCGGGGCCTCGGGGCGCTGAGCGGGGCGTCGGACCACGGCGTCAGCAAGTCGCTCTACGGCCGCGATCCCGACGGCAACGAGTTCGAGGTCATGTGGGCCGTCCCGACCGAGGCGTGGGGCGAGTACGCCGACCGGGCGACGGTCATGCCGCTCGACCTCGACGCCGAAGTCGCGCGCTGGGGCGCGGGGCAGCGGGTCTGACGCTCGCACGACCGCTGGGAGCCCGCACATGTCCGCTGAGTCCCGCCGGTCGGCTCAGCGCCTCAGCGCGTGAGCGAGTCGAGCTGGTCGGCGTGCTCCTCGAGGTGCTCGACGATGAAGATCTCGACGAGCTTCTGGAGCGTCATCGCGCCACGCGTCGGGTGAGCCCCGCGCAGCTTCCAGGCATCGGGTGCGAACGATCGCGCGGTCTCGGTCACCTCGGCCAGCGATGCTCGAACTCGCTCGAGGAGAGCGGCCGGGTCCGTGTGCCGATCGCGCTCGATGGCCTCGATGCGGCCGGTATCGGTCTTGACCCGCCCGAACGGCACCGGCTCGTTCGTCGGCAGCGACGCGACGCGGCGCGCCTGTGCCAGCCAGTACGCGGGAAACTCGGCGAGGTGCGCCCATACCTGTCCGGCCTCCCACCGCTCGTCCCCGCCGCGGTCCGGCTCGGACAGGCCCGACGGCAGGGGGGCCGCCGCGTGCTCGGCGAGGCGTCGCTCGACGTCGGCGAGGCGGGTCAGCAGGGAGTCGATCGCGGCGTTCATGATGCCGGCCGTTGCACGACGGGTGCCGACAGCTCACCCAGCCGCTCGATCGACAGCGTGACCGAGTCACCGGGCTGGAGGTAGCGCCCGAGCTGCTCGTCCCGGATCTCGAGCAGGCAACCGGTCCCGACCGTCCCGGAGCCGAGCAGGTCGCCCGGCCGGAGGCGGACGTCGGCGCTCGCACGCTCGACCATCTCGCCGAAGGAGAAGTGCGCGGCTGCCCACGTGCCGCGTGACAGCTCCTGGCCGTTGACCGATGCGGTCATCGCGAGGTCGTAGCCCTTGCCCTCGCGCGCGTCGGCGAGCTCGTTGGGGGTGACGAGCCACGGACCGATGGAGGACGCGAAGTCCTTGCCCTTGGCCGGGCCGAGCCGAACGGTCGACTCGTCGCGCTGTAGGTCCCGCGCGCTCCAGTCGTTGAGGATGAGGTAGCCACCGATCGCCTCCTCGCCCCGCGCCGCGTCCAGGTCACGCACCGGGGTGTCGACGAGGGCCGCGACCTCGAGCTCGTAGTCGAGCTCCTCCGATCCGCGTGGCGCCCACACCGGGTCTCCGGGACCGCGAATCTCGCTGACGTTGCTGAAGTAGAAGATCGGCAGGCGGTACCAGGCCTCGGGGATCTCCATGTCGCGGCGCTTCCACATCGTGCCGACGTGGCGCTCGAAGGCATAGAAGTCGCGGAGCGATGGGGGCGAGAGGATGGGTGGTCCGAAGACGAGGTCGCCGGCTTCGATCGGGTCGCCGGCCTCCGCCTCGAGCAGGTCGGCCAGGGCGTCGACGCGCAGCCCGGCGGCGAGGTGCGCGTCGAGCGTGGTGATCGGCTGGCGAAACAGGGCGCTGTTGTGCGCCTTCGCCGGATCGGCGCCGAGCCCCGCGCGACGGGCCGCCTCGAGATCGAGCCAGCGCGTGCCGGTCGGATCGAGCGCGGCCGCCAGGCGCCACGGGGTTCCGGCCGGAGCATGCTGCTCGCGGACGTGGGCGATCTTCATCGGTTCGACCAGTCTAGGCGCTCGAGCGCAGGCGACGGCGGAGGCGCTGCCAGCGGCCGAGCGCGCGGCGATGCTCGGCGGCGGTCAGCGGACGGCCGCCGTAGCGGCTCAGGGCGTAGTCGGCCTGCAGCGCGTCGAGCTCGACGCCGGCATGCACCCGCCGCGCGTGGGCGCGGGGCGTCTCGTGCTCGGCGCGCGCCGAGTCCGGCCGGTGCGTCGCCAGGTCGACGAGGGTGGCGAGATAGGCGCTGACCGCGTCGTGCGGCTGGACGGGTCGTTCCGGAGGCGGGCGGGAGGGGCGCGGCGGCCGCAGGTGGAACGAGCGTTGCGGCATCCGGAACGATCGTTCCTCGGTGCCTCCCCGCGCGGACCGCACCGTGCGCCGTCGGAGCCAGACCCGCGCCAGCACGATGAGCACGACGGCGATGACGAACCACAGCGCGACGACGCCGGTGATCGCGCCTCGCATCTGCTCGAGCGTGAGCGTCGGGACCTCGCCGAGGCCGGCGATCTCATCCGGCGTCATCGGCTGGGGAAGCTCGATGCCGAACGACTTGAGCATCGCGGCCAGGAGGGCGGCCGTGAGGGCGGCCAGCGCCGCGCCACCGATGAGCAGGTAGCCGAGGATGCTCAGGATGGGGTCCAGGATGCCGCGCGCGACGGCATCGCCGGGGAGGCCGAGCAGGATGGACGCCGGGACGCCGATGGCGAGGACGACGACCAGGACCCCGAAGACCGTGCCGAGCCACGAGCGGTTGCGGCGCCAGTCGATGCCCGTCTCGCGGCCGATCTCGCGCAGCCGGGCGAGGCCGGCTGCGATGAAGCCCGCCGTCACGAACGCCAGGCTGGCGACGAACGCCTCCTCGACAAACGTGTTGCGCAGGTCCCCGGCCGCCAGGTGACCGATCGTCCACGGCACGGCCAGCGCCGGGACGCCGACGAGGACGAGCCGGGTCAGGGCCCGATCGTCGAGCTCGACCCCGCGTCCGACGCCGCGCATGCCCGCCACGACCATGAGCCAGCCGCCGGGGTGGCGAGCCAACGCCGCGAGCGGGTCGCCGGCGATGACGAGGTCGCGCACGGCGCTGTCCCACGTCCAGCCGACGAGCCCGAGGACGGCGAGGAGGCCGAGGAATCGGACGGCGTCCTCGTCAGGGTTGATCCAGCCGCGGTGCACGGCGTACGCGCTGATCCCCGCGGCGGCCGCCAGCTCGAAGGCGCCCAGGAGTGGCGCGCGTGCGTCAATGGCCACCTGGGTGGCGATGTACACGACCGCGAGCAGCGCGCCCTCGGCGAGGATGGCCAGGATCGGCAGCAGCCAGCCGACGAGGCGGTCAGCCGGCCAGGACGAGCGCATCGGCATCCCTCCAGCTCGGCGCCAGGCCGGCCGTGGCGCTGTCGATGCCCGCGGCACTCGCCGTGCCCGCGTGCGCCTCGCCCTCCGGCCCGAGCGCAAGGTGGCGCACGGCGTACCCGGAGCGCGCGAGGCGGCGCATCGGCTCGAGGTAGTGCTGCGGGTCACGAGCGCCGAGGACGATGAGCGTTCCGCCCGGCGCGAGGCGCCGCGGAACGACGCCCAGGAGCCGCTCGAAGGGCAGCGAGATGATCGGCTCCACGCGAGCCAGGAGGTCCTCGATGCGGCCGAGCTGGCCGGGTGACGATGAGGGTGGCAGGTATGCCCAGCGGCGCCCGCCGGCGAGCTGCGTGCCGAGCATCAGCCCGCAGGCGGCGCCATCGCGCAGCAGCCGCCGCGAGAGCGATGCCGCCGCGACGCACAGGCCCTCGACCTGGTCGTCGTCGAAGAGCATGAGCCAGTGCGGGCCGGGGACGGTCTGCAGGTCGACGGCGATGAGCACGTGCCGCTCGTTCACCGGCTCGTAGCGCCGGCTCACCGGCTCACCGGTGCGCGCCATGGCTCGCCAGTGGATGCGCCGCAGCGGATCGCCGGGCTGGTAGGCCCGCACACCGGCGAAGCGGGATGGGTCGCTGAAGAGGCTCGCGCGCGACCGGCTCGTGCCGAGCGGCGCCCGTGCCGGCTCGAGCGCGCGCACGGGGACGGTCCGCGGCCGCACGAGGAGCCGCGCGGGCAGCTCGCGATCCTCCGTGTTCGTGCCACGCTCGAACAGGTCGCTGACCGTGAGCCGCACCGGCCCGAAGGTGAAGACGCCCCGGCGGCGCGCGTCGATGGTGAGGTGGCGCACGACGCGCTCGTACCACAGGAGCGACCAGGCGTTGGCGAGCGTTCCCTGCCCGGGACGCTCGCTGGCGCCGAGGCGCCGTCCGACGACGTGCAGCGTATCGGTGACGTGGTCGTCCACGACGAGCAGCGGCACCGGCAGGAGCTTCGCGTTCCAGACCTCGACGTCGAGCGCCACCTCGTCCCCCCAGACCGCGCGATCGCTGCCGAGGCGTCGGTCGAAGGAGATCGCCCGGAGCCCATAGCGCGACCAGAGCGTGGTGAGCCAGCGGCTGAGCAGGGTCAGCCCGCCGACGAGGAGGAGCCCCGGCGCGTTCAGCGCAGCGCCGACGAGGAGCATCCCCAGCCCGAGGACGATCCAGCCGCTCACCGGTGCGCTCCGCTCAGCCGGCGGTGGCGCCGACCCCGACGGGGACCCGCTCCGCGATCTCGGCGAGCGCGTCGGCCGCCGTGGCGCCGCGAAGCTCGCGGTCGATGTCGACGACGAGCCGATGCGTGAGGACCGGCGCCACGAGCCCGGCCGCGTCGTCGGGCAGGACGAAGTCGCGCCCTGTGAGGAACGCGGCGGCCTGGGCGGCCCGGTAGAGCGCCACGCTGGCGCGCGGGCTCGCTCCGAGCTGGAGGTCGGGATGGTCGCGCGTTGCCCGCACGAGGCGCACGAGGTACGTCTCCACCTCGTCGCTCACGGCGACGCCGCGCACGGCCTCGCGCAATGCGGGCAGCTTCGCGGCGTCGAGAACCGGCTCGATCGCCTCGAGCGGCTCGGCCGCCGCGCGGTAGCGGCGCGCGATGGCCCGCTCATCCGGCTCGGATGGGTAGCCGAGGGCGATGCGCACGAGGAAGCGGTCG
The DNA here is from genome assembly GCA_035512895.1 of Binatia bacterium. Lineage (GTDB taxonomy): Bacteria > Chloroflexota > Limnocylindria > QHBO01 > QHBO01 > JACDBZ01. The sequence goes on along the minus strand of DATKDB010000088.1, from coordinate 12,630 downwards.
AGCTGCGCCTCGGGCAGGGCGAACGTGCCCTCGAGCTCGATCGGGTTCTGGGTTGCCATGACGAGGAACGGCGCCGGCAGCGGCCTCGTCTCGCCGTCGACGCTGACCTGCTGCTCCTGCATCGCCTCGAGCAGGGCCGACTGGGTGCGCGGGGTGGCGCGGTTGATCTCGTCGACGAGGAGGACGTTCGTGAAGATCGGACCCGGGATGAAGCGGAACGCCCCGTCGGCGAGGACGCTGCTGCCGGTGACGTCGGTCGGAAGCAGGTCCGGCGTGCCCTGCACCCGGCCGAACCCGAGGCCGAGCGAGCGAGCGAAGGCGCGCGCGAGGAGCGTCTTGCCGACGCCGGGGACATCCTCGAGCAGCGCGTGGCCCTCGGCGAGCAGCGCGATCGTCATGAGTCGAAGCGGCTCGTCGGCCCCGATGACGGCGCGGGCTACGGCACCGCGCAGCGCGGCCCACAGTCGAGCGCCGGCATGGGGGTCGGTCGGGCGCTCCTCGCTGTTCATATGCACCGAGGATACGGCCAGGGGTCCAACCGCGTTCACTCGAAGGGCCGTGGCGCTCGCCGGACGACGCTGGCTGCGGGCGCGTATCTTCTTGCTCGCCCGCGCACCCCGCGCGGGGCCCCTGAAACGACCACGGGACGAAAATGCCGGACCTCCCACGCACCACGCTCGTCGCATCGGACGACCATCTCGCCCATGACGGGCTCGTCGAGCTCGCCGGCGGTCGGCCGGTGCCCTGCTACGAGTCGCCGAAGCGCGCGACCGTCATCCGCGAGGCGCTGCTGGCGACCGGTGCGTACGAGCTGACGCCGCCGGAGGAGCATGGCCCGGACCCGATCGCCGCGGTCCATGACCTCGAGCTCATCGACCTCGTCGAGCACGCCTGGACCGATGCCGTCGCCGCCGGGCACGATGCCTCGACGCCGCTCCTGCCCGACACCTTCCTGCTCGGGGCGTACGCGGGCCGGATGTCGCTTGGGGAGCTGCCGGTCGGCCGTCATGACCGGCTGGGTGCTTACTGCTTCGACACGGCCACGCCGATCGTCGCCGGCACCGCGGCGGCGGCGCGGGCGTCCGTTGACATCGCCCTGACGGCCACGGATCGCGTCCTCGGCGGCGAGCCGCTCGCGTACGGCCTGTGCCGGCCGCCGGGCCACCACGCGGGCCACAACCTCATCGGGGGCTACTGCTTCTTCAACAACGCAGCCGTCGCGGCGCAGTCGCTCGTCGTCCGCGGTGCGGCGCGCGTCGCGATCCTCGACGTCGACTTCCACCACGGCAACGGGACGCAGCAGGTCTTCTGGGAGCGTGGCGACGTCCTCTACGTCAGCCTGCACGGCGACCCGCGCGCGATCTACCCGTACTACTCGGGCTACCCGACCGAGCGCGGGGCCGGCGCCGGCGAGGGCGCGACCCTGAACCTGCCGCTGCCTGCCGGGACCGATGGCGACGCGTATCTCGGCGCGCTGGACGAGGCGCTCGACGCCATCGTCGCCTTCGACCCGGATGCGCCGCTCATCGTCTCGCTGGGCTTCGACACGTATCACGCCGACCCGATCTGCGACCTCGCGCTGCAGACCGACGACTACGCGCGCATCGGCGCGAGGATCGCCGCGCTCGGCCACCCGCTCGTGGCGCTCCAGGAGGGCGGGTACGCGATCGAGGCGCTCGGCGCGAACGCCGTCGCCTTCCTCGGCGCGCTGCGCGAGGGCCTGCATCGCCGATGACCGCCGGCCGCGCGCCGCTCTGGCCGGCGTACGTTGCGACCTACACGTTCATGCTGGGCCAGTGGGCATCGGGCGTCGCGGTCCCGCTGCACGTCGGCCTCCTCGGCGGCTCCCTCGCCGATGCCGGGCTGCTGGCCTCCGTGCGGTTCGGTCTGCAGGCGTTCTTCCAGCTCCCGTTCGGGGCCGTCGCCGACGCGTGGGGCACGCGTCGCGTCCTGCTCCTGGCGATCGTCGGCAATGCGATCGTCAACCTCGTCCCACTTCTCGCCGTCGTCCTCGACAGCGTCGCGCCGCTCTACCTGTGGGCGATCCTGTCGGGGATCACCGCCTCGCTCTTTCTGCCCGCCATCAGTGGCTACGTCGCCGTCAGCGCACCGGACTCGTCGCGGGGCTCGGCGTTCGGATGGCTGACCCTCTTCACGCACACCGGGGTCGCCTCCGGCCCGGCGGTGGGCGGGTTGATCTGGCAGGTCGGCGGCCCGGTGCCGACCTACATTGCCTCGGCCCTCTTCGGCATCACCGCCATCGTCGGCGCGCTCTTCGTGGCCCCAAGCATGCGCGCGAGAATTCGGCTCTCCCGGCTGCGGGGGATGATCGCCGAGGTCGCGCGGCAGCGGGCGATCGTCGGCACGTGGCTGGCCGCACTCGCGATCGGACTTCCGTGGGGCGCCGTCGCCGGGCTCTTCCCGCTCTTCGGCGTCGGCATCGGTCTGACCGCTGGCGCGGTCGGGCTCCTCCTGGCCGCGCAGTCGCTCGCCAACGGGGCCTCACGGGTCCCGCTCGGATGGCTCATCGACCGCCGGGCGATCCCACCCGTGGCGGCGGCGATGACCGCGGCCGGATACGGACTGGTCATTGCGCTGCTCGGCTTCCAGGGCGGCGCGCCCGGCATCCTCCTCGTCCTCGTCGTCGGTGTCGGATTGCTCGCCTTCACGCTCATGATGGTGCAGGTCACAATCAGCGAGGTCGCCCGCCCCGAGCTGCGCGCCACTGCGCTGGGCGGGTACGGCACCGCCCTGTCCGCCGGTCTCGGGATCGGCCCGTTCGTTGCCGGCGGGGTAGCCGATGTCGGGGGGTTCGGATGGGGGTTCGGTGTGATCGGCGGGATCGGCGTCGCGGTCGCGGCAATCGCGCTGGTCGTGCTCGCACGCACCGAGCGCCCGCCTCGCCCCGCCGGGTCAGGGCCTGGTCACCATTAGCCTGAACAGTGAAGCTTCCGGCGCGCGTCGTGTTCGACCGGGACCATTGACACCGATCGTCGGGCTGTGGCGTCCTGCTTCCATGGCATGCCGCGCGTCGCCTCTGCTCATGGCTGTCCTGCTGAGCGCGTGCGCGCTCCTGGCTCCACCGGCGGTCGATCCTCAGGCGGGCAGCCGGGTGACGTGCGGTGGAGGACCGGCCTTCTCCATCGGCCTCCTGGCAGCCACAGGTTCGGCCGAGACGGCCGCCGATCCGGCCGCTCAGGCCCTGCGGCGGCACCTGGCCACCGACGACATCGAGATCAACGGGCTCCCGGACGCTGGCTGGATCGAGGCGGCGCGGAGCGGAAGCCAGGTGCTCTACCTTGCTCCGGAACCTACCTCCGAAGGGTCGTGGCACTTTGTGACTGTCGATCTCGAGGGTGCCGCCTGGGACGTGGGCGGCTGGGGCGGATGCGCCCTCCAACCTGACGTGGGCCCACTGTTCGGCATCGCGTCGTTCCGGATCGCTCCGGGCGCAGAACTGGGTCCCGATGTGACCGAGATCCACGTCCTCGTGACGGAGCGTGCCTGCAACTCAGGCGAGGACGCGAGCGGGCGCATCGTGAACCCGGCCGTCGTGCTCGGCGAGGAGCGCGTGGTCGTGACGTTCGCGGTTCGGCCGCGAGGCGGCGACCAGACGTGCCCGAGCAATCCGGAGACGCCGTTTGTGCTGGAGCTTCCAGAGCCCCTCGGCGACCGCGCGCTGTTCGACGGCTCGACGGTCCCGCCCCGCGACGCGACGGTCTGTCCGGATATCGCGTCCTGCCCATAGCGTCGCGGATCGACGCCGATCGGCGGCTGGGAGGAGATCGCGTCGGCCGCCATACTCTCGGGCATGCGTGGGTCGAAGGAGACGAGCTGGGAACGGGTTGCGACGTGGTACGACGGGTGGGTCGGCGACCGTGGCTCGGCCTACCATCGCGAGCTCGCCATCCCGGCGGTCCTTGATCTCCTCCAGCCACAACCGGGCGAGGAGGTCCTCGACGTCGGCGGCGGGCAGGGCGTGCTGGCGGCGCCACTGGTCGAGGCCGGCGCCCAGGTCACGGTAGTCGATGCCTCGGCGAAGCTGATCGCGGCCGCGAACCGACGCCATCGGTCCCTGCGCGGCGTCCGCTTCCTGGTCGGTGACGCGCGCCGTCTGCCGGCCGTCGCCGGCCTAGAGCCGGAGTCCTTCGATGCCGCGACCTTCATGCTCTCGATCCAGGACATGGACCCGCTCGACGACGTCATTGGCGGGGTCGACTGGGCGCTCAAGCCGCTGGCCCGGGTCGTCCTGCTCATGACGCACCCGGCGTTTCGCCAGCCGCGCCACTCGGGCTGGGGCTTCGACGAGGCGCGGAAGCTGACATACCGGCGCATCGACGGTTATCTCGGCGAGATGGCGGTGCCGATGAAGTCGCTCGGCGGCGGGCCGCCGACGCGCTCCTTCCATCGGCCGATCAGCTCGTACGTGAACGCCTGCGCCGAGGCGGGCTTCGCGACCGACGCGATGCTCGAGATCCCGGACCTGCCGCCCGAGCGGCGGCCGGGCAAGGTCGCCCGCGGCGACGCGCGCGCCAACGCCGAGATCCCGATCTTCCTGGGGCTGCGCGCCGTTCGCGCCTGACCGCGAGCGGGCGCCCGGCACGTCCACGAGCGCAACGTGTCGTTTCGCGGGAGAATGCGGATCCGCGCTCGCCACAGGACGGATCCCCATGACGCTCACCCCTTCTTCGCGCCGCTCTTCCCCCGCCGCCGCGGCGGTGCTCATCGCCGTCCTGCTCCTCTTTGGGGCGGCCACGTTCGTCGCCGGCCTCGTCGTCGGTGGGACCGCCGGCGTCGCCGGCGGTCCGTCGGGCAGCGGGGCGCCGTCGGTCGGCGTGCCGTCCGAGGCCGCGACGCCCGAGGCGAGCCCACGCCAGACGCCGGTGCTCGAGACGGTGTCGTGCGCGGCGCCGTCCGAGGCCTTCGCCGTCCTGTGCGAGACGTACGCCCAGATCAAGGGCGAGTACGTCGACGAGGTCACCGACGAGGAGCTCGTCGACGGAGCCGTGCGCGGCATGATCGAGTACGGCCTCGAGGATCCCTACTCGGGCTACCTGCCGCCGAGCCAGTACGGCGAGGCGCTCGACGACCTGTCCGGCGAGTTCAGCGGCATCGGCGCCGAGGTCGGCATCGAGAACCTGGCCGACCCCGACGACCTGGCCTCCTGCACGGTCGTGACCGAGACCTGCGCGATGGTGATCGTCGCGCCGCTCGAGGGCTCGCCGGCCGAGGCGGCCGGTCTCCGCGCCGGCGACCACATCGTCGCGATCGACGGCACGTCGACGATCGGCGAGTCGGTGAGCGCGCTCGTCTTCGAGGTTCGCGGCGAGGCCGGCACCGATGTCACGCTCACGGTCGAGCGCGCCGGCGATCGGCTCGATATCACGATCACTCGCGCGGTCATCGACCTCCAGGAGGTCCACGAAGAGCTGCTCGCCGACGGGATCGGGTACGTTCGGCTGACCTCGTTCACGGACCGCGCGACGGATCGGTTCCGCGATGCGCTCGTCTCCCTGCTCGACCAGGGGGCCACGGCGATCATCTTCGACCTGCGCGGGAACCCCGGCGGGTTCGTCTTCACGGCGCGCGACATCGCGAGCCAGTTCGTTCCGCGCGGTGAGCTGCTCTTCACGATCGAGTCGGGCGGCGACGTCCAGCGCTACGAGGCGGGCTCCGGCGTCCTGCAGTCCGACGAGGTCCCGGTCGTCGTGCTCGTCGACGGTGGATCGGCATCCGCCTCCGAGATCGTGGCGGCGGCGCTCCAGGAGACCGGGCGCGCCACGATCGTTGGCGAGCCGACCTTCGGCAAGAACACGGTCCAGGTCTGGAACGACCTTCCCAACGGCGGCGGCCTGCGCCTGACGACGGACCGCTGGTTCACGCCCGATCACAATTCGGCGGCGCCGGACGGCATCCAGCCCGACGTGCGTGTCCTGGCGCCCGAGGACCCCGACTCCGAAGCCGATCCGCAGTTGGACCGCGCGCGCGAGATCCTGCTCGGCGGCTGAGCGCGTGGCGGCGTGAGCCGCGGATCACCCCGCCAGGATGCGCAGGTAGAGCTCTGGATCCACGTTCCCGCCGCTGATCACGATGACGCGCGCGTCGTCGCCGTCCGTTCGCGGCGCGCGGCCGGCCAGGTGGGCGCCCATGGCGGCGGCGCCCGAGGGCTCGACCACGAGGCGCGCCCTCCGGGCAAGCTGGCGCATGGCCTCGGCCATCTCGTCCTCGCTCACCGTGACGATGCCGTCCATGAAGCGCCGCAGGTGCTCGAACGGCAGCGGCCCCAGCGAGTTCGTGCGCAGGCCATCGGCCATCGTCCGGCCGGTCTGCTCGGCGGTCCAGGTGACGAGCTCGCCACGCTCGAGCGACTCCTTCGCGTCGGCCGCGAGCTCCGGCTCGACGCCGAGCACCCGGGCCGATGGAGCCAGGGCCTTGACGGCGGTCGCGACGCCGGCGCTGAGGCCGCCCCCCGAGGTCGGGATGAGCACGCTCGTCACCCCCGGCAGGTCCTCGACGATCTCGAGGCCGCAGGTGCCCTGCCCGGCGATGATGGCCGGGTCGTCGTACGGCTCGACCATGACGAGGCCACGCTCCTCGACGAGGGCCAGCGCCCGGTCGTGACGCTCCTGCGAGTCGTTGCCGGTGAGGACGATCTCGGCGCCGTCGCGCTCGACCCCCTCGATCTTGATGCGGGGCGCGTCGCGCGGCATGCAGATGACGGCGCTGGCGCCGAGCAGGCGCGCCGCGCGGGCGACGGCCTGCGCGTGGTTGCCCGACGAGTACGTGACGACCCCGCGGGCGCGTTCGGCATCGGTCAGTGATGCGACCTTGTTGTACGCGCCACGCATCTTGAACGCCCCGACGGGCTGGAGTGACTCCGGCTTCAGCCAGGTCGTGTCGTCCCAGCGCAGGAGCGGGGTGCGGGTGGCGACGCCGCGGATGCGCTCGGCCGCCTCGCGGATCTCCTCGATCGAGACGATGTGCGGTTCGGCGGAGACGCTCATGGACCGATGCTAGCGCCAAGCGTTACGGCACGGGCAGCTCGCATCGGTCAGTACGCCCGCGCCCAGGTGGCGACGTCGATGCCGGGCTTTCCGCAGTGGATGCATGGCGCGCCCGGGTCCGTCGGCTCGATCGGCAGGAAGCGGATCGTCGCCTTCGTCTTCGCCGCGATCTCAGCCTCGCACGCCGCCTCGCCGCACCACGGCCCGATCCAGAAGCCGCCCCGCTCCTCGACGCCCGCAGCGAGCTCATCGAAGCTGCCGGCCCGGTGCGTGTTCGCCTCGCGGAAGGCGAGGGCGTCGGCAAACAGCGCGCGCTGGACCGATGCCAGCCGCTCGCCGAGGCCGACGGCCAGGCCGCCCAGGGCAACCTCCTCCTTGTCGCCGTCCAGGCGCGAGACGATCACGGCGCGGCCGGCGGCCACGTCGCGCGGCCCGAGCTCGACGCGCAGCGGGACGCCCTTGAGCTCCCACTCGGCGAACTTGTAGCCCGGGCGGTGCTGGTCGCGGTCGTCGAGGCGGACGCGGACGCCCGTCGCGGCGATGTCGGCGCGCAGCTTCTCGGCGACGCCCGCCACCGACGCCCGTTCCTCGTCGGTTTGGTGGATCGGCACGATGACGACCTGGATCGGTAGCCGCGGCCGGGGCCAGGCGCAGGCCGGCGTCGTCGCCGTGGGCCATGATCGTCGCGCCGACCATCCGGGCGCTGAAGCCCCACGAGGTTCCCCAGGCGTGCTCCTGCTCGCCATCGGCGTTCAGGAAGGTCACGTCGTAGGCCTTGCCGAAGTTCTGCCCCAGGAAGTGGCTCGTGCCGCACTGAAGCGCCTTCGCGTCGCGCATGAGCCCCTCAATCGTGTACGTCTCGACGGCGCCGGGGAAGCGCTCGCCGGGCGACTTTCGGCCGGGAAGGACCGGAATGCCGAGCACGTCCTCGGAGACCTCCCGGTAGATGTCCAGCATGCGCAGCGTCTCGGCCATGGCCTCGTCGGCGCTGGCGTGGGCGGTGTGGCCCTCCTGCCACAGGAACTCAGAGGTGCGCAGGAACAGCCGGGTGCGCATCTCCCAGCGCATGACGTTGCACCACTGGTTGTAGAGCAGCGGCAGGTCGCGGTAGCTCTGGATCCAGCGCTTGTAGGTGTCCCAGATGATCGATTCCGACGAGGGCCGGATGGCGAGCGGCTCGTCGAGCTCCTGCCCGCCGCCGTGCGTGACCACCGCCACCTGGGGCGCGAAGCCCTCGACGTGGTCCGCCTCCTTGCCGAGGAGGCTCATCGGGATCAGGAGCGGGAAGTACAGGTTCTCGTGGCCGGTGGCCTTGAACCGATCGTCGAGCGCGCGCTGGGTCAGCTCCCAGATGGCGTAGCCGTGGGGCTTGATGATCATCGAGCCCTTGGCCGGGCCGTGCTCGGCCAGCTCGGCCCGCTTCACGACCTCGACGTACCAGCCGGGGAAGTCGTCCTGCTGCGTCGGCAGCGCCTTCGTGCTCATGGAGCACGGATGCTAGCCGATGGCGCGCGACCTCACGCCGCGGTCTCCTGGCCGGTGGGCGCGGGAAGCGACCGGCGGCGGCGTGTGGGGGCCCGCCGCTCCTCGGGCAGCCAGGTGTGGTTGGTGGCGAGCCCGTCCACCCCGGCCTTGATCTCGGAAGTGCTCATCGGCTTCGCGAAGAAGTAGCCCTGGCCGTACGTGCAGCCGAGCTCGCGCATGCGGTCCGCGTGCTGCTTCGTCTCGATCCCCTCGGCCACCGTGGCGATGTCGAGCGACTCACCCAGCGCGACGATGGCGCCTGCGAGGGCCGCCGACCGCGAGTCGCCCTTCGCGACCTGCACGAACTCGCTGGCGATCTTCAGGGCGTCGACCGGGAACTGGCGGAGGTGGCTCAGCGAGAAGTAGCCGGTCCCGAAGTCGTCGATCACGACGCGCACGCCGAGCGAGCGCAGGGCTTCGAGCGTGTCGACCGTCGTCGCGGTGGCCTTGATCAGGGCGGTCTCGGTGATCTCGAGGATGAGCCGCGACCCGTCGAGGCCCGCCCAGGCGAGCGCCTCTTCGACCGCCCCGACGAAGCCCGGTTGCTGGATCTCACGGGCCGAGACGTTGACGCACATGAAGAGGCTGTCCGAGACGATACCGGCGGTCTGCCACGCCACGGCCCGCTCGCAGGCCTCGCGCAACACCCAGCGGCCGATCGGCAGGATGGCGCCGTTCTCCTCGGCGATCTCGATGAACTCACCGGGCACGACGACACCACGCTCGGGATGCTGCCATCGCACGAGCGCCTCGAAGCCCGCGATGCGGCCCGTGTCGAAGGCGATGATCGGCTGGTAGACGAGGCGCAGCTGGCCCAGGTCGACGGCAAGCTGGAGCTCGGCCCCGAGCTCGTGCCGCGCGCGGACCGAGGCGTGCATCCCGGGGTCGAAGACGGCATAGCCGGCCTTGCCGTTCGCCTTGGCCATGTACATCGCCACGTCGGCGTTGCGCACGATCTCCTGGGCGTCACGGCCGGCCTCGCCGGCGCTCGCGATGCCGATGCTGGCGCTGACCGTGATCGTGTGGTCCGCGATCACGTACGGCACGCGCAGTTCGCGCACGAGCCTTTCGGCCATGGCCCGGGTCCGGCGCAGGTGGGGCTCGTCATCGGTCAGGATCGCGAACTCGTCGCCACCGAGGCGCGCGACGAGGTCCCCGACGCGAACGAGGTCCGAGATCCGCTCGATGACCGCGATGAGCAGCGAGTCGCCGGCCGCGTGGCCGAGCGTGTCGTTGATGACCTTGAAGTCGTCGAGGTCGATGAACAGGACCGCCACCCCCGTCCGGTCATGGGCCGGATCGTGGTTGCGCATCGTCCGCTCCAGGGTCAGCTGGAACATGCGCCGGTTGGCGGCGCCGGTGAGCGAGTCACGCTCCGCGAGGTCCTGGACGTGGCGCAGGAGGACCGCATTGCGCAGGTTCAATGCGGCTGCCGCCGAGAACTGCTTCAGCACCGATGCCACGCGCCGCTCGACGCCGAAGACCGATCGGGACCGATGCTCGACGACGATGGCTCCGACCGGGCGGCCGTCCGCCATCATCGGCGAGATGAGGAGGTTGCGCGCACCCGGCATGGTGGCGGCCAGCATCGGGTTGTGCTCGGGGCTCACGCGCTTGACCGGGAGCAGATCCCGGGACTCCCACGACCGGCGGATGACGGCGTCCGCCTCGGCGGTGCCGGACCACTCGCCGGCCCCGCGCGAGGCGAGGACGATCAGGCTGCCTTCCGCGGCGCCGACCACGAGCCCACGCTCGAACCCGAAGCGCGTGACGAGCCCATCCAGGACGACGCGGGCCTGGAGCACCGGATCGGTCACGTCGTCGAGCCGGTTCCCGACGTCGACGAGCGCCTGCAGGTCCGTTCGGCGCTGGCGCAGCTCGCGCTCGTTCATGGCCGAGAAGACGGATGTCGCGAGCGCGAAGAGCCAGAACGAGGTGACGTGCAGCACCGGCATCCGGTCGAAGCCGATGCCGAGCTCCGGCGTCACGTCGACGGCGGGAATGAGTGCCGCGACCTGCGCATACAGCACGACGAAGAGCAGGAGCGAGTGCCAGAGGGCGATCTTCAGGCCAGTTCGGTACGAGGCCAGCAGCGAGACCGCCACGAGGTGGAGGTAGATGAGGAAGAGGATCGGGCTCTGCGTCGCGCCGGTGAGGTACATGGCGGCGGCGAGGTAGATGCCGTCGATCGTGAGCATGCCGCTCATCACCGCGAATCCGAAGCGTCCCGCCCGGCGCCGTCCGAGCTCCGCCAGCGTGGACACCAGGAGGTAGGAGCCGCACAGGCTGAGCAGCGTCGTGTACGTCGTGCCGAGCGACTCCGGTCGAATCGCGGCCCACACGAGGGTGATCGTCGCGAGCGCGACGCGCAGGAAGAGAAGGTGGCCCATGCGGTCGCTCAGCGCCGTGTACTCGTCGTAGGGCGGGTGCTGCACGCTCACAGCTCGTCCTCCCCGCGGAACGGCAGAAGCGTCTCGACGACGTTCTGCGGAGCGATGCGCAGCTTCGGGTCCCGACGATCGACGAAGCCCTGCGCCACCAGGTAGCCGAGCACCGCGAGGGCGAGCAGCAGCGGGAAGGTGAACTCCGTGGCGACCGCGACGAGCGCCGCCGGCCGGACCATGTGCAGCACCCCGCCCATCGCCGCCTGCACCGTCTGTTCCACGGCGCTCTGCTCCTCCGGGGCGGCGACCGGCGCGGTGACGGTGGCTGCCGGAACGGGCGCGGTGCTGGCCACGGCCGCGGGGGCGGGAAGCGGCGTCGGGTCGGGCGGGCTCGGCGGACGGGCAGCCGTCACATCAGGTTCGTCCTCGATCGGTTCCGAGGTGGCCGGCGCCTCCTGCTGCACGGCCACGGGCTCTGCCGTTGGGCTGGCCACCGGCGCCGGCGCGGCCGTGGGCGCCGAGACCGAGCTTTCGGCCGGCGTCGCTGTCGCCGCAGGCGTCGGGGTGGGGGTGGGCGTGGGCTCGGGCGTCGGGGTGGGCGTGGGCTCGGGTGTCGGGGTGGGCGTCGGCGTCGGGGTGGGTGTCGGCGTGGCCGTGGCACCCGGGTCCGAGCCCGCGTACACGTCGAGGGGGATCGCGATCGACGACAGGAAGGAGCTGCCGGTGCAGTCGTCGTTCTGGACGACGTCTCCCGTCAGAACGTAGGTCCCCGGTGGTTGCATATGAAGCCGCACGACGAAGTCGACCCAATCGTGCTCGTTGAGCTTGCCGTTTCCGTCGTCGTTGGAGACCCGGATGGTCGTCGAGCCGGCGCGGCTCACCGATGCCACCCATGGTGAGGACGCGCTCGTTCCGGTCACCTCGACGTCCACGACGACTCCCCGCGCGGGGACCATGAGCCGAAGACATCCGATGTCGCCGGAGCTGTCGGTGTCGGTCAGGCGGAGTTCGATGTCATGCGTGTTCCCCGCCTGGATCGCGGTCGGGCTCGCCGTCAGCGACCAGCCCGCGACGTCCGCGAACAGGAGGGGAGCCTGTCCGAGCATGAGGAGCGAGGCAAGGATCGCCGCGACGAGCACGGTAGGGACACCGGTCCGCGCCAACGCGCGGGCCTGATGGCCGCGATGGTCGGAGCCGCCCGCGCTCGCCTCCCCCCACCCGTCCAGGTCCATCGATCCTCCGTGGCATATCGCTGTCGGCGGTGAGCATGGGCCGACGAGCGACCGGTCGCCATGGGCTGTTCCTCCCCCGGGGTCATGTCGGGGAGAGACGAACACGGAGCCCCGAATCGCCCTCTTTCGCCCGGGTGGGGTGCGATGCAGTACCCGCCAGGACCCCCGTACGGGGCCGTCGGAGTGGTTGGGTGCGGTTCACCGCGGTGGGGAAGGCCGTGAGCCGCGAGTCGCCCGCCCGGCCAGCTCGGCCCTCTTCACGACCAGACGGGGAAGCCCTCTGCCTCCGCGCGCAGCCTGTTCGCGCTCAAGGGTGCCCGATGCTACCCGATGCGCTGGTCGGGCCTGTGATGCGGTAGATGAACCCGGCCTTGTCGTCGCTCACGTACAGCGCGCCGTCGGCCCCGACGACCACGCCGACCGGGCGGCCGAGCGCGTCGTCGGCGCCATCCGGCAGGAAGCCGGTGGCAAACGGCTCGGCCTCGC
>DATKDB010000087.1:0-5847 GCA_035512895.1 Binatia bacterium | reverse complement strand
GAGCTGCGCGACGAGATCACGCTCGGGCGGCGCAAGGATCACGAGGCGCGCCCGCTCATCCGCCGCCTCTCCGAGCTGGGGCTCTAGGGGCCGATGCGCCTGGCGACGATCGCCTGGCGCGGGCTCCTCGCCCGCCCCCTGCGGACGACGCTCGCGATCATCGGGATCGCGCTCGGCGTGGCCGTCGTGACCGCGACGATCATCACCGGCGCCGCCTCCGAGCAGGCGCTCCGTAGCGCGACCGCCGACCTCCTCGGCCGTGCCGACGTGCGCCTGCGCGCCTTCGAGGACGAGGGCTTCCGGCCACGCACCGTCCAGGCCCTGCGCGCGCTGCCCGGTGTCGAGGCGGTCGCACCGGTGTCGGAGCGCCGCCTGACCGTGTCCACCGCCCCGGGCGAGGAGGAGCGCGTATTCACGCTCCTCGTGCTCGGCATCGATCCCGAGGTCGACGCGCTCGTCCGCGACCCGAACCTCGTCGCGGGGGTGCCGCTCTCGCCCGACAGCCCGACCGACGTCCTTGCCCCGGCCTCATGGGCGTCTCGCAGCGGGCTCGAGCTGGGCGACCAGCTGCTCCTGTCGGGGCGACGCGAGGGCATGCCGCCGCTGCGGCTCATCGGCCTCGTGGCCGACACCGGCCTCGCCGCGCGCGACAACGGCGAGCTGCTCATCATCTCGCGCTCGACGCTCGATGCCTCGTTCGAGATCCCCGCTCCGATCCGCGCGCTCGATCTCGACCTCGGTGATGAGCCGGCGCAGGCGGCGCTCGACCGCGTCACCGCCACGCTCGATGAGCCGTTCATCGTTGAGACCGCGGCCGAGGCGGCCGCGCCGCTGGCCTCGGCGCAGGAGGACTTCATCGCCGTTGCGCTCCTCTTCAGCGCGGTGTCTCTCGTCGTCGGCGCGTTCCTCGTCGGCAACACGATGGCGATGACGGTCGGGGAGCGGACGCGCGAGCTCGGCCTGCTCCGCGCCGCCGGCACGACCTCACGCCAGGTGCTCGGCATCGTCCTGCGCCAGGCCCTCGCGCTCGGCGTCATCGGCAGCGTGGCCGGCATCCTCGGCGGCATCGTGCTGGCCGCGGCGATGATCGGCTTCCTCGCCTCGACGCGCGCCATCCTCGTCGTCGGGTTGCCGCTGCCGCTCGGCGGGCTGAGCGTGGCCCTGCTCCTCGGCCTGGCCGTCACCCTCGTCGGGGCGATCGTGCCGGCGGCGCGCGCCGCCCAACTCTCGCCGCTCGACGCGCTCCGTCCGTCCCGTCGCTCGGACCGCGGCCTCGTGGACCGGCTTCGCCCGCTCGTCCTCGCCGAGCTGGTCGTCGCCGCGGGCGGGCTCCTGCTCGTGGCCTCGAGCGGGACGACGGCCGCCATCCTGCCCGTCGTCCTGTCCCTCGGCCTCCTCATCGGCGGTGCCGTCGGGACGGCCTTCGTCCTCGAGCCGCTGAGCCGGTTCATCGGCCGGCCGTTCGAGTGGTTCTTCGCCGCACAGGGGCTGCTCGGGCGGGCCAACCTCTCGCGCGATCGCGCCCGGACCGGGCTGACCGTCGGCGCGATGATGATCGCTCTCTCCGCGGTCGTCGCCCTCGGCACGGTCGCCGAGTCGGCACGGGCCGGAACCGAGCGACGCGTCGAGTCGATCCTGCCCGGCGGCCACGCCATCCGCGCCAGCCTGCCGCTCGACGTCGAGACCTTCCGGCCGACATTCGCCGCGCCCCCCGGCCTGCTCGTCGCGAGCCCGGTGCTCGAGGCACCGATCATCCGGGTCACCGATGGCGCGCAGGAAGAGGCCGCTCTGGCCGGGATCGACCCGAACGTCTTCCAGGACGAGGACGCGCTCCTCGTCAGTGGCGTGCGCCGTGCCGATGCGTACGCCGCGCTCCGCAACGGGGGAGGGGTGCTCGTCCCCGTCGCGCTCGCGCGTCGGGCGGGGATCGAGGTGGGGGACCCGATCGGGCTGGCCAAGCCGGGTGGACCGATCCACGAGTTCACGGTGGCCGGGCTCGTCGAGCACTCCCTGCCGGCGCGGACCGCCGAGGGAGCCCTGCTCGTCAGCACGGCCGATGCGCGCGAGCGGTTCGGCGTCACGTCCGCCTCCCTGTGGATCATGGTCGGCCAGCCCGACGTCGCCGACTCGGCCTTCACCGCCGCCGTCCGCGAGACAGCCGTCCAGCTCGCGGCCGAGCCGCTCACCGCGCGCGACCTCGCCGGCGAGCTCGCCGGCTCGCTCGACCGGCTCACCGGCCTGTTCGACGCGCTCGCGCTCGTCGCCGTCGTCATCGGCGCACTCGGCATCGTCAACACGCTCGGCGTCGGCATCGGTGAGCGGGTCCGCGAGATCGCGATCCTGCGCTCGCACGGCATGACCGTCGGCCAGGTCCAGGCCATGGTCGTCGCCGAGGCCGCGATCATGGGCGCCATCGCCGGCGCCCTCGCCGTCGTGACCGGGCTCCTCGTTGCCCTCGCGCTCGTCAACGGCGCGGCTTCGACCCAGCTCGTCGACGGCGTTCGCCTGTCGTGGCCGCTCCTTGTGGCCGTCCTCCTCGTTGGCACGGGCGTTGCGGCGCTCGCCGGCCTGTACCCGGCGCGCGTGGCGGCGTCCCTGCCGATCGTGAGCAACCTGAAGCACTTCGAATAGGAGCACCGATGCCAGTCGGATTGTCAGAGGTCCGCGCCGGCCGCGGCTTCGCCGGTCGCCTCGCCACGGGGAGCGACCTCGTCGAGGAGATCGAGCGATTCTGCGTCGAGCGCGGCATCCTCGCCGCCCAGGTGACGGTCATCGGTGCCGTGCGCCACGCGCGATACGCCTATTACGAGCAGGACGGGCACCGGTACCGTGAGCTCGAGTCGGCGACGCACCACGAGATCGTCGGATTTACCGGCAACGTCAGCCTCCGCGACGACCGCCCGTTCCTCCACGCCCACGCGACGTTCGCCGATGCGTCCGGCGCGACCGTCGGGGGCCATCTCATGCGCGGCTGCGAGGTGTTCGCCGCCGAGGTGATGATCCGCGAGCTTGCCGGCGTGACGCTCGTGCGCATGCCGGACGAGGAGACCGGCCTCGCCCTGTGGTGAGCTCGGCGTGCGGGTGAGGACCTAGTCGCAGGACTCGCAGTGGCCCCCAGCCCGTTGGCCACGAACCCGCCCACGCCGCATCACGAGCGTCCGTCAGAGCCGTACAGCTCGGCGGATGATGACGTGCTGCCGCCGCCTGTCACCAGGACGTGTCCGTCAAGCAGCAGCGTGGCCCTGTGGCCGTAGCGCGCTTCGATCATGTCCGCGGTGGCGGTCCAGGTTCCGCTGATGGAATCGTACAGCTCGGCAGAGGCCAGGTTGCCTTGGCTTTCGTTGTCGCTGACGGATTGCCCGCCGGCCACGAGGACCGTCCCATCGGCCAGCAGCGTGGCCGTCTGACCGTCGCGAGCCTCGACCATGTTCCCGGTGGTGGTCCAGGTCCCGCTGATGGGGTCGTACAGCTCAGCAGATGCCAGTGTGGTTGCGTTGTTGCCGCTGCCCGTCAGGATGGGCGGCGGGTACTACGAGGACGGGGCGCCGCCACCCGGAAGCCGCGATCTCGGCAGCTGCGTGCCGCCCTTCTTCCTCTCGACCGGGTTCACCGACTGATTCGAGCCGGCCGCGTGGCTCCCACTCTCCCCGTCCCGTTGAGCGGCTCGCCTGCCACCCACTCCGGTCGCAACGGCGGTCGGCTCTCGGAGGAGCCGACCGCCGGGGGTCGCTCTGCTACCTCGCCCGGTCTGCCATCTGATCGGCGATCAGCCGGACCTCCTCCGGTTCCCAGTCGGCCCATCCGACTGCGGCGAGGAGCAGGTTGCCCTGCCGCCACAGGATGGTGCGGGCCGAGGCCATGTCGTATTGCCGGCCGGTCCACATCACACTCTCCTCGCCGAGTTTCGGGTCCTCCCGGGACGCCGCGAGCCCCCAGCCTTCCGGAGACTCGTGCTCGGTGACGAGGAAGTCGTAGGCCTGCTGAGCGGCATCGGCCGACTCGAACAGGGCCGACCATGACGTGAATCCCCCCATCGATGTGCCGAGCTCAACGGACAGCGCGTCCAAGAAGCCCGTCCTGTCGATCGTCTCTCCGCCCGGCTTAAGGGGAACCAGCAGGGCCGCGAACCCGGTCGTTTGATTCTCGTACTCGACGGTCATGCCGTCGGGTGCGTTTGCCTCGGTCATGACGACGGCTTCGACGTCCTCTTCGGTGTAGGCCCGCGGCGTTGGTTCGGGGTCGCCCACGTTGCGCGTCTCGATGATCTGGGAGGCGATGATGACCAGGACCACCGCCGCCGCTGCGATGCCCAGCACGGGCGCCGCACGCTTGAGCTGCATGAGGAACTCCTCCGTCGACGCCACCCAGGCGCCGCGCTGCGGAGTGCGCTCGACATCCTCGAGGGCGGCCCACACGAACCGTTCAGGTGCCCGTTCGGCACCCTCGTCGAGCCATTCGGTGACGAGGTGATCGAAGTCGGACTGTCGGGTCATGCGGGTCGTCCCTCTCGGGCTGGCTTCCGCGCATCGGCCTCGATGGCCGCGCGCATAGCGCGCTTCGCGTAATGGAGCCGGGACCGAACCGTGCCAACCGGCACGTGCAGGATCTCGGCGATCTCGTCAAGGGTCAGACCGCGGTAGTACTGCAGCACGATCGCGGCACGCTGCTCGGTGCTGAGCGTCCGGAACGCCCGTTCGAGCTGCTCGCGGTCTGCCACCGCGGCGGAGGCATCGGGCTCGGCGTCATCTACATCGAGCAGATGGAGCGCGGGCGCCTGCCGTCGCCGCTTCCGCAGTTCGTCATGGCACGCCCGCACCAGCACTCGGTAGGCCCAGGCCTCGATGAGGTCCGGGTCACGAAGGCTGGGCAGGTCGCGCCACAGGCGGAGGAGCGTCACCTGGAGCGCATCGCCGGCGGAGTCGAAGTCGCGCAGGATCCGATGCGCGACCGCGAACAGGCGATCGCTCAACTCGAACGCGAGGGTGGTGAATGCCTCGCGGTCGCCTCGGCGTGCCTGCTCCACCAGAGAGCGATCCATCGCTGCCTCCCGGTGCGGAGCCCGTCTGGCTCCGTCACAGCGTATGGCGTCGCCCGCGGGCTGAATAGTTCGATCTGGCCGGATCGTCGGAGAAGGGGGGCGGCGCCACGTAGCTCAGTGGATAGAGCAGCCGACGTCGGAGTCCCGGCTGATGCGCTGTGGCACCGAGCGTGGGCGGGGGAGCGTATCGCGCCAAGTCATCTGCTCTCCTTTCCACCGTTGTCGGACGTCGACGTCCTCTGCACTACACTCGCGCCCATGTCCGAGGAAACGCCTGGTAGTCGCCGAGCCGCGCTGCCGCGTGCCGTCTGGATCTACTTCACCGCGGTGGCGTTCACCGGTATCGGGTTCATCGCCGCCTTCACCGTGGGCACGGTTGCCATCTTCGTCATCACCGAGTCGCGTGGGCTGACTGGCCTGCCAGCCGCGATCGGGACGATCGGCACTGCCGCGGGAGCTGCGCTGCTATCGATGATCATGGCGCGCCGCGGACGCCGGCTTGGTCTGCTCGTCGGGCTCGCCGCGGGGGTCGTCGGCGGAATGCTCGCCGTGGCTGCCCTGGCGCTGAGCGCGAGTGTGCTGCCCGCCCTGCTCCTCCTGTTCGGCGCGTTCGTCGGGTTCGGGTTCGCGAACGCTGCCGCCCAGCTGTCGCGCTACGCGGCGGCGGACCTCGTCGCCGCTGTCGACCGGGGCCGCGCGGTGGGTACGGTCGTCTGGGCAGGAACGATCGGAGCGGTCGTGGGGCCGAACCTGCCGAACCTCGTCGCCCCGAGCGAGGGGACCCCAGGGGTCGGGGACCTGATGATCGG
>DATKDB010000086.1:0-8785 GCA_035512895.1 Binatia bacterium | reverse complement strand
CCCTCGAGCGCCAGGCGGAACGCCTCGGGCAGGTCGACGACGCTCGCCAGCCCGCACGGGTTGCCGTGCTTGACGATGCAGACCGCCGGGGTGCGGAAGTCGGCCGCGATGCTCCACGCCGCGTCGAGGTCGAGCAGGTTGTTGAAGCTGAGGTCCTTGCCGGCGATCTGGTGCGCGCTGCTGATGCTGCCGCCGGCGTGCGCCGGATCGGTGTAGAAGGCGCCGAGCTGGTGCGGGTTCTCGCCGTAGCGCAGGTCCGCCTTCTTCTCGACGACCATCGTCAGCCGGGTCGGGAAGACGGTCCCCGTCTCGGCGTTCAGGTAGCTCGCGATCTGCGCGTCGTAGCTGGCGGTCAGCGCGAACGCCTCCGCGGCGAGCTTCTGGCGCGTCTCCGGGCTGACCTGGCCCTGCTGCTTCACGTCGCGCATGACCGATGCGTACTGCGTCGGGCTCGAGACCGCGGCGACGCCCGGGAAGTTCTTCGCCGCGGCCCGCAGGAGCGCCACGCCGCCGACGTCGATCTTCTCGAGCGCCTGGTCGAGCGTCGCGCCCGGCTCTCGGACCGTCTGGGCGAAGGGGTAGAGGTTGACGACGACGAGGTCGATCTGCTCGATGCCCTGCTCGGCGAGCTGGGCGAGGTGGTCGGGCTGGTCCCGCCGGGCGAGGAGGCCGGCGAAGATCTTCGGGTGGAGCGTCTTCACGCGTCCGCCGAGGATCTCGTTCGTCTCGGTCAGCTCGGCGACCGGGCGGATGGCGTCCAGGCCCGCTTCGAGGAGGTGGGCGCGGGTGCCGTCGGTCGCGAAGCACTCGATGCCGGCGTCGGTCAGACCGCGGGCGAGCTCGACGATGCCTTCACGGTCACTGACGGAGAGGAGGGCGCGCAATCGACATCCTTTGAGCGTGCTGACGGCCGATGGTGCGTCGGGGGACCGATTATAGGGGCCGTGCTAGACTCCGCGCCGCATGAACGTCCTGACCGATCCCTTCACGCCCCTCACGTACCCGGACCTCTTCACGTTGATGTGGATTGCCGGGCTCGTCATCACCGTCGGCGCCATCGTCGTGTACAACCTCGCGCAGCGCCGATACCGCCGCTACCCTGAGCTCCTCGCCCTCCACGAGTGGGTCTTCTGGCCGATCATCGTCACCTGGGGCGTCATCCCGCTGCTCGTCGTCATCGGCGTCCCGTTCATCCTGCAGCTCGCGATCGTGCTGACCGGGATGGGGATCGCCGCGTACGCCGTCTTCGTTCGCTTCCCGGAGCGCATCGGCTCCGCGAACGACGAGATCCGCCGCCGCCGCTTCGTCCCGCCACCGCGACGGACGGAGCGCGAGCGCTCGAAGCCGACCCCCGCCGGACGCCGCCGCAAACACCGGTAGGGGTCGCTGGGGCCGGGCCTTGACGTCGGAGCGCTTCCGCGCGTACAGTCCGGCCCGACGGGTCGCCGAACCCGCGACCACGCAGCCACGAGGAGGACGACATGAGCAAGACCGCAGGGACGGTTCTTCGCGCGTCGCGCCTCCGGACGGAGCTCGCCGGCAGATAGCTCGCTGAACGTTCAGCAGCTCGCCAGTCGGGCCGCCCGCCGGGGCGGTCCTCGTCATATCCGGGACCGATGCGCGACGCGAGACCGATGCGTCCATCCTTCCGCGCTCTCCTGGAGAACGATTCCCTTGAGCCAGCCCCGTCCATCCCGCCGTCGCGACCGTCATCGGCCGCGAGGACAACCGAGCTCGTTCCGCTGCGTCAACTGCCGTTCCGACGTGCTGTCGGATGCTTCCGGCACGCAGCATCGCAACCATTGCCCGACCTGCCTCTGGTCTCGCCACGTCGACGACCGGCCGGGCGACCGCGCTATGCTCGACGAATGCGGCTCCGGGATGGAGCCGATCGCGATCACCGTCCGCGGCAAGGGCGAGTGGGTCCTCATCCACCGATGTACCGGCTGCGGCGTGCTGCACGCGAACCGATCGGCGGCCGATGACTCGCCGCTCCTCCTCGTCCGCCTGGCGGTGAAGCCGCTGGCGCTGCCGCCGTTCCCGCTCGACCGCCTGGCCCTCGTCTAGGCCTCGTCGTCGCCGCGTCAGGTCGCGGGTTCGATGTCCACCCGGACGATGTGCTGCGGGCTGTCTGGCATGACTCGCACCGCCGTGCGCAGGAACTCCGGGAAGAGCGGCAGGTCCGTCAGCGCATCGACCGGGAACCAGCGCAGGACCAGGTCGCGGCCGCGTTCCACCCCCGCGTGGTCCCGCGTCAGGTCGAAGAACGGGCTGTCCTCGGGCAGGCCGATGGCGTAGTAGAAGCCCAGTTCATGGACCTGCCGGCGGCCCATCGGGGTGACATACTCCATCACCCACAGCAGCCGGTGAACCATCACTTCCTGCCCGATTTCCCAGCGCATCGTCCGAACCAGCGCATCCGCCGTCAGCTCCAGCGGCAGGAGTCGGCCGCCGGGCAGCACCCAGAAGGCGCCGTCGAGCGCGCCCTGTAGCAGAACGTGGTCCCGCCAGACGCAGACGGCTGCCACCCGCGGCTGAAAGCGCCAATCGTCGGCGTGAATCTCGACGTAGTTCGACACGTCGGTGACCTTGGCGGAGCGCGTCAGTGCAGCGTCAAAGGAGAGCTGCCGGGCGCGACCGATCGACGCGCTGCTCGTGCGGGCTCCGACGAGCCGTTGAACGTCAGCTCGCCATCGGTCCCGGCGTCGATGCGGACCGTGTCGCCCGGAGCGAACTCGCCGGCGAGCAGCCGGCGCGACAGCGGGTTCTCGAGGTGGCGCTGGATCGCGCGGCGCAGCGGGCGCGCGCCGTAGACCGGGTCGTAGCCCTCCCGCGCGAGCAGCGTGAGCGCGTCATCGGTCACGTCGAGGGTGATGCCGGTGTCCGAGACCCGTTCCGCGACATTCTGGACGAGGAGCCCGACGATCTCGCGCAGCTGCGTCTCGTCGAGCGGGCGGAAGACGATGATCTCGTCGACGCGGTTGAGGAACTCGGGGCGGAAGTGCTCGCGCAGCGCCAGTCGCACCTGCTCCGCGGCGCCCTCGAAGGCATCGGGCCCGGCCTCGGCGGCCTCGATGAGCGCCGCCGACCCGAGGTTCGAGGTCATGATGATGACCGTGTTCTTGAAGTCGACCGTGCGGCCCTGCGCGTCGGTCAGGCGCCCGTCGTCGAGCAGCTGGAGCAGGACGTTGAAGACGTCGGGATGCGCCTTCTCGATCTCGTCGAAGAGGACGACCTGGTACGGCCGGCGGCGGACGGCCTCGGTCAGCTGCCCGCCCTCGTCGTAGCCGACGTAGCCCGGCGGCGCGCCGACGAGGCGCGAGGTCGAGAACTTTTCCATGTACTCGCTCATGTCGATCCGCACGAGCGCCTGCTCGTCGTCGAAGAGGAACTCGGCGAGCGCGCGGGCGAGCTCCGTCTTGCCGACCCCGGTCGGGCCCAGGAAGATGAACGAGCCGATCGGACGCTTCGGGTCCTTGAGCCCGGCGCGCGCCCGGCGGATGGCGTCGGAGACGGCGGTCACCGCCTCCTCTTGGCCGATGAGCCGCTCGTGCAGCCGATCCTCCATCTGGAGCAGCTTCTCGGTCTCGCCCTCCATGAGGCGGCTGACCGGGATGCCCGTCCACCGAGCGACGATCTGGGCGACGTCGTCCGCGTCGACCTCCTCCTTGAGCAGGACCGATCCGGACGCCTTCAGCTCGCGCAGCTGCTCCTCCTGCTCCGCCAGCTGCTTCTCCAGCTCGGCGGCGCGCCCGTACTTCAGCTCGGCCGCCCGCGCGTAGTCGGCGGCCCGCTCCGCGGCCTCGATCTCCGGCGTCAGGCGCTCCTGCTCCTCGCGCGTGGCGCGGATGGCGGCGACGATCTCCTTCTCCCGCTCCCACTGCGACTTCATCGAGTCGCCGCGCTCGCGCAGGTCGGCCAGCTCGCGCTCGAGCGCCTCGAGGCGCGCCCTGGACGCGTCGTCCTTCTCCTTACGCAGCGCCTCGCGCTCGATCTCGAGCTGCATCCGGCGCCGCTCGATCTCGTCGAGCTCGGCCGGCATCGAGTCCATCTCCATGCGCAGCCGGCTCGCGGACTCGTCAACGAGGTCGATCGCCTTGTCGGGCAGGAAGCGCTCGGTGATGTAGCGGTTCGACAGGACGGCCGCGGCGACGAGGGCGCCATCGGTGATCCGCACGCCATGGTGGACCTCGTAGCGCTCGCGCAGGCCGCGCAGGATGCTGATCGTGTCCTCGACCGTCGGCTGGTCGACGACGATCGGCTGGAATCGGCGCTCGAGGGCGGCGTCCTTCTCGATGTGCTTGCGGTACTCGTCGAGCGTCGTCGCGCCGATGCAGTGCAGCTCGCCACGCGCGAGCATCGGCTTCAGGAGGTTGCTCGCGTCCATGGCGCCCTCGCTCGCCCCGGCCCCGACGACGGTGTGCAGCTCGTCGATGAACAGGATGATCGTGCCGTCCGCGTCGGTGACCTCCTTGAGGACCGCCTTCAGGCGCTCCTCGAACTCGCCGCGGTACTTCGCGCCGGCGATGAGTGCGCCGAGGTCGAGGGAAACGACGCGCCGGTCGCGCAGGCCGTCGGGAACGTCGCCGCGCACGATGCGCTGGGCGAGCCCCTCCGCGATCGCCGTCTTGCCGACGCCGGGCTCGCCGATGAGGACGGGGTTGTTTTTCGTCCGGCGGCTGAGCACCTGGATGACCCGGCGGATCTCCTCGTCCCGGCCGATGACCGGGTCGAGCGCGCCGGTGCGCGCCGCATCGGTCAGGTCGCGGCCGTACTTGGCGAGCGCCTCGTACGTGGCCTCGGGGTTCTCACTCGTCACGCGGTGGCTTCCTCTGATCTGGGTGAGGGCGTCCAGGACCGATGCCGGCTCGACCCCGGCGTCCCGCAGGACCCGGGCCGTCGAGCTGTCGCCCGCCTCCAGTGTGGCGAGCAGGAGGTGCTCGGTCGAGACGTACTCGTCGTGCATGCGCTCCGCGACGGCGTGGGTATCGGTCAGGATGCGGCGCACGTCGTTGGACAGCTGGAGCTGCTGGGCGGCCCCGCTCACCTTCGGCAGCTTCGCGAGCTCGTCCCGCAGGGCTGCGGCGACCGTCGCCGGCCCGACGCCGATCCGGTTCAGGACCGCCGGCACGACGCCGTCCGGCTGCTCGGCGAGGACGAGGAGCAGGTGGCTGGCCTCGAGCTGCGCGTGGCCCTCCGCCTCGGCGAGGGCCTGCGCGCTGACGATCGCCTCCGTCGTCCGTTGCGTGAACCGCTCCGTCCGCATCAGCTCAGCTTCCGCCGCGGGTCCGGCTGTGGGTTGGCCCCGAGGATCCGCTCCAGCTCCTCGCGGGCCTCGTCATCGAGCTTCGGCAGGACGACGCGCGCCGTGACGACGAGGTCGCCCTTCTGCGACGAGCCGCGCTTCGGCAGCCCGCGGCCCTTGACGCGGATTTCCTGCCCGTTCTGCGTGTTCGGCCGGATGCGGAGCTTGACGCTGCCGGTCGGCGTCGGCACCGGCACCTCGGCGCCGAGGAGCGCCTCCGCGAGCGTGAGCGGCAGCTCGGTGCGCAGGTCGCTGCCGCTGCGCTCGAAGCGCGGGTCCGGCTTGACGCGGACGTTGATGACGAGGTCGCCGCCGTCGATTGCGCCGCTCAGCTTCACCTTCGACCCGTCGCCGACGCCGGCGGGGATCTTCACGTGCAGGCGGCGGCCGTTGACGCTGACCATCCGCTCGGCCCCGCTCGCGACCTCCGCCAGGCTGACCTCCGCGGTCGCCTGGGCCGATGGGATCGAGCGGGCCCGTGCCCGCCCGCCGGCGAGGTCGGAGAGGTCGACGTACTCGAACCCGCCGCCAGCACCGGCGCCGCTGCCGCCGAACGGGCTGCCACCGCCGGCACCGGCGAAGAACTGGCGAAAGAAGTCGCTGAAGCCGGTCGCCTCCTCGGACGAGGCGGTCCGGTACGTCCAGCGCGTGCCGCCGGGAGCGCCGCCGAAGCCCGCCCAGTCGGTCGCGCCGCCCGAGCCGTAGCCGGCCTGCTCGTAGGCCTGCCAGTTCGCGCCGAGCTCGTCGTACTGCTTCCGCTTCTCCGCGTCGGCGAGGACGGCGTGCGCCTCGTTCGCCTCCTTGAAGCGCTTCTCGGCGTCCGGGTCCGTGTTCGTGTCCGGGTGGAGCTCACGGGCGAGCTTGCGGTATGCCTTCTTGATCTCGGCCTGGGTGGCGGTCTTCGGCACGCCGAGGATGGCGTAGTAGTCCTTGTACTCCATCGGGCCTACCCGCTTATGCGGGGTGGCCCGCCGGCGGCTGCTCCGCGGGCGTGTCGCCGGGGCCGGAGATCGGCGTCTCCTTCGCCGCGCGAGGCCGACGGGGGCGGCGCGTGACGCGCTTCTGCCGCTCGGCCCGCTCCGCCTTGATGCGGGCGGCCGGCCGCGGCGCGTCGATGAGCGCCTCGGCCAGCACCTGGTCCATGTTCTCCACCGGCACGATGCGCAGCTGTTGGCGCACCTCGTCGGGAACGTCGACGAGATCCTTCTCGTTGCGCATCGGAATGAGGACCGTCTTCACGCCGGCAAGGTGCGCGGCGAGCAGCTTCGATTTCAGGCCACCGATCGGCAGGACGCGGCCGCGCAGGGTGATCTCGCCGGTCATCGCGAGGTCGCGCCGGACGGGCCTGCCGGTGAACAGGCTCGCCATGGCGGTCGCCATCGTGACGCCCGCCGACGGGCCGTCCTTCGGCGTCGCCCCGGCCGGGACGTGCACGTGCACGGTCGACTTCTCGAACGCCGTCGGGTCGATCCCGAGCTCCTTCGTCCGGGCCCGGATGTAGCTCATCCCTGCGCGCGCCGACTCCTTCATCACGTCGCCGAGCTGGCCGGTCAGCAGGAAGTCGTCCTTGCCGTCCATGCGGGTTGCCTCGACCTGCACGATGTCGCCGCCCGCGTCGCTGACGACGAGGCCGGTCACCATCCCGATCTGGTCCTCCGCCTCGAGCTCGCCGTACTCGAACCGTCCCGGCCCGAGGTAGTCCTCGAGCTGGTCAGCTTTGACGACGACCTTCGTCTTCGCGTCGCCCGCCACGCGCCGCGCGATCTTGCGCGCGATGTTCGCGATCTCGCGCTCGAGGTTGCGGACCCCGGCTTCCCGCGTGAAGGCCTGGATGAGGCGGACGAGCGCGCCCTCCTCGATCTTCAGGTTCTCATCGGTCAGTCCGTGGTTCTCGAGCTGCTTCGGCACGAGGAACCGCTCCGCGATGCGGACCCGCTCGAGCTGCGTGTAGCCCGGGAGCTGGATGACCTCCATCCGGTCGCGCAGAGCCGGGGGGATCGTGTCGAGCATGTTCGCCGTCGCGATGAAGAGCACCTTGCTCAGGTCGAACGGCACCTCGAGGTAGTTGTCGGCGAACGTGTTGTTCTGCTCCGGGTCGAGCACCTCGAGCAGCGCCGACGACGGGTCGCCACGGAAGTCCATGCCGACCTTGTCGATCTCGTCGAGCATGAAGACCGGGTTCGCGGAGCCCGCCGTCTTGATGTTCTGCATGACGCGGCCGGGCAGGGCGCCGATGTACGTGCGCCGGTGCCCGCGGATCTCCGCCTCGTCGTGGATCCCGCCGAGGCTCATGCGCACGAACTTGCGGCCCATGGCACGCGCGATCGACTTGCCGAGGCTCGTCTTGCCGACGCCTGGCGGCCCGACGAAGAGGAGGATCGGGCTGCGAATCTTCTCGGCCAGCTTGCGCACGGCCATGTACTCGATGATCCGCTCCTTCGGCTTCTCGAGGCCCCAGTGGTCCTCGTCGAGGATCTTCTCGGCCTCGTCGAGATCGAGGTTGTCATCGGTCTCGATGCCCCACGGCAGGC
Source organism: Binatia bacterium (assembly GCA_035512895.1). Taxonomy (GTDB): domain Bacteria; phylum Chloroflexota; class Limnocylindria; order QHBO01; family QHBO01; genus JACDBZ01. The sequence continues at coordinate 949 of DATKDB010000086.1, read as the reverse complement.
TGACGAGCCAGTCGACGTACGTCCGGATGACGCCCTGCTCCGGGCTGGCGCTCGGGATGCGCGCCAGGCGGTCGACCTCCTTGAGCGCCTTCTCCTTGACCTCCTCGGGCATGGCCGATGACTCGACCTTCTCGCGCAGCTCGCCGGCCTCGGCGACGGCGGGGTCGTCCTCGCCGAGCTCCTTCTGGATCGCCTTCATCTGCTCGCGCAGGATGTACTCGCGCTGGGTCTTGTCCATCTCGGACTTGACCTCGGACTGGATCCGGCCCTTGAGCTCGAGGACCTCGATCTGCTTCGCGAGGAACTGGCTCGCCAGGCGCAGCCGATCGGCGATGTCGATCGTCTCGAGCAGCTCCTGGCGCTGCTCGGTCGTCATCTCGGGGCTGTAGGCGGTCATGTCGGCCAGCAGCCCGCCGTCGACGATGTTCCGCGCCGCGACCGCGACCTCGGGCGGCACCGGGGCGCCGGAGTTGACGTACTGCTCGATCTGCCCGTGGATCGAGGCCATGAGCGCCTCGACCTCGAGCGTCTTCTCGACGGCGTCGTCGATGATCTCGACGCGCGCCTCGAGGTGCGGGTTGGTCTGGACGAGGTCGAGCAGTCGGATGCGGCGCTGGCCCTGGACGATCGCGCGGATCGTGCCGTCCTGGAGGCGGATGACCTGCGCGATCTTCGCGAGGGTGCCGATGGCGTACAGCTCGTCGACGCTGTCGATCTCCTCCTGCTCGCTCGAGCGCTGGGTGACGAGCGCGACGGGCTGGGAGGTGCGGACGGCCCGATCGAGCGCCTTGACGCTGCGGTCGCGGCCGACCTGCAGCGGCACGATCATCTCCGGGAAGATGACGGTGTCACGCAGGGCGACGAGGGGCAGCACCTGGAGGCGTTCGAGCTCGGCGCCGTTCCCCTCCTCGGTCGCCTCGATCTCGGACTCGGCCTTGTTCTTGTTCTG
>DATKDB010000085.1:0-19497 GCA_035512895.1 Binatia bacterium | reverse complement strand
CAGGCGAACATCCTCGTGACCTTCATCCTCGAGGACTGAGTTCGGGCTAGTCGGCGAGGCCGATGCGCCCCTCGTTGCGCACGAATCGCGAGCGATACGTCGGGTTGCTCACGCGCTGGCTGATCATGGCCGCGTCGATCGCCTTGCCGCTGCGCGGCGGGGCGTAGCGACCGCGCTCGGTGACCGCGCCGGCCAGCTCGGCGGCGCTCATCGGCCCGCGCTCGCGCAGCACGGCGATCATCTCGTCGTGAAGCGCTACGCGCTCGCCCTTGGGCGCGGCGCTGACCGCCTTCGATGACCGCCGGGCGCGCTTCGGCGCGTCCGGCTCGGTCGGGCCCTCGCCCGTTACCGGCGGCGCCTTCGCGCTCGATCCGCCGCTGGCTTCGAGGGCGCTGATCCGGGCGGTAAGCTCGTCGAGGCGGGTCGCAACGCTCTCCGTGGCGGCCGGGGTGTCGAGGCCGCGCGATGCGTCGAGGCGCTCCTCGACCCATTGTCGAACGAGGTCGCCGGGTCGCACGCCGGCCTCGCCGGCGAGATGCTTGAGCGCGTTGACCCGCCGCGGATCAAGGCGGATCGACATCGCGCCCTCGTCCGGCGGCCGATCGAACCGCGGTCGGGGCGTGAACGGCCGGTCGCCGCCACGCGGGGCGGGCCGGTCGCCGCCACGCGGGGCGGGCCGGTCGCCGCCACGCGGCTGGTACGGCCGGTCGCCGCCACGCGGCTGGTACGGCCGGTCGCCGGCCGGGCGATCGCGCTGCCAGTCACCACCTCCTGCCTGTCGGGCGGGACGGTCGTTTCGATCTCGGTCGGGCCGGCGGTCCGGGCCGCGTCGGTTGAAGCTCATCGCTTTAACCATACGCCCGATTGAAAAACTGCGCCAGCGGGGTTAAAACGAGCCGCTACCGCCGCCACCGCCCCCGCCGCCGCCGCCGCTGAACCCGCCGCCCCCGCTCGAGGAGCTCGAGGCCGGCGTCGAGCCGACGTTGCCGAGGGCGTTGAACATGCCGCCGATGTCCGGCATGGCGGAGCCGCTGAAGACGCTTCCCGACCCGAAGCTCACGCCGCCCGCCATGTCGGCGGCGGAGGCGGACCAGGCGGAGCCGGGCGACGAGCCGAGCCAGACCGGGTAGTAGGCGCCGGCCGGCGAGCCGGTCGCAGCGCGCTGCGCCTCGAGCCCACGGGCCAGGATGTCGGCCACCTCGGCGTGGAGGCCGAGAGCCAGTCCCCAGACGACGGCCTTGTCCGGCGTGTCGGCGAGCCTCGCGATCTCGGGCTGCTCGACGACCTCGCCGATCGATCGCGATTGGTCCATCGTCTTGCGCAGGGTGCGGCGATAGGCCGTCAGCATCGCGTCGACGTAGGCGCCCGCCGGCGTCCGCTGGCTCATCGCGCGCCCGAAGCCGATGACGCCGATGCCGCCGAGCACGAGCGCGGCGCCAAGCATGACCGCGCCGCTCATCGGGATCGAGACGCCCACGACGCCGATCGCGATGCCGAGGATGACGACGCCGATCCCGATCACCGTCATGCGCGTGATCGCCGGTCCCGGCATCCGCGCGAGCCAGCCGATGCGGACCGCCTCCGCCTCGAGGGTTCGCTTCACCGCCCCGACGTCCGCGTTGACCTGCCACAGGCGCTCACGGCTGAGGCGCCCCGATCCGCCGGCCAGGGAGGTGAGCTTGGCCCAGGCCTCCCGCTGCGGCCTGGCGAGCCGATCGTCGTCCGCGTGGCCGGCGTGCACGATGATGGCTGGATCGATGAGCGGGTCGGGGTCGTCGTCGCTCTTCACCTCGCTCACCTGGTCCAGGTTCTGGAACTCGAGGCGGCCGGTGCTCGCGAGCTCGGCGAGGAGCGTGTTGATGCTGTGCTGGTCGGCCGTGCCCTTGCGCACGACGGTCGCGAGCGGCGGCGTCATCTCGGCCGGCGGGCCGGCCATGAGGATCGATGGCGAGTCGGTCAGCTCCGGGTCGTCGCCCTCGCGGCGCCAGGCGTTCCACGCCAGGCCGAGCGTGAGGACGAGCGCGAGCGGCGCGCCGATCAGGCCGATCGCGGCGTTCAGCGTGCGGAGCGTCGCGAGCCGCTCCTGTGCCTCCGGCCGCATCCGCTCGTCGATGGCCTCGATCGTGTTGACGGCGGCACTGTCGAGGTCGCCGTTGCGCGCGGCGGGAATGAACTCGCCGTCGATGATCGACTGCAGCGTGCTCTCATCGGCATAGGAGTTGATGAAGCCGGATCCGCCGTACAGGCTGACTCGGCTCTCGCCCGGGTCGGGGTCGAGCCCGACCATGAGCACGAGGCCGTCGTCGAACCCGGCGCGGCCGATGCCCCACTCGTCGATGAGCGCCCTCGCGTTCGCGAGGTTCTCGTCCTCGCTGATGTCCGGATCGTGCTGCGTGTAGACGACGAGCTCCGCGCCGGTCCGCGCCTCGATCCCGTCGATGAGCGACTCCAGGTGGGACTCGGCCCCCGGCGACAGGATGTCGGCGGTGTCGTACACCGCGCGGTCGACGACCGGGTCGGGAAACGGCGGCCCGGCCGCCAGCGCCGCGCCGGCAGCGACGACGAGGACCGCGAGCGCGCTCGGGAGCGCGCGAGCCCATCGGTGCATGCGCAGCAGCATACCGGCTGCCCTGAGGGGTCGGCGCCTCGGTCAGGAGCAGCTGACGGTGACGTCGGCGGGCTCGGTCTCGAGGCCGGGAATCGTCTCGGTCAGCTCGGTCGTGGCGCCCGCTGCGATCTGCGCCGTGATCGTGTTGCGCGATCGGAGGCGCTCGCCCGCGTCGCCGGTCGCCACGAGCAGGCACTTTGCGCGGCCGGGCTTCGTGCCCTCGTTCGTGACGGCGTACGTGATCGCGTAGCCGAGCGTCTCGGCCGGGGCGACGGCGCGCACTTCGGCGTCGTACGGCCCGACACCACGCAGCGAGAGGCTGGCGGCCACGGCGAGCGCGGCCACAGCCAGGACGATCGCCGCGGCCACGGTGCCGTGGTACTGCGACGCCGACGGCGTCGCCATGCCGGCGCGGTTGCAGATCTCGCAGACGGACTCGTCGGGGCCGATCTCGCGGCCGCACTTGATGCAGTGGCGCAGCTCGCGGGTCATGGAGGAGGTCGTCATCGGTCCGGCCATCATGCACGAGAACGGGGCGAGCCGGCGAACCAGCCCGCCCCGCGGGTGCGCTGAACGGATGGCTGCCTAGCTGAGGCCGTTGTCCTCCAGCCACTGCGCGGCGGCGTCCTCGTATGACTCGCCGTTGATGATGACGGCCGCGCCGAGGTTCGTGAGCTCCTCGGTCGTGAGCAGCTCCGAGATCGCGTTCAGCGTCGACTCCAGCACGTCACCCGCCTCGTCGACGAGCTCCTGGCGGACGACCGGCACGATGTTCTGCGCCGGCGCCAGGCCGCCATCGTCCTCCATGAGGACGAGGTTGAAGGCGGCGATCTCCGGCTGGGTCGTGCAGACCTGCGCGACGTCGATGGCTCCCGCGTTCAGGGCCTCGGCAATCGCCGGACTGCAGGCGGAGAGCGTCTCGACATCGAGCTCGTCGAGATCGATGCCGTACACCTCCTTCAGGCCAGGTCCGCAGTTCGGGTTGTCGGTGCATTCGAGCGCGACGCCCCAGGTGAGCTCGTCCGCTACTTCGGCGAGGTCGCTCATCGTCGCCAGGCCGAGATCGTCGGCCGTCTCCTGGCGGACGACGAAGCCGTCCGCATCGGTGCCCGGCGTCGGCTCGAAGGCGACGAGGCCCTCGGCCTCGAGCTCGGCCTGCAGCGCGTTGAAGGTCTCGTCGACGTCGGGCGTCGGCGTGCCCTCGAACGTCTGGGCCAGGTAGCCGCCGAGGTACTCGGGCATGAGGTCGATCTCGCCCGAGATCAGGGCCGGATGGGTGACGTCGCGGGCCCCGAGCTCGAGGTTGCGCTCGACGCTGAATCCGGCGTTCTCGAGCGCCTGCGCGTAGATCTCGGCGACAACGGCCGACTCCCAGAAGCCGGCGGAGCCGACGGTGAGCGACGGAAGGTCGCCGGGCGGCGACCCGGCGCCGTCCGTGGTCGCGGGACTCCCGCCCTCACCCGGCGCGCAGGCGCTGACGATCAGCGCGAGCATCGCCGCCCCGAGGACGAGCGTGCGGTGGATCCGCATTGGGTTTCCTCCAATGTGCGTGTGCAGTGGCCCGGGTCGCGAGTGAGACCCTGGCGGGCAAGCGGCCAGTCTAGCAGCGGCCCCCGGATGCGACGTTTCGCCCGACGGGCAAGCCCTCAGCCGCCGCCGGCGGCGCGGGCGGCCCCCGCCGGCACATCGGCCGGCGCGCGGAGCCCGGGCGAGGTCGCGGCACGCTGCACGGCGGCGAACGCGAGCTCGGTCCCGATCGACAGGAGGGCGACGACAAGCGCCGCGCCGAAGACCTGCACCTGGTCGCCGATGTTGAAGCCGACGAGGATGAGATGGCCGAGCGTCCCGCCGCTGATGACCGCCGCCAGCGTCGCCGTGGCGACGACCTGGACGGCCGAGATGCGGATGCCGGCGAGGATGACCGGCAGCGCGATCGGCAGCTCGACCGCGGTGAGGATCTCCCGCTCGCGCATCCCCATCCCGCGGGCCGCCTCGATGAGCTCGCGATCGACGCCGCGCAGCCCGACGTACGTGTTCGTCACGATCGGCGGCAGCGCGAGTAGGACGAGGGCGATGAGGGAGGGCCAGAAGCCGAGGCCGAGGCCGAGCGGCAGCATAATGACGAAGGCGATACCGAGCAGGCCGAGCGAGGGCACCGCGCGTCCGATGTTCGCGATGCTCACGACGGCGACGGCGCCGCGCCCGGTGTGGCCGATGGCCAGCCCGAGCGGCAGCGCGATGAGCGTTCCGCCGGCGAGCGAGGCGGCCGAGAGGACGAGGTGCTCCCCGAGGCGCGTTGGGATGCCGTTCCGGCCCTCCCACGTCTCCGGATTCGCGAACCAGGCGAGGACGTCGGCGAGGAACTCCACCGCCTCAGCCCGCCCGCCCGCGGGCCCACGGCGTCATCGCCCGCTGCAGGGCGACGAGCGCGAGGTCAGCGACGACGGCGAGCAGGACGGCCAGCACGATCCCGGTATACGTCGCCGTGATCCCGAACGAAAGGCGGTTGATCCCGATCGTGACGATCAGGTACCCGAGCCCGCCGGCCCCGATGAGGGCGGCGACCGTGACGAGCCCGACGGTCGTCACGGTCGCGATGCGGACGCCGGCCACGATGACCGGCAGGGCGAGCGGCAGCTCGACGCGCAGGAGGCGCTGCGTGCGGGTGTAGCCCATGCCGGTCGCCGCCTCGATCGCGTCGGGCGGGACGCCGTTCAGCCCCTCGACGATGTTGCGAGTCAAGATGAGGAGCGTGTAGCCGACGAGCGCGATCTCGGCGGTGAGGATGCTGAGCCCGGTCAGCGGCACGAGCAGGGCGAAGAGCGCGAGCGAGGGGATCGCGTAGAGCGTTCCGGCCACCCCAATGATCGGCCCGTGCAGCCGCGGAAGGCGGCGGATGAGGAGCGCCAGGGCGAACGAGATGGCGAGGCCGATGCCGACCGCGAGCACGGTCATGTACACGTGCTCGAGCAGGGCCTCGCCGATGCGACCCAGGTTGTCGCCGATCCAGCCGACGTCGAAGCCGCGCCCGGTCACGCGTGCGCCTCGGCCGACTTGCCGACCTCGTGCAGCCGGCCGTCAGCGCCGCGAACGGGGGCCCGCAGCCGCTCGCCGATGGCGTCCACGCTCACGAGGCCGAGGACCCGCTCCTTCGCGTCGACCACGACGCCAAGCTGGACGCTCGAGCCGAGCATCGTCGACAGGGCGTCGCGGAGGGTCGACTCCGGCTCGACGGTCGGCGCGCCGGGCGTCGCCGCGTCGGGGTCGATCGGGCCGTCGCCCTGCAGGTCGTGCTGGTCGATCCAGCCGAGCGGCCGGTTCTCGGCGTCGACGAGGAGGGCGTATTCGAGCTCGTCGACGCGATCGAGGCGGCGGCGAACATCCGCGCGATCCTCGCCGGCGCGCACGATGACCGGCTCGATGTGGTCGAGGTCGCGGACGCGCGCAAGGCTGAGCCGCTTCAGCCCGCGATCGGCGCCGACGAAGCGCTCGACGAACTCCGACGCCGGGTTGGCGAGGATCGCCGCCGGGCTGTCGTACTGGGCGAGGATGCCGCCGCGCTGGAGGATCGCGATGCGGTCGCCCATCTTGATCGCCTCGTCGACGTCGTGGGTGACGAAGATGATCGTCTTGCGGACCTGCTCCTGGAGCCGGAGGAACTCGTTCTGGAGGCGCTCGCGGCGGATCGGGTCGACCGCGCCGAACGGCTCGTCCATGAGCATCACCGGCGGGTCGGCGGCCAGGGCGCGGGCGACCCCGACGCGCTGGCGCTCGCCACCCGACAGCTCGGTCGGGTACCGGTCGCGGTACGTGGCCGCGTGCAGGCCCACGAGCTCGAGGAGCTCATCTGTCCGCTCGCCGATGCGCCGCGGCGTCCAGCCCAGGAGGCGCGGCACGACCGCGGTGTTCTGCCCGATCGTCAGGTGCGGAAAGAGGCCCACCTGCTGGATGACGTAGCCGATGCGCCGCCGCAGCTCGACCGCCGGCAGGCTCATGATGTCCTCGCCGCCGATCGTGATCCGCCCGGCCGTCGGCTCGATCAGGCGGTTGATCATCTTCATGCTCGTCGTCTTGCCGCAGCCGGACGGTCCGACGAGGACGCAGATCTCCCCGGCGGGCACGGTGAGGGTCAGATCGTCGACCGCCGGCGGGGCATCCGGGCCGCCGTATCGCTTCGTGACGTGCTCGAAGGCAACGACCGCGCCGGTGGCGTCCTGCATCGGTGAATGATAGTCAGGGCTCCGCGAGGCGCCAGATGCGGGGCGCTGCGTCGTACACGAGCTCGAACTGTGGCGACGTCGAGAAGTCGACCGGCGAGCCGCACGGCTGCGGCCGCCCGCCGTCGACGAGGTGCGTCGCCCCGTGCCGGCGCGCGAGCTGTGCCGAGAGCTCGGCATCGCCGCCGCAGTAGATCGTCACGACGTCGGCCATGCGCTCGTCGGGGCGGTACCCGAGGTTCGCGACGTACGGCCCGAACGTCGTGAGCCGCCGCCGTCCCGCGGCATCGCTCAGGGCGTTGACCCAGCCATCGGTCACGAACACCGCGTCCGGCGGGGTGTTCGCGGCGACCCACTCGGCGGCACGCAGCTCACCGGCGGTCAGGACCTGGAGGTTCGAGCTCGCCGTCCACCCGGCCACGAGGAGCGGGGACGGGACGCTCAGGGCGAAGACGGCGGCGAGCGCCGGAGCCGGCCAGCGTCGGATGAGCCAGGCCGCGAGCAGCGCCACCGCGATCCACATCGCCTGGAAGTACTTGTTCATGTCGAAGTCGACGACGCTGAGCTGCACGACGTTCGGCACGAGGAACAGGCCACCGACCCACGCCGCGAGGAAGCCGCGACGCGGCGCGCGCGAGGCGACGAGAGCGACGATGGCCAGGACGAACGGCACGCCGAGGTTCGTGAGGTAGAAGAACGCGACGGCCGCGAGTCCGTCCGTGCGCGGCGCCGACGGCCAGCCGGTCACGACCTGCAGCGAGCCGGAGCCGGAGGCCTGGAGCGCGGGCGCGACGACGAACGGGAGCGCGAGCGCGTACGGCGCCAGGAGCAGCAGCGCGTTGCGCGGCGCGTCCCGCTCGAGTAGCCGGCCGCCGGTCAGCACCCAGGCCAGCGCGAGGAGCGGGAAGACGGGGAAGAAGAAGAAGTGAAACGGCGCGAGGAGCGCGCCCAACGTCCCCGCCAGGCCGATGAGCCACGGCCGGTCGCGCCAGCCGGCGAGCCGCTCGCGCGCCGTCGGCAGGCCGGCGACGAGCACGAGCGTGGCGCCGGCGAGGATCGGCAGGCCGGCTGTCGTGGCGCGGTGCGCGAGGAGCCCGGTCCCCATGACCGATGGGATGCGGAAGTACGGCCAACCGGTCAGCCACTGGTTGTCGTAGCTGTTCGTCGTGATGAGGCCGAGCGGCGTTCCGGCTCCCGCCGTGAGATCGCCGATGAAGCGCAGGTAGCCCATCCCGCCACCGAAGAGGACGAGGCCGGCCGCCAGGAGCGCGACCCGTCGGGCGTGTCGTCCCCGCATGAGGCGGCGCGCGAGCGAGTGGACGATCAGGCCGAGCGCCCCGGCGAGGAGCGTGGCCTGGACGACCATCGCCGGGACCGAGAACATCCCGGCGGCCTGGGCCAGGATCGCGGCGTGGAAGTCGGCGAACCAGTGGTAGACGAGCGGCACGCCCGCGAAGTACGGCACCTCGGGCGGGAAGTTCGCGCCGGCGTTCAGGGTCTCGGCGATCGAGAGGTGGACCCCGAGATCGCTCCAGTTCGACCCGCCGGACGAGACGCCGGCGGACGTGACCCGCCAGATGCCGATGCCGAGCGTCGCGCCGACGACCGCCATCGCGAGCCCTGCGACGACGAGCGCGCCGCGTGCCGTGCGCAGCGCACTCCACGGCGGCGGTCGCGTTCCGCGCCATGCCGCGAGGGGAATCGGCAGGGCCAGGATGGCGGCCACCGCGAAGACGACCTCGCGGCCGTACCCGTCGGCGGCGAGGCTGAGCCAGAACGCGAGGTGCGTCGAGGCGGCAACCGAGACGACGATCGCCAGGCCGACGCGTCCCGCTGCGTCGATGCGCGGCTGGAGCACGGCGACGAGCGCCCAGCCCGGGACGAAGAGGAAGAGCGGCCAGACGAGAACGATCGCGAGCGCCGGGACGAACCAGGCGGCGATGAGCGCCGCGCCCATGGCCAGGCTGGCGAGGAGCGCTCGGACGGCTCGGGTCCCCATCGGGTGCGGATGATACGCCGCCGGCCTAGACTGGCCGACCATGTTGCTCGGCGCGCTGCTTGTTGCCGTGTTCTTCGCCCTCGCCGTCGGCGTGAGCCTTGACCTGACCGACCCTGTCGACCTCGCCATCATCGGCGCCGTGCAGAGTCCGGAGCTGCGCGGCCTCCTCTCGCCGCTGCGGCCCATCACCGAGCTCGGCTCGACGTGGGCGGTCACGGCGGTGGCGGCGATCACGCTCTTCGTCGGCGCGGCGATCGGCCCGTGGCTTCACGGGGTCATCGGCGCGCTGACGATCGGCCTCGCGGCGCTCGGCAACAGCGCGCTCAAGGCGGCGATCGCCCGCGAGCGGCCCGAGGTGCTCGAGCCGATCATCACCGAGCACGGGTTCAGCTTTCCGTCCGGCCATTCGGCGCTCGGGATGGTCGGCTACGGCGTCCTCGCCATCATCGTCAGCCGATCGCGCCTACCGCCGCCCGTGCGCCGCGCGATCATCGTCGGGCTCGTCATCCTCATCGGCCTCATCGGCCTCTCGCGTCCCTGGCTTGGCGTTCACTACCCGACCGATGTGCTCGCCGGTTGGGCGGCCGGCGGCGTGATCGTCCTCGCCTACGCCAGGATCACCCGCCGCGTGTCGCTTGAGCCAGCCGAGGGAGCGGCTGACGAGGATCCAGCAGCGCCACGATCCGATCGACCTGTGGCCGGGTGAGGACGTCATCCGCGCTCACGAGGCGCGAGAGGCGTTCGAAATCCGACTCCACGACGACTCCGAGCGGGTCGCCGCTCGCCACCTCGACCGTCATGTCCGGTGGCGGCAGGAGGATCCCGGAGACGGACCCGGCCAGGCCGGCGCTCTCGAGATAGAGGCTGAGGCGCCGGGCGGCGAGGCGCGCGGCGGTGATCGGCGCCGGGTCCCACGGCACCCAGGAGTCGGTCGAGCGGTTCCAGCGATACCAGTGCCCCGTGTTGCGCCGGGCGTGGCGGCCGCGCTCGCCGGTCGTCGTCAGCGTCCACGTCCCGCCAAGTCCGACGACGACCGCGTCGATCGGTTCCATGCCCCCCGGCGCGACCGAACGGAACCAGTGGTAGTCGTCGTCCAGCCGTCGTCCGAGCGCCGCGCCGAGGCGGTCGCCGGCCGAGAGCCCGGGGATGCCCAGGCGGCGCGAACGCGAGATCGTGTGGAGGATCATCGCAGCGTCAAGCCTCCTCTCGTGAGGACGTCGGATGGGCAGCTCCGAGTGTAGCGCCACGTGGAAGCCGCCGGCCGGCGACCCACCGCGGAGGCCGTATCATGCGGCCATGGTGGACACGGGGCCGACGCTCGAGGCATCCGTCCGGAGCCTGCTCGCCGAGATCGGGGAGGACCCGTCGCGGGAGGGTCTGGCACGGACGCCGGAGCGGATGCGGCGCATGTACGACGAGCTGACGGCCGGCTACCACGTGGACCCCGACGCGCTCATCAACGACGCGACGTTCGCCGTCGACTACGACGAGATGGTCGTCGTGCGCGACATCGAGTTCTTCTCCCTGTGCGAGCACCACCTGCTGCCGTTCATCGGCAAGGCGCACGTCGGCTACCTGCCGAAGGGCCGCGTGCTCGGCCTGTCGAAGATCCCGCGCATCGTGGACATGTACGCGCAGCGCCTCCAGGTCCAGGAGCGGCTCACGGTCCAGGTGGCCGACTTCCTCATGGAGCGGCTGGAGCCGAAGGGCGTTGCATGCGTCATCGAGGCGACCCATCTGTGCACGATGATGCGTGGTGTGAAAAAGCAGGAGGCGACGATGGTCACCTCGTCCATGACCGGAACGTTCCGGCGCGACGCCCGTACTCGTGCCGAGTTCATGGGCCTCATCGGCAAGGCCTAGGCCGATGACGACCGATCCCGAGCTCGGCGCCGAGATCGACGGGCTGGCCGCTAGAATCGGGCCCGCATGACCGAGACGCCGATCCGCATCCTCATCGCCAAGCCCGGGCTCGACGGCCACGACCGCGGGGCCAAGGTGCTCGCCCGCGGCCTGCGCGACGAGGGCTTCGAGGTGATCTACACCGGCCTGCGCCAGACGCCGGAGATGATCGCCGACGCCGCCGAGCAGGAGGACGTCGACGTCGTCGGGCTCTCGATCCTGTCCGGTGCCCACATGGCGCTCCTGCCGCGGACCGTGACGCTCCTCCGCGAGCGTGGCATGGACGACGTGCTCGTGACGGCCGGGGGCATCATCCCCGACGCCGACGTGACGAGGCTCAAGGAGGCGGGCGTCGCCGAGATCTTCGGTCCCGGCACCTCCATCGGCCAGATCGCCAGCTACTTCCGCGAGCACGTCAGCCGCGAGCGGTGACCGGTCCCGTGCCTGTCACGTATATAAGGTATAGGCGCCGGTCGCCTTCATGACCGATGCCGTCGCCGGCCTGGCGGGCGGCGAGCGTCGCCCGCTGGCCCGCCTGCTGACCCGGATCGAGAACGGCGACCCATCGGTCCGTCCGCTCCTGCCGGACCTCTTCGCCGCCGGGCACGGCGCGCACGTCGTCGGCATCACCGGCCCGCCGGGGAGCGGGAAGTCGACGCTCGTCAGCGCGCTCATCACCGAGTGGCGGGGGCGCGGCCGGCGGGTCGGCATCCTGGCCGTCGACCCGTCGTCCCCGTACACGCGCGGCGCCATCCTGGGCGATCGGATCCGGATGATGGAGCACGCGGCAGACCGCGACGTTTTCATGCGGTCGATGGCGTCGCGCGGCGAACTCGGCGGCCTGGCCGCCACGACCTGGATCGCGGCGGCGGCCCTCGATGCGGCGGGCTACGACCCGGTGCTCATCGAGACGGTCGGCGCCGGCCAGTCCGAGGTCGAGGTCGCGCGGCTGGCCGAGACGACCGTCGTCGTCGAGGTGCCCGAGATGGGCGACGAGGTGCAGGCGATCAAGGCCGGCCTGCTCGAGGTCGCCGACATCATCGCGGTGAACAAGGGCGACCGACCGGGCGCCGATCGCGCCGCCCGCCAGCTGCGCGCGATGCTCTCGACCGCCGGGGGCCGTGTCGAGCGGACCCCGCCGCAGGTCATGGTCACGACGGCGACGACGGCCGACGGCGTCGCGGCCCTCGCCGACGCGATCGACGCGCATCGGTCCGCGGCGCGCGAGCCGATGGCCGCCCGCGACCGAGCCGCCCACCAGGTGCGTCGCGCCTTCGCCGACCTGGCCGCGCGACGGGCGGAGTCGGACCCGTCCTGGGACGAGACGGTGCAGGCCGTCGCGGATCGCGCGCTCGACCCGGTGACCGCCGCCGAGCGACTGATCGAATAAGAGTACGCTGCGTCGCCATGGACGTTCTCCTCGAGCGCACGACCCGAGGGCCGACGGTGCCCCCGCTGCCCGAGCTCCTGCAGGCACGCGAGGCCCTTCGGCTCGCCGCCGATCGCCTGCTGGCGATCGACGACGCGGGCCTGCCGCGACGCTGGATGTGGCGAGGCGATCCCACCGGGTGGGCCGAGCTGCGATACGGCTTCTACCGCACGGCCGAGCTGTTCGACGCGGCAGCGGGTCGGGTGGCCGCGGCCCTGGAGGCGGCCGGGACCGAGCGGACCGCAGGCTCGCGGCCGCTCGCCCAGGCGACGGCCGCGCGATGGGAGCTCCATGGCGCGCTGGCCGGGCTGTCCGATGCCGACCTCGATCGCCCCGCCGGCGCCGAGTGGACGCTGCGGCAGACGCTCGGCCACATCGTCAACGTCCAGCGGGCCTATGGGTCGTACACGGCCTGGTGGCACGCGCGCGCGGCCGAGCCCGACTTCCCGGCGGAGGTGCCGGCCGAGGTCGGCGAGGGCTTTCCGGAGGAGGACGCCGACGGCCAGGGATCGCTCGGGGAGATCCGCGCGCGGCTCGACGCCGTCGTCGACACCGCCGCCGGCCGGCTCGGTGGCTTCGACGACGACGATCTCGCGGTGCAGGCCCGGTGGGCCGGCTATCCGGTCGACGTGGGCTTCCGCCTCGGTCGCATGGCGTCGCACCTGCGCGAGCACACCGTCCAGGTCGACAAGACCCTCGTCCTCGTCGGCCGCCAGCCGCGAGAGGTCGACCGGCTGCTGCGGCTCGTCCACGCGGCCTTCGGTCGCATGGAGGCCGCGGCTTTCGCACTCGAGCCATCGGTGGCCGCGCCAGCCGCGCCGATCATCGCCGTGGCGGCCACGGCCGTCACCGAGGTCGTCGAGAGCATGGAGCCCGCCGAGGCCTGACGCCATTGCGGCCGGGAGGGCTCGCCGGATCGAGACGCGCGCTGGTACGCTTCTTCCCCTATGAGCATCGAACGCGTCTTCGTCATCGGCGCCGGCCTGATGGGCCACGGGATCGCGCAGGTCAGCGCGGCGGCCGGGAAGCAGGTCACCCTCTCGGACCGGACCGCCGAGCTGGCGGAGAAGGGCGCGGCACGCATCGCCGCCAACCTGAATCGCCAGGTCGAGAAGAGGAAGCTCGACCAGCCGACCGCGAGCGCCATCGGCGACCGTATCAGCACGACCGTGGGGACCGATGGCGCGGCCGGGCACGGAATCGTGATCGAGGCCGTCTTCGAGGACGAATCGGTCAAGCGCGACACGTGGGAGGCGTTGACGCGCAGCGCCGATGCCGACGCGATCTTCGCGAGCAACACGAGCAGCATCAGCATCACCGGCCTCGCGACGGCGACCGACCGCCCGGCGAAGTTCATCGGCCTCCACTTCTTCTCACCGGTCCCGGTCATGGGACTGATCGAGATCATCCGCGGCCTCGAGACCGATGACGCGACGTACGACGCCTGCCGGGCCTTCGCCGAGGAGCTGGGCAAGACGGTGATCGAGTCGAAGGACTACCCCGGCTTCCTCGTGAACCGGATGCTCGGCCCGTTCATCAACGAGGCCGTCTTCGCGCTCATGGAGTCGACCGGCACGGCCGAGGACATCGACGCGGGGGCGAAGCTTGGGCTCAACCACCCGATGGGCCCGCTCGAGCTGAGCGACTTCATCGGCAACGACGTGATGCTCAACGTCATGGACGTCCTGTATCGCGGCTTCGGCGACCCGAAGTTCCGCGCCGCCCCGCTCCTGCGCCAGATGGTCACCGCGGGCCACCTGGGCCAGAAGACGGGACGCGGCTTCTACGCGTACGACGAGCGGGGGAACCGGACCGGCTCATGACCGTCGAGACTGCCCCGACCCGCGACCCGTTCGCGCTCTCCGAGGAGGAGCGCGGCGTGCGGGACACGGTGCGCGACTGGGCCCGGAAGGAGGTCGCGCCGGGGGCCGCCGAGCGCGACGAGGAGGAGCGCTACGACCGGTCGCTCTTCGAGCGTGCCGGCGAGCTCGGCCTGGCCGGGCTGCCGTTTCCCGAGGAGTACGGCGGCGCCGGAATGGGCACCTTCGCCTGGGCGCTCGCCGCGGAGGAGATCGCGGTGGCCGACATGGCGATGGCCGTCAGCCTCTCGGTCCACGTTCTCGCGCAGCTCTGCATCCACGGCAGCGGGAGCGACGAGCAGAAGCACCGCTTCCTGCCGGGCATGACCGCCGGCCGCGAGCTGGGCGCCTTCGCGCTGACCGAGCCGGGGGCCGGCTCCGACGCCGCCTCCCTGTCGCTCGCCGCGCGTCGCGACGGGGACGACTACCTGCTGACCGGCACGAAGATCTGGATCACGAATGCCGGCGAGGCCGCGCGCTACATTGTCTTCGCCACCGTCGACCGCTCGAAGGGCAAGGCCGGCATCACCGCCTTCGTCGTCGAGTCCGACACGCCCGGCTTCGCGCTCGGCAGCAAAGAGCGGAAGATGGGGATCCGCGGGACGACCGGCTACGAGCTCATCTTCACCGACGCGCGGGTCCCGGCGGCAAACCGCCTGGGCGAGGAGGGGGAGGGCCTGAAGGTCGCGCTCGGCGCGCTGGGAGCCGGGCGGATCAGCATCGCCGCCGCCTGCACCGGCCTGGCACGAAACGCCCTTGACCTGGCCGCGCGCTACGCGCTCCAGCGACGGCAGTTCGACCGCGCGATCGCCGACCAGGAGATGATCCAGGCGATGCTGGCCGAGATGGCGGTGCGCGTCGACGCGGCGCGGCTGCTGACCTGGCGCGCGGCACGGATGCGCGACGCCGGCCAGCCGATCAACTCGCCGTCGAGCATGGCGAAGTGGTACGCCTCCGACGTCGCGATGCGCGTCACGACCGATGCCGTGCAGATCTACGGTGGCGCCGGCTACAGCCGCGACAACCCGGTCGAGCGCCTCATGCGCGACGCCAAGGGAGCCCAGATCTACGAGGGGACGAACCAGATCCATCGGCTCATCGTCGCGCAGGGCCTGCTCGACGCCATGCGACGAGAGAGCTGAACATCGACCCGTCCGCAGCCGAGCCGCAGGGCGAGGCTGGCAGGATGACGGCAACCGTCAGGAGAGAGAACCGATGACCAGCACGCCCGAGACCGCGAACCGTCGCCTGCAAACCGATCCCGAGCCCCTCATCCCACCGGAGAATCCGGCCGACAACTTGGTCGAGCTCGTGGCGCACGCCGTCGAGCAGTATCCGTCGAACGAGGCCATGCGCTGGAAGCCGCCGAAGTCGCGCCGCGCGGATGCCGACGAGGCGGAGGAGCCCGCCTGGGTGAGTCGCACCTACCGCGAGATGTGGGACTGGGTAACCGAGCTGTCGCTGGGCCTGAGCGACCTGGGTCTGGGCGACGGCGACGCGTTCAGCATCATCAGCCGCACGCGCGCGGAGTGGGTGATCGCCGACTTCGCCGGTTTGGCGGTGGGCGGCGTGAGCTGCCCCATCTACCCGCAGTCGGAGCCGGGACAGGCCGCGTTCGTCATCAACAACGTCAAGGCCAAGGTCGTCTTCGTCGAGAATGCGCAGCAGGCCGCCAAGATCGCGAGCGTCCGGGATCGGTGCCCCACGCTGGAGCACATCGTGACCATGGAGTCCCACGGCAAGTTCCCTGACGGCACGCTGACCTTCGAGGATGTCATGGCCCGTGCCTCGAACGACCCGGCCACGCGACGCGCGTGGCGCGAGGGCTGGCAGTCGATCGGCCGTGACCACCTCGCGTCGGTCATCCACACGTCGGGCACGACCGCCAACCCAAAGGGCGTGCAGATCAGCCACGGCAACCTGCTGTACCAGTACGAGGCCGCGCGCCAGATCATCGACCTGTACCCGACCGACGTGTTCCTCTCCTGGCTGCCGCTGGCGCACTCGTTTGAGAAGATCACCGGGGAGGTGCTGCCGTACGGCGTCGGTGCCACGGTAGCGTACGCCGAGCCGCTCATCGAGCGGCTGCCGGCCAACATGATCGAGGTCCAGCCCACGGTGATGGCGGCCGTGCCCCGTCTCTACGAGCGCGTCTACGGTCGGGTGCTGTCGACCATCGAGTCGGCGCCGCACCTTCGCCAGAGGATCTTCCACTGGGGCATGGGCGTCGGGTCGCAGCGCTACGCGAACTACTTGGCGGGCAGGCCCGACTCACCGTGGCTGAAGATCCAGCACAAGATCGCGAACAAGCTGGTGTACGGCAAGGTCCGCGCGCGGACCGGCGGGCGGGTGCGCTACTTCGTCTCCGGCGCCGCGCCGCTCTCTCGCGAGGTGGGGGAGTTCTTCTACTCCCTGGGCATGCTCGTGCTCGAGGGCTACGGCATGACCGAGGCGTCGCCGCTGATCAGCGTGGCGCGGCCCGGTGACTTCGTGTTCGGCACGGTCGGACGCCCTGCTCCGGGCACCGACGTCAAGATCGACCCCGTGACGGGCGAGCTCTGCTCGCGCGGTCCCGGCACCATGCGGGGCTACATCAACGAGCCGGAGGAGACCGCCAAGGCGGTCGACGCCGAGGGCTGGCTCCACACCGGCGACGTGGCCGAGCTCGACGAGATCGGGCGCATCAAGATCACCGATCGGCTGAAGAACATCATCGTCCTCGGCAACGGCAAGAACGTGAGCCCCGGGCCGATGGAGGCGTCGCTGTCAACCAGCAAGTACATCTCGCAGGCAGTGATCCTTGGCGATCGGCAGGCATACACCGGCGCGCTCATAGCCCCCGACTTCGAAGAGCTCGAGAAGTGGGCCGCCGCGAACGAGCTGACCGAGATGCCACCCGAGCAGCTCATCGAGCAGAAGTCGGTGCAGAAGCTCATCGATGGCGAGGTCAAGCGCTTGCTTGACGAGTTTGCCATCTACGAGCGACCGCGCCGCGTGACTCTACTGCCGCGCCTGCTGTCAGAGGAGGAGGGGGAGCTCACGCCGACCCTCAAGACGAAACTGCGCGTCGTGCAGGAGAAGTGGGCCGACAAGATCTCCTACCTGTTCGACGAGAAGGGCGCTTCGGCGGACTGAGCGGAAAGAAGTGCGGCGACCGCATCGGCCGTACGCTCGACGTCGATCGAGCCGTCGATGAGCAGGTGCATTTCGAGGTGGTGCGCTCCTCGACGAGCTGGGCGCGCTGGACGGGCTCCTGATCTACCATGGCCGTCATGCGCGACGTGTTCATCCTCTCCGCGGCCCGAACGCCGATCGGTAAGTTCGGCGGCGGGCTGTCCACGACCCCCGCCACCGAGCTGGGCGCGGTCGCGATCCGCGCCGCGGTCGAGCGCTCCGGGATCGCTCCGGAGCGCATCGACGAGGCGATCATGGGCCAGGTCCTGCAGGCCGGCGCCGGGCAGGCTCCCGGCCGACAGGCGGCGCTGAAGGCCGGCCTGCCTGAGGGCGTGAGCGCGACGACGATCAACAAGGTCTGCGGCTCCGGCCTGAAGGCGGTCATGCTCGGCGCCTCCGCCATCCGAGCCGGCGACGCCGAGGTGATCGTGGCGGGCGGAATGGAGAGCATGAACATGGCGCCGTACCTGCTGCCGCAGGCGCGTACCGGGTATCGGCTCGGCGACGGCAAGGTCGTCGACTCGACCGTGCACGACGGCCTGTGGTGCTCGACCTGCGACGTGCATATGGGGATGCACGCCGAACGCGTCGCCGCCAAGCACGACGTCACGCGCGAGGCCCAGGACGAGTTCGCCCTGCGCTCGCACCAGCGCGCCATCGCGGCGCAGGAAGCCGGGCGCTTCGACGACGAGATCGTGCCGGTGACCGTCCCGGGCAAGAAGGGCGACACGATGATCAGCGCTGACGAGGGGCCGCGCTCGGACTCGACACTCGAGGCGCTGGCGAAGCTGAACCCGGCGTTCCAGCCCGACGGCGGATCGGTCACCGCGGGCAACGCCCCGGGCATCACCGATGGCGCCGCCGCCCTCGTCATCGCCTCCGAGGACGCCCTCGACGGCGCGACGCCGATGGCCCGGATCACCGGTTACGCCCAGGCCGACGTCGCCCCCGAGTGGCTCTTCGAAGCGCCGATCCACGGCGTGCGCCGCCTCGTCGAGCGTGTCGGTGGCTCGATCGACGACTTCGACCTGATCGAGATCAACGAGGCCTTCGCGGCCCAGGTCCTGGCCGATGGCAACGAGCTCGGCTTCGACTGGGACCGCGTCAATGTCAACGGCGGCGCGATCGCGCTCGGCCATCCCATCGGCGCATCCGGCGCTCGCGTCCTGACGACGCTCCTGTACGAGCTTCGTCGCCGTGGTGGCGGCAAGGGGCTCGCGACGCTCTGCCTCGGCGGTGGGGGAGCGGTGGCGCTGGCGATCGAGACCGTCTGAGGTTCGGAGCGCGGTCCGTCCGGCCGCAGGCGGTCAGTCCAGGATGCCGTCGAGGGCGTTGACGATCACGCCGGCCTCGTCCCGGGTGATGCACAGCGGAGGGCGGATCTTCAGGACATTGCCGTGCCGGCCCGTCGTGCCGATGAGGACACCGCGCTCGGCCATGTCGTCCCTCACGCGCAACGCGAGATCGCTTGCCGGCTCCCGCGTCTCCGGATCGAGCACGAGCTCGACCCCGGTCATCAACCCGCGCCCGCGGACGTCGCCGATGGACGAATGTCGAGCGGCGAGCGTTAGCAGCGCAGAACGCAGCCAATCGCCGACGGCCGCGGCGTTCGCGACCAGGCCCTCGTCCTCGATGACGTCGAGCACCGCGAGCGCCGCCGCGCAGGCGACCGGGTTGCCGCCGAAGGTGGAGAAGAACGTCGTCCGCTCCGCGAACCGGTCGACGATGTCCGCACGCGTGACCACCGCGGCGACCGGGTGGCCGTTCCCCATCGGCTTGCCGAGGGTCACGATGTCGGGCGTCGCTCCCCAGCGCGTGAAGCCCCATAGCTCGCCGGTGCGTCCATGGCCGGACTGGACCTCGTCGGCGACGAAGAGCGCGCCCGCGTCACGAGCTCCGGCGACGATGGCGTCCACGACCGAGGGATCCGGGGCGAAGATGCCATCGGCCGTGAAGGTCGAGTCCAGGAAGAGGGCTGAGGGGCGTCGGCCCCGCGCGACGAGACGGCCGACCGCGCCGCCGATCTGGGCTTTCGCCACCGTGACAGGGTCAGCCGCGTCGGCGTATGGGCCGCGATACGTGTCGGGAGTGGCGTACGTCTCTGCGCCGGGTGGCCGCTTCCCGCGCGGCCATTCCGAAGGGGAGAAGTCGGCGATGGCGTGGGTCACTCCGTGATAGCCCCAGTCGGTGACGATGCCCGCGTCACCGCCCGTCACCGTCGTCGCGAGGCGCCACGCAAGGTCGTTCGCCTCGCTGCCGGAGTTCACGAACAGCACCGTGTCGAGCTCGTCCGGCATCGAGGCCGCCAG
>DATKDB010000084.1:0-7960 GCA_035512895.1 Binatia bacterium | reverse complement strand
CGAGGGCGGCTGGGTCCCGCCGAGGCGGGCGCGCGCGCTCGACGGATCGGTCACGACGGTGAAGCACGAGTCGGAGACGACGAAGCGCTACGCCCGCTCCGGGGAGCTTCGTGGCACGGAGCTGCGCCTGCCGACGCCACGCGACAACGGCTCGCCGGGGCCGTCGAGCGGCCGGCCCGCGGCCGTGCGGGTCGACCCCGAGAGCGGGATGCCGGTTGAGGAGCGCCGCCGCGTCCGGGTCGTGCCGGGGCCTGACGCCGAGGAGGACGGAAGTCGGCAGATGACGCCCACCGCGACGTTGGGCCACTCCCCGAAGAACCGATGGCAGTGGCTCCTCGCCCTGTGCGCCGAGATCGACGGCTTCCCGCGCCACCTCGGCATCCACGTCGGCGGAATGCTCGTCACGCGGACGCCGCTCATCGACCTCGTGCCGATCGAGCGCGCAACCATGCCGAACCGGGTCGTCACCCAGTACGACAAGGAGGACATCGAGCAGCTCGGCCTCGTGAAGATCGACCTGCTCAGCCTCCGGACCCTCGGCGTCGTCTCCGACGCCCTCGACCGCATCGAGCGCGACACGGGCCAACGCATCGACCTCGACAGCCTCCCGCACGACGACCCCGAGGTGTATCGGTCCATCCAGGCGGCCGACACGGTCGGCATGTTCCAGATCGAGAGCCGTGCCCAGATGCAGAGCCTGCCGAAGGCGCGGCCCGAGCGCTTCGAGGACCTCGTCGTCCAGGTGGCGATCATCCGGCCCGGCCCGGTGCAGGGCAACGCGGTCCACCCGTACCTGCGACGGCGCGCCGGCGAGGAGGAGGTCACGTACGCGCACCCGAGCCTGGAGCCGATCCTGGCCGACACCCTCGGCGTCATCCTCTACCAGGAGCAGGTCATGCAGGTCGCGATCGACGTCTGCGGCTACACCGCGACCGAGGCCGACATCTTCCGCAAGGCGATGGGCAGTCACCGCAGCCACGCCAAGATGCAGGCCGAGCGCGGCCGCTTCGTCGGCGGCGCCATGCGCACCGGGCTGACGGAGCACGACGCGGAGGAGCTCTTTCAGAAGTGCTCGGCCTTTGCCGAGTTCGGCTTCGCCCGGGCCCACGCCGCGGCCTTCGCGAAGATCAGCTACGACACCGCCTGGCTGAAGCGCTACTTCCCCGCGCACTACACCGCCGGCGTCCTGAACAACCAGCCGATGGGCTTCTACTCCCCGGCGGTCGTCATCAACGACGCGAAGCGCCACGACATCCGCGTCCTGCCGATCGACGTCAACGCGTCGGCCTGGGAGCACGACACGCGCCCGAACGACGACGGCACGCACGCGATCCGCCTCGGCCTGCGCCAGGTGAAGGGGATCGACGAACGGGCGCGGGAGGTCCTCGAGGCCGAGCGGGCCCGCGGGCCGTACGCGAGTGTCCGCGACTTCGTCGCCCGCACGGGGCTCGGCGAGCAGGTCGTCGAGCGGCTGATCAGCATCGGTGCCTTCGACTGGACCGATGCGCCCCGTCGCGAGCTCCTCTGGCAGCTGCGCACGACCCTGGCCGACGCCGATCCCGCGCATCCGGCCCTCGGCCTGACCGACGACGCCCAGCGCGCGCTCGGCGCCTCGCTGCCGCCGATGACCGATGCCGAGAAGGTCGCCGCCGACTACCGCGATACCGGCGTCAGCCCGAACCTCCACGCCGTCGAGCTGTTCCGCGAGCGCCTCGCCTCGCGCGGGGTCATCACCGTCGCCGATGCGGCCCGGCTGCGCGATCGGTCCGCCATCCGGCTGGCCGGCCTGGCGGTGAGCGTCCAGCACCCGATGACGGCGAAGAACTTCGTCTTCATCGCGCTCGAGGACGAGACCGGCATGATCAACGTCACGCTGCGGCCGACGGTCTACCAGGCGCACCGGGCGCTCCTGCACCGGCACCCGCTGCTCGTCATCGACGGCCGGCTCCAGGTGGAGGGCAGCGTCCTCAACATCATCGCCACCCGGCTGCGCTCGGTGGACGACGCGCTCGACGGGCCGCTGGAGCGCCTGGATCTCGCCAGGCAGCAGCGGATGTTCCGCTGAGCCCGCGGGGGCCGACGCCATGCGGAACCGATGGGCCGCGCCCGGCGTCAGGGACGGTGCTGCAGCATCGATCAACGCCCACACCCCCAAAGGAGGACGATCGATGCGACGTCCATGGCTCTCGCTCGCGGTCGCAACGGCCGCCCTGCTCATCACCGCCGCCCCCGCGATGGCGTGCGGCGGCCTCATCGGTCCGAACGGTGCCGTCAACCTGCTGCGGACGACGACGTTCGCCGGGTACCACGACGGCGTCGAGCATTACGTCACCTCCTTCGAGTTCGCCGGTGGCGGCGGGGCCTTCGGCTCGATCACCCCGCTTCCGGGCATTCCCACGAGCGTCGAGCGTGGCGGCGACTGGACGCTGCAGCGCCTCATCCGTGAGACCGATCCGATCCCGGACCTTGCCTTCTTCGCGGCCGAGTCGGCCGGCGGCGATGCCCTTCGAGAGGCGGAGGTCCTCCTCGAGACGACGATCGACGCGCTCGACATCACGATCCTGCGCGGCGGTGGCGACGAGGTCGGCCTGTGGGCCCAGAACCACGGCTTCCGCCTGCCACCCGACGCGCCCGAGGTGCTCGACTTCTACGCCGACCGGTCGCCGATCTTCATGGCCGCGGCGTTCGACGCCGATGCCGCCGCCGAGCGCGGGCAGGCCGTCGGTGATGGCACGCCGGTGCACCTCACGATCCCGACCGACAACCCGTGGGTGCCGCTGCGCATCCTCGGACTCGGCAAGGGCGCCCTGGAGACCGTGGAGGCCGACGTCTACCTGTTGACTGACACGAAGCCGGCCCTGCTCCCAAAGGCCGGCGACTTCGCCGAGTCGGACGGGCTCATCCTCGACCACAGCGCCGCCGCCAGCGAGTCGCTGCTCGCGGACCTGCGGTCGGACGTCGGGATGGAGTGGATTCCCGAGACGGCGTGGCTCACGAAGGTCGTCGTCGACACGGCCGCGGGCGACCTCGACTACGACCTCGCCATCGACGCCTCGGGGCAGGGCCGGCCATCGGCCGTGGATGCCGGGTACGCGCCATTCAGCACCAATCCGGCGCCGCGTCCGCCGGTGGCGCTCTATCTGCTCCTCGCCGCGGTCACGGTCGTGGCGCTGCCGTGGTTGGTCGCTCGCGTCGGAGCGAGCGGACCGGCAGCTCGTCCGCCGGCGGCTGCATGAGGCTCGGTCGTCTCCCGGCGGCCGCCGTGCTGCTCGTGGTGGCCACGGCGGCCGCCGGCTGTGCGGCGGGCCCGCGCACGGTGACGATCACGATCCACTACTCGGCCTTCGATCCGCCCCGCCTGAGCGTGCCGAGCGGGGTGCCGGTCACGTTCGTGCTCGTGAACGAGGACCCGATCGACCACGAGTGGCTCATCGGCGACGACGCGTTCCACGAGCTCCATCGAACCGGGACCCACGCGACCCACGGCGCCTCGCCCACCGAGGTGACGGTCCCGGCGCTCGAGACGGTCCGCACGACGATCACCTTCGAGCTGCCCGGGACGCTCGCCTACATCTGCCACCTGCCCGGCCACGAGGCGTACGGCATGGTCGGCGTCCTGTCGGTCGAGGGTTGACGCCGACCCTATACTGCCGCTCGTGCTCCGTCCGAACCCGCCTCGCCTGATCACGATCGTCATCGCCGTTGCGCTGCTCGTCGTGGGGCTGTCGGCGACGATCCTGCCGATCGACTTCGTGAACCAGGCGCTCGACATGGTCCAGGCCACGTTCGGCACGAACTTCGAGATCACGACCCAGGTCGGCTGGCTCTGCCTGCTCGGGGCGAACGTCACCCTCATCGCCGGCTCGCTGCTGCCGGGGATCTGACCGATGGGACGCATGAACCACGCCCCGCGCATGCCGGCGATCTTGCTCGCGCTGGCGCTGACCCTCGTCGGCCTGCTCGGCACGTTCGGCGGCGTGCTGCCCGCGCTCGGCGGCGTCGATTCGGCGACGCTCGGGGTCTGGGCCTTCCTTGCCGGCTTCGTCGTCCTGATGGCGGGAATCATCTTCAAGGGGATCTAGCGCCGGCCGCCCGGGTCAGGCCGCGGCTTGCGGCGCTCCGAGCAGGATCGGCAGGACGTTGCCGAAGAAGTAGCCCGCGATCCCGGCAATCGCGCCGACGAGGAGGATCTCGGTCCCTGACGCCCACCAGGACCGATGTGTCCAGCGGCTCTTGACGACGCCGATGCCGAACAGGACGGCGAGTGTCGCGAGGACCGACCCGAGGACGGCCACGCTGCCCGTGGCCACGAGGTGGGGCAGGACGGGCGGGATCGCCCCGATGCCGAATGCGGCGCCCATGACGAGCGCGCCCTGGAGCGGCGATCCGCCGCCCTCCTCGACGGTGAGACCGAGCTCCTTCTCGACCATCGTCTTGAGCAGCGTGTCGGGGTGCTCGGCCATGATGCGCGCCACCGCGAGCGCCTTGTCGTGCGGCAGGCCGTCCTCCTCGAACATGAAGGCGACTTCGGCCTCCGCCTCGCCGGGCCGCTCGTGCACCTCCTCGCGCTCCTCCACGATCTGAGCGTCGAAGATCTCGCGCTGGCTCTTGCTGCCGATGTACTCGCCGGCGGCCATGCTGAAGATCCCGGCCAACGCGGAGGCGATGCCGGCGATGAGCACCGCGTACCGGTCCCCGCCCGTCGCTCCGGCAACCGTGCTGACGACGGCGAGCGTGCTCACGAGGCCGTCCTGGGCGCCGAACACCGCCTCACGGATCTCGCCGAGCAGGCCGGCCTTGCGGCGCTCGTCGCTGAGATGCGTCCGGAGGAAGTCGTGGTCGAACTCGTGCACCGCCATCCCGGCCCGGGCGTCCTCGTCGGCCATGAGGCGGGTGGTCCGTTCGTCCATTGGGTCGATCCTAGCCCAGGCCGGATGCCGCCGTGCGGGAACGATCCACAGCCCTGCGGCGTCCGGGTTGTCACACGTCCTGGGAGGGAACGACGCATGCGCTCACGGCGCTCGACACGGGCAGGCGCGGCTTCAATCGCGGCGCTGCTCGTTACCATCGTCCTCGTCCTGGCCGCCTGCGGCAGCCAGGCAGGCATCGGCGACAGCGGGGGGGATGAAGCAGCGGGGGTGGTCGCGGGCCAGCCGCGCGACCAGCAGGCGGCCGAGCCGCCGGGCGAGCAGTCTACGACCGGTGGCGGACCGGACAGCCCCGAGGGTTACGCCGCCCCGATCGAGCAGCGGATCATCAAGACCGGCGAGGTCATGCTCGAGGTCGGCAACGTCGCCGAGAGCCTCGGCCGCGTCCGCGCCCTGGCAGCCGGTCTCGGGGGTCATGTCGGAAGCTCGCAGGCCGGCACGCTCGACGAAAGCGCGTCCCTCACCCTGCGCGTCCCGGCCGACCGCTTCGACGAGCTGCTCGCGCGCCTCCACGAGCTCGACAGCGTCGAGGTCCTCTCGGAGTGGACGAGCGAGGAGGACGTGACGCGCGAGGTCGTCGACCTGGCGGCACGGATCAGTAACCTCGAGGCGTCCGAGGCGACGTACCGCGTCCTGCTCGACCGCGCGGAGCGGATCGATGACGTCCTGGCCGTCCAGTCTCGCCTCGACCAGGTCCGTGGCGAGATCGAGCAGCTCGAGGGTCAGCTCAAGACGATCGAGGGCCAGGCGGACCTGTCGACGCTCTCGGTGGTCCTCATCCCGCACGGCCAGCCCGTGGCGGCGGCGCACGCGGCATGGGATCCCGGTGGCCAGCTGGAGAGCGCGTTCGCCGCCCTCGTCGGGCTCGCCCAGGGCATCGGTGACGCGATGATCTGGCTCGTCATCGTGTGGGTCCCGGTTCTCCTCCTGCTCGGCCTCATCGGCCTGGTTCTGCTGCGAGCCGCCCTGGAGCTTCGGCGGCGCTGGCCGGTCCGGAACGAGCATCGCGAGGCCGGACCGATGAGCTAGACTGCGCGGCGAGTCCTTTAAGACCGGCACGGTGATGCCGGGAAGGAGATCGATGCAGGTCGCCGCGCACGAACTCGAGCCCGTCACGACGCCAGCCGCACCGGAGCGGCCGGCGTCGTTTTCGTCTCCCGGCCTGCTCGCGCTCGAGGGCGGCATGATCCTCGAGGGCCGGCTCGACGGCTCCCGCGGGATGGCCGAGGGCGAGCTCGTCTTCACGACCGCCGCGACCGGATGGGGCGAGATCCTGACCGACCCGTCGTACGCCGGGCAGATCGTCGTCCTGACCCATCCGATGGCGGGCAGCTACCGGCTCGTGCGCAGCGAGCTCGAGTCGTCCCGCGTCCACGCCCGCGGCCTCGTCGTCACGCGTCTCGTCGAGCCGCCGCCCGGTCCGGGGCTCTCCCTGCACGACCTGCTCGTCGAGGGCGGCATCCCGGTCATCTCCGGTATCGACACGCGCGCCCTGACGCTCCACCTCCGCGACGGCGCGGCGCGGCGCGCGGTCATCGCCCCGGCCGCGGCCGGACCGGACGATGCGCTGGAGCGGGCCCGATCCAGCGTCGCGTGGGATGCCGTCGACCACGTCTCGGCGGTCGCGACGCGAACGCCCTTCACCGTCCCGCCGCGGGGCCCACGCCGGGCGCGGGCCGTCCTCGTGGACTACGGCGTGAAGCGTTCGCTCCTCGCCGCGCTCGCCGAGCGCGGGATCGAAATCATCGGCCTGCCGCCCGACGCCGCGCCGGCGGACGTCGCCGCGCAGCGGCCCGACCTCGTCGTCCTTTCGCCCGGACCGGGCGACCCGTCACGCATGTCCCTCCAGATCGAGACCGTTCGAGCGCTGGCCGCGACGGCCCGCGAGGGCGGCGCGCCGATCCTCGGGGTCTGCCTCGGCCACCAGCTGCTCGCCCTCGCCGCCGGCACCGAGACGCGGCGGCTGGCGGTCGGGCACCACGGCGGCAACCACGCGGTGCTCGAGGTGGCGACCGGACGAGTCGACATCGGAGCGCACAACCACGAGGTCGAGGTCGTCGACGGCCCGGCGCTGGCGGCGGCGGGCTATGCGGTCAGCCATCGCGACCTGAACGACGGCACGGTGGAGGGGCTGCGGCACGAGTCGGGCCGGATCGCATCCGTCCAGTTCCACCCGGAGGGCGCCCCCGGCCCGATCGACGCATCCCGCGTTTTCGACCTGGCGCTCGATGGTGCACTGGCATGAGCGCGCCGCGCAGGGTGCTCGTCATCGGTTCCGGTCCGATCCTCATCGGTCAGGCGGCCGAGTTCGACTACGCCGGGGTGCAGGCTTGCCTGGCGTTGCGCCAGGCAGGGGTCGAGACGATCCTCGTCAACTCGAACCCGGCCACAGTCATGACCGACCCGGACGTCGGTGGCACGGTGATCATCGGGCCGCTGACGCTCGGCCACGTCACCCGCGTCATCGAGGAGCACCGGCCCGACGCGCTGCTGCCGACCCTCGGCGGACAGACGGGGCTCAACCTGGCGGTGGCGCTCGACGACGCCGGCGTGCTCGAGCGCCACGGGGTGCGCGTCCTCGGCACGCCGCTGTCGGCGGTCCGCGCGGCCGAGGACCGCGGCGGCTTCCGGGACCTCGTGACGGGCATCGGTGAGCCGGTCCCGGAGTCGGCGGTCGTCGAGTCGGTCTCCGACGGGATGCGCTTCGTCAAGCTGCTCAACGCGCCGATCGTTGTGCGCCCCGCCTTCACCCTCGGTGGCGGGGGAGGCGGGTTCGCCGGCACGCCGGCCGAGGCGCGCGAGCGCATCGCCGAAGGGCTGCGGGTGAGCCCGATCGGCCAGGTGCTCGTCGAGCGCAGCCTGCTTGGCTGGTACGAGATCGAGTTCGAGGTTCTGCGCGACGCCTCCGACACGACGATCGCCATCTGCGGCATGGAGAACCTCGACCCGATGGGGGTCCACACCGGCGACAGCATCGTCGTGGCGCCGATCCAGACGCTGCCCGACCCGCTCGTCCAGCGCCTGCGCCGCTG
>DATKDB010000083.1:0-48938 GCA_035512895.1 Binatia bacterium | reverse complement strand
CGCGGCCGTAGACGATGCCGTCGGGCAGGCAGACGAGGTTGCCGGCGAACCGGTGGCCGCCGAGGTGCGTGCATTCCCAGACCCGCTCCGCGTGCTCGGCCGCCAGCGCGCCGACGAGCGCGCGGCCGCGAAGCGAGCAGCAGGCGTCCCGCTTGCCGTTCGTGCAGACGAGGACGATCGGGGCGGACATCGGCGCGCCGAAGTCGGCGACCGGCGAGCGCGCCGCGGCCTCGACCGAGAGCTCGGCGGGTGACGCGACGCTCCGGATCGCCATCTCGCGGCGGACAGCGTCGACGAGGATCGCGCGCCGGACGGCGTCGGCGGCCGGGTCACCTTCGCGACGTCGCACGAGCAGGAGCCCGAGCTGCAGCTCCTTCGCACGAGCAGCCAGGGCGGGGCCGAAGACGTCGCGGACCGCATCGGCGCCCCATGCACTGCGATCTTCGAGGAGCAGCCAGCGCCTCCGCACTTCCACGCTGCCGATCATCGGCTCGTCCATCTCCTCGGCGAGGGCCGAGCAGCGCATCGGTGCCTGGAGGGTCACTCGGGGCCCTCGGGCATCCGCTGGAGCGTGCGCACCTGGCTGAAGAGGACCGGCAGGAAGCCGACGAAGGAGCCGATCGCGCCGACCCAGATCGTCGCCTGGAGGCCGATGAGCCCGCCCAGGTAGCCGCCGGCCAGCGCCCCGATCGGGATCGTGCCCCACACGATGAAGCGCATCGTGGCGTTCATGCGCCCAAGCATGCGCTCGGGCGTGATCGCCTGCCGCAGGCTCACCTGGTTGACGTTGTAGATGACCGAGGTGGCGGCACCGATGACGCCGCCGACCACGAGGAACGGCACGGGCGCATCGCCCGGCGCGATCGCCACGAGCACGAGCGAGAATGGCGAGAGGAAGGCGCTCCACACGATCGTGCGCCCGACCCCGATCCAGGAGGCCAGCCGCTCGGCGGTCAGCGCGCCGATGAGCACGCCGACATTGGCGATGGCGAAGATCAGGCCCAGCGTCCCGGGGTTGATGCCGAGCTCGTTGACGATGTAGAGCACGAGGATGACGCCGCCGAGGTTGCCGAACAGGTTCAGCGTGCCGGTGCAGGCGGCGATGTTGCGCAGGTAGCGGTGTCGCAGGACGTACCCGAGGCCGGCGCGTCCCTCCTCGAGCATGCTCGGCCGCTTGCCGGTCGCCGGGTCGTGCGGCGGGATCGGGGGCTCGCTGCGGCGGATGAGCCCCAGGAACACGATCGCGGACAGGTACGCGAAGGTGTGGAACACGATCGCGATCGGTGCCCGAACGAGCTCGACGACGAAGCCGGCGATCCCCGGTCCGATGACCGATGCCGCCGAGTTCGACAGCTCGAGCTTCGCGTTGCCCTCGACGAGCTGGTCGCGCTCGACGACGGCGGGCAGGTACGACTGGTACGCGACGTCGAAGAACACCTCGAGGCAGCCGACCGCGAACGCGACGACGTAGAGATGCTCGATCGACAGCCGGCCGGCGAGGAACGCGGCGGGGATCGAGAGCAGGAGCAGCGCCCGGCCGATGTCGGCGGCGATGAGTACGGGGCGTCGTCGCATCCGGTCGACCCACACGCCGGCCGGCAGGGTGAGCAGGATGAACGGCAGGAACTGGAGTGTCCCGAGCAGGCCGATCTGAAACGGTGTCGCGCTCAGGGTGAGGATCGCGACGAGCGGCAGCGCGAGCTGCGTGATCTCGTCGCCGAACTGGGTGATCGTCTGCGCCGTCCAGAGCTTGACGAAGTCACGGTGCCGCCACAGCGAGGTTCGGCGCGACCGGCTCCCGACGGCCGTCCCGAGCTCGGCGCGTGACGGCTCCCCGGGGGTCGGGGTCTCGAGCGACACGCGCCGCTAGCGGACGCGCGCCATCGTGAGGCCGTCGGCGAGGGGCAGGAGCACGTGATCGACGCGCTCGTCGGCGGCGATCTTCTCGTTCAGGGCGTGGATGGCCCGCGTGTCGGCGTCGTCGGTCGACCCGTCCGCGACGCGCCCGCTCCACAACACGTTGTCGACGAGGATCAGGACCCCGGGCCGCACGACGCGCAGGCAGCCCTCGTAGTACATGTCGTAGCCCGGCTTGTCGGCGTCGATGAACGCCAGGTCGAAGCTGTCATCGTCGAGGCCTTCGAGGGTCTCGCTCGCCCGCCCGAGCCGCAGCTCGGTCCGATCGGCGACGCCGGCATCGGCCCAGGCCTCGCGGGCGAGGTCGGTCCACTCGCGGCTGACGTCCAGGCAGGTGATGCGGCCGTCGGGTGGCAGCGCGAGCGCCATCGCCGTCGAGGAGTAGCCGGTGAACGTCCCGATCTCGAGGATGCGCGTCGCGCCGGTGAGGCGGACGAGGAGCGCCATGAACGCGCCCTGGTCGGGACCGATCTGCATGTTCGCGTTCGACAGCGGCGCCGTCTTCTCGCGCAGGCGGGCGAGCGCGGGGTGCTCCCGCACGCCGTAGCG
The DNA here is from genome assembly GCA_035512895.1 of Binatia bacterium. Lineage (GTDB taxonomy): Bacteria > Chloroflexota > Limnocylindria > QHBO01 > QHBO01 > JACDBZ01. Next base: position 46,472 of record DATKDB010000083.1, on the reverse strand, counting down.
GCGGACGTAGGCGACGAGGTCATCGGTCAGGTCGAGGGTGCGGTTCGCCATGGCCGTCGCATGGTACGCGGTCGGCGCTACGTGGAAGAAGCGCTCCGCCCGAGCAACGACGTCTCGCGGTGGTCCGGCGGGACCTCCGCGCCGTCGAGCCGGCGCAGGACGAAGTACTCGGTGTCCATCGCCCCATCGGCGAGGTCCTCGGGCAGGGCGAGCATCCAGCCGAGGTCCTGGGCCTGCGTCCGGTGGCAGGCCATGCTGCCGCGCTTCGCCTCGAGAAAGCTCGTCACGTCCACCCGGGTCGTGACCTCGGCGTCGGCGCGCCCGAACCCGAGGGCGTCGCCCTCCTCCGCCTCGATCGCCTCCCCGACCTGAGCCATGGCCGCGGCATTCGACGGATTGAGCTCGTCGGCAGCCGGACGCTGCGCGTCGCCCGCGACGACCTCGTCGAGATTCCACGGCAGCGCGATGCCGCGCGCCTTCATCGCGGCCATGAGCTCGAACCAGCGCTCCCGCACGAAGGCGATCTCGTAGAAGCGGGACATGGCCCACGGCTCGCCGGCCGACGCGTCGTACGCCTCTCGCGCGATTCGGGCCGCGTTGATGTGGTCGGGATGGCCGTAGTTGCCGTTCTCGTCGTAGCTCACGATGGCCGCGGGACGCGCCGCTCGCACGATCTCGAGGAGCCGCCGCGTCGCCTCCTCGACGTCCGCCTGCCAGAAGGACTCCGGGTGCTCGTTGGCATCGGTGCCGATCATGCCGGAGTCGCGGTACCCGAGGACGTGGTGGTAAATCGCGCCACCCCCGAGTGCCGCGATCGAGCAGGCCAGCTCCTCGGCCCGGATCCCTGCCAGCCGCGGTCGCGCCTCTTCGGGGTCGAGGGATGGGTCGTGGATCTCGCCCTCGGCGCCATCGGTGCAGGTGACGAGGTCGACGCGCACCCCCTCCGACACGAGGCGGGCGATCGTGCCGCCGGTGGCCATCGACTCGTCGTCGGGGTGGGCGTGGACGAAGAGGACGCCGCCGCCGCCACCGTCAGGCCGCATGGACCGATGCCTCGCGCGATTCGTGGCGTCCGATGCCGGCAAGGGCCAGGCCCGCGTCGCGCTCGCCGATCTCGATCGCGGGACCGACGCGACCGAACTGCAGGGCGTTCATCCGGCCCAGGCGCGGCACGATGAGCAGGTCGGGGGGCTCGACGACGACGGGCTCCGCCCACCTCGCCGCGATCAGGGCGAGGTAGCGCCGCGCCGTCAGGCGATCGGCCGCCGTCCCGACCCCGAGGCGCGCGGAAGCCACGCGCAGGACCGCCGCGCCGAACCGGCTCGCAAGGAAGGCGGGCTTCGGGATGTCGGCGAGGACGCCGATGACCGGCAGCTCTGGCGCCCAGGCGCGAGCGGGCGTGACCGGGATCCCCTCCCACGGCCCGGCGTCGCACCAGACCCCGTCGCGGTCGCGCCGCGGCGGGAAGAAGAACGGCACCGCGATGCTCTTCTCGAGCGCGTCGACGAGGCGGCCCTCGGTCACGAGCCGTGGCCGGCCGGCCACGAGGTCGAAGACGGTGATCCCGAGCGGCGTCGGCAGCTCCTCGATGGGCGGGTCGCCGAGCTCGGCGGACATCCGCTCCAGCAGCGGACGCGGGTCGAACAGCGCGAGCCGTCCGCGACGGCCGATCAGACGAAAGACCGATGTCCGCCGCGCGGCGGCCTCCATCTCGTCGGCGCTGCGGCCGGCGGCGATGCCGGCACCGATGACCGCGCCCATGCTCGTGCCGACGATCCGGTCCGGCCGCAGCCCGCGAACCTCGAGCGCGCGCGCCACGCCGATGTGCGCCCAGCCACGGGCACCGCCGCCGCCGAGGGCGAGCGTGAAGCCGTCGTCGAGCCGTCGCGCCGTCATCGGCTCATGCCGCTGCGTGCTCCCCGCACTCGCACAGCTCACGGAGCTTCCGGTACGTGAAGAGGCCGGTGTCGTGCCCGTCGGCCCAGATCGGCGCGAGGGCGTACCGGCCGATCCAGCGCACCTCGTTCATCTGCGTCTCGCGCTCGTCGAACACGGTCTCCAGGGTGACGACGCCCGGCAGGCTGCCCTCCCCGGAGCAGAGGGCGCAGGGACAGGCCCGGCGGAGCGCCAGCCACGACCAGCTTCCGAGATGACCGTCATCCCAGCGGATGCGCATGAGGCGCGCCGTCTCGTCGAGCTCCACACCGATCGGGTTGACGACGTCGCGCATCGTCATTGCTCCCAGCGTGGCGTCGTGCCGCGCCACTCGGCGCCGAACGCGGCGCCCGACGCGGTCAATGGGGTCGGCACCTCTCCGTCGTCGAGGTACCAGATGAACAGGTCCTGGAGGATGCCGCCGGCGGGCGCGGATCGGCCGCGGGTGAAGACGACCGCCTGCCCGTTCGACGCCCATCGCACGTGGCTGACCAGGCCCTCGATGCTCGTCGAGGCGAGGTCGTGGTCCGAGCTGTTCGTGAGGCGCAGCGTGGTCGTGCCGCCCGTCGCGCTGACGGCGATCCGCCGCCGGCCGTCGTTCGACCAGAGCACCGGCTCGACGCCGTCCAGCTCGGTGACCTGCTGGGTCGCGGGCTCGACGTTCCACGACCCTGCGCCGAGCGACCAGAGGTGGAGGACGTCGTCATGCGTCCAGCGGAGGCGCACGAGGCCGCCATTGTCACTGAACTGCGCCTCGGCCAGGGCAGCCTCTTCGGCGATGGCCGGACGCGCGTACGTGATGCTGGCCACCTCGGTGCTGTCGCCCGAGAGGAAGTCAATGGCCAGCACGGTCGCGACGTCGTTCGCGCCGTCCTCGATGATCCGGACCGCGTAGAGCGTCGCCGCGCTGTCACCGAACGTGATCGCGCTGATCCCGTCGCCGAGCGGCCGCTTTGACTTGCCCAGCTCGATCGAGACGAGGACGTCCGCCAGCAGTGCAGCCCCGACGGTCCCGTCCGGCGCCATCGCGAAGCGCTGGACGTTGATGCTCCCGTCCTGTGCCAGGACCTCGGGCGCCGCCTCGACCGAGAAGTCGGCGCGGAGCAGGTAGATCGGCGCGAGCGCCTCGTCGCGACCCTGGTAGACCAGCTCCAGCGCCCCGTACACCGGAGCCGGGACCGGCGTCGAGGCGGGCACGACGGAGACGCTCGGAACGGGCGTCACGGAGGGTACGACCGTCGCGACCGCCGATGCGCTCGGCGTCACCGCCGGGCCCTTCGAGGGGGCAGCGCCGACGCCACCGAGCGACGCATCACCGGCAAAGATGAGGGCCAGGAGGACGATCACCATCCCGACCAGGAGCAGGATCACGCCGATCAGCCACGGCACGGCCTGCTCGGCGGTCGTCGCGTCCGCGGCGAGCTCGTCGTCCTCGTCGGTGCCGAGCGAGGTACGGACGTCGCCGCCGACGGGCACGAGCTCGCTCGGCTCGTCGCGCTCCATCGGCTGCGGCGGGGTCCACGACGAGGGCAGCACCTGGGTGGACTCTCCGGCGTCGGGCCACGGATCCGGCCGCCACTCGGGCTCGAACGCCGGGGCGACGGCCTCCACCGGCTCGGGCTCGGGCTCGGGCTCCGGCTCGGCCTCGAACGCCGGGGCGACGGCCGCCACGGGCTCGGGCTCCGGCTCGAACGCCGGGGCGGCGGCCTCCACCGGCTCCGGCTCCGGCTCGAACGCCGGGGCGACGGCCTCCACAGGCTCGGGCTCGGGCTCGGGCTGGAAGATCGATTCGGGGCGAAACAGGGGCTCCGGGACCGGCTGAGGCGCAGGCTCGGGCTGGAAGATCGACTCCCGCTGCATGACGGGCTCGGGCTCGGGCTCTGCCTCGGCCTCGGGTTCGGGCTCCGACGAACGCTCGGACACGGCTTCGGCATCGACCGCGGCCCTCAGCTCCGTCGCTCCGAGGTCGGTCTCCCAGGCTGGAACGACGGGCGGCGCCGGGCGAATCGCCGGCTCCTCGGTCCGGAACGGGGCCGGCGGAGGAAGCCCGGTGCCGGGCGCTGCCTCGACGGGCGGCTCTTCGTCCCAGCGTGGGGGCTCGACCTCAGGCTCGACGCTCGTCGGGGTCTCCGACGGCCGCGCGACGCCTGCGGGATCGGACGCTGGCTCCACCGCCGACTCTTCGAAGTCGGGGGCGGGTGACTCCGCAGGCCGCCAGGGCTCGGCGGTGGCCGCCCCCCAGGGGTCGGCGTCGGCCGACCACGGCTGGACACTGGGAAGCTCCGGCGACGGCTGCTCAGCTGGCGCCTCGGGTCGCTGCCACGTCTCCTCGGGCGGCGCCTCGGGTCGCTGCCACGGCTCCTCGGGAGGCGCCTCGGGTCGCTGCGCCTCAGGCGACTGCGGCTCATCGAGGGAGCCGTCGCTGTCATCGGTCCACGACTCGGCCCACGGGTCGCTCGAGGGCGGCTCGGGATCGCCGAACAGGTAGCGGTCAGGCGGGGGCGCGGGCGGCGGCCAGGCATCCCAGCCAGGCGACGGGTCCGGGCCGGACTCCTGCCATGGATCGTCAGATGACCACAGGTCGGCCGGCCGCTGGGAGGCCCCGGACGACTCGGTGTCCTCCGCCGGCCAGTCCTTGTCGTCCGGGCTCGAGGATGACGGCCGGTCCCGCGGGCCGCTCATGCGCGGGCCCCGCTGGGTTCACGGCTCACCACGGCATGATACCGAACGCTGGTGTAGATGGCCGGCGCGCGCCAGCCGGATCGATCGACCATCCGGCGAAGACTAGCCGAGAGCTCGTCGCAGCGCCCCCCGCCGACCTAGTCCGAGACGGCCCACATGATGAGACCGACGGTGAAGACGCCGGTGATCAGGCCGATGAAAGCCATCGTGCCCTCCGGGCCCTCGCCGCCGACGGTCGGCATCATCGCGTTCATGACGGGGAGGCCGATCATCATGTACGCGAGCCACGCGACGGTGGCGACGGCGGCGATGATGCTTCGTCGGCTTCGATCTCGAACCATGCTCCGCCGATCCTAGCAGAGCCGATCAGCCGGTCGCTGCGAGCCGAGCCCGCTCCGGGACTCGGTGGAAGAGCCCCTGGTCGGCGCGACCCTCGAGGATGCGAAGCTTCGCCGCCGCGCCGAGCCCGATCGTGACCTCGTGACCGTCCTGGGCACCCCCGGCCGAGCGCCGCAGCGTCATCGTCCCGATGTGCTGCGCCACGTCCACGACCTCGAACACGTGCCCCGGCCGCACGCCATTCTCCTGGAGAAAAGTGAGCAACCGCGCGTCCTCCTCCGCCTCCTCGGTGACGCGCAGGATCGTGACGTCCGAGCCCGCCCGCGCCTCGGAGAGAGCCAGGCCCGCCGGACGCTCGGGCGTGCGGCCGTCACGTGGGATCGGGTTGCCGTGCGGGCACGTCGGCGGGTGCCCGAGCAGCTCGTCGATCTTGTCGGTCACCCGGTCGCTGAACGCGTGCTGGAGGTGATGCGCTTCCTCGTCGGCCTCGGCCCAGCCCAGACCGATGACCTCGGTTAGCAGCCATTCCGAGAGCGCATGGCGCCGGAACGTGCGCTCCGCGGCCTCGCGTCCGGCATCGGTCAGGTTCAGCTGGCGCGTCTCGCCGTCGACGCTGAGCAGGCCCTCCCGCACGAGGCGGGTCACCATCTCGCTGACCGTCGCGGCGCTGACGCCGAGCCGCTCCGCCAAGCGCGCGGCAATGACCGGCTGCCCCTCGCCATGCATGTAGCGGATCGTCATCAGGTACTCGGCGGCGGCCTCGGTCGGTTCGGTGCTGCCGGTTGGGCTCTGCGCCATGGCCCCGATTCTAGTAGTGCTTCCTCAAGATGGGGAGACAATGGCGAGCCACCCGAGGTACCAGATGTCGTGCTGAGCGACCGTAGGAGCGCGGGACGGCGTCGCGCGCTCGAGGCGAGCGCTGCATCACGCTTGACCGCGCGTCTGGATCCAGCGCCGGCGGCCTCCCAAGTGCCTACGGTCCGTCACAGCGACCGATGGCGCCACGCGGCGTCGGAAGCGACGCAGCGCGAGAGGTCGGCCGGGCTCCGAACCAGGCCCGCAGTCGGCGCTCGTGACTCACCACACCGATGTCGGCGCGCATCCGACAGCCCCGATGTCGCCAAGTTCACACGCCGCCTACCGCGCGCTCGCTTCTATCCAGCCACGTTCGTGATGGCGCCTCAAGCCGGCCGGAGGATCTCGATCGATGTTTCGAGGTTGTCAGACGACTCGTAGGCCAGCGAAGCGTGCGTCATGCCCGTGACCGTGAAGGTCACCGAGGCCACGCTCCGGCGACTGAGGTTGTCGCTCGTGACGGAGCATGTTCCGGTGCTGCCGGTGATGCAGCTCTTCGCCGATCCGACGGAGAAGCTGCCGTCCACCGTCGCGCCCTCCACCGCCACCCCGGTGCTGTCGAACACGGTGATCGTGACCGTCGCCCGCCAGTGGTTGCGGTTAACGTTCGCGCTGGAGCCGGCGAGATCCTGGACGTGCATCGTCACCGTCGCGCTACTGGACGCGGTGAGCTCGAAGTCGAGCGTGGTGGCGACGTCCTTCGAGATCGTCGCCGGCTTCTGCTGGATTGCGTAGCCGGTTGCGCTGGCGGTGACCGTGTAGCTGCCGACCGGCACGCTGATGGTGTACTTGCCGCTCCCATCGGTCGTGGCCGACAAGGTCGTGCCGTCGATCGTCACCGTCGCGCCACCGATGGCCGCGCTGGTCGAAACATCGGTGACGGTGCCGGCGAGGGTGCCCGTGCCGGAGCCGCCCCCGGTGTCGCTCACCGTGACGGTATGGCTGACCCTGGCCGTGGCCCCCAGCGCATCGATGGCGTACATGGTGACGGTGTAGCTGCCGCCGGCCGTGAAGGTGTGGGAGGGGTGCTGCGCCACGGAGGTCCGGCCATCGCCGAGGTTCCAGCTCCAGGCGGTGACGCCCTGCGGGTCACTGCTCGTATCGGTGAACGTACAGGTCAGGCCGTTACAGGCTGGCGTGAACGCCGCCAGCGGAGCGTCGTTCACGCCCTTGGTGCCCCAGTAGCCGTGGTCGTAGCTGACCGATGCGAGCTTCGTCTGGCCGGCCGTCGATGGGTGGAAGTAGTCGCGCGTCGATACGTCGTTCGGCACGAACGCGGTCCCGAAGCCCGCCTCGCCGTCGAATCGGCAGAAGGCGTAGTCCGCGCAGGCCACTCGCAGCGCCTGGTTGAAGGCCATGTTGCGCTGCTTGACACGCTCGCGGCGATCGACGTCGGCCTGGTCGGTGCTCAGCGGGTTCGCCAGCAGCGACTGGCAGATGTTGTACGAGTTCCAGGCGCTGCGGGCGGACGAGTTGTCCTTGAGGATCTCCCACAGCATCTTCACGTTCGGGATGCTCACAACGTACACCAGCGGCGGTGTCGTGTCGGCCGCCAGCGTGTTCATCGCCGTCCGGAAGTCCGCCTCGTACGAGGCCGGATCCGTCATGGCGCTCTCGGTATCGGTGCAGACGTCGTTGCCTCCCATCAGCACCGTCACGTAGTCGACGTTCCGGCCGGACACCGTCGTCGCCTGGCCTGGGAGATCGGCCATCTTTGCCCCGCTCACCGCGTCGTTGTAGGCGCTGCCGGTGATTTCGAGCCGATACGCGTGGCTCTTCACCGTGCTGTTCGAGCCGGTGGACCATGAGCGTGCCGGGCAGTCGCTGAACGGGAAGAAGCACAGGTTGAAGGCTCGCGTGATCGAGTCGCCCGTCGCGGCCATGGAGGCCGGCTTCGGCTCCGCGGCGGCGGCCGACGCCGGCGCCAGTCCGGCGAACAGCGTGAGACAGAAGACACCGAGGAAGATGATGCGCGAGGCTCGGGACGCGGACATGGGGGCACCCCCCGCTTTGGACCAAATGCGAGATGAGCCTACTCCCCGGTTCGCCTGATGTCCATAGGGGCGATTCTCTGATTCCCTCGCCGCATCATCGCCGTCGCGCCGAAGTCAGACCCCGCTGCGGGCAGCGTCGTTCGATACAGCGGAGGGGCCGCCGGCGCAGACGCGGGAGCGCCGAGCTGGAAGCCGTCAGTCCTCGCCGCTACCCGACTGCTCGCGGATCGTCGAGACGACGCCGGCATCGGCCAGGGTCGTTACGTCGCCGAGGTCCCGCTGCTCGGCGATGTCACGCAGCAGGCGGCGCATGATCTTGCCGGAGCGCGTCTTCGGCAGGTCGGGCGTGAAGAGGATCTGCTTCGGGCGCGCGAACTTGCCGATCATCTCGGCGACGTGCTCGCGCAGCTCGGCACCGAGCTCGTCCGAGGCCTCGAACTGCGCGCGCAGGATGACGTAGCTGAAGATCGCCTGGCCGGTCATCGGATCCGATCGGCCCACGACGGCGGCCTCCGCCACCGCCGGGTGCGACACGAGCGCCGACTCCACCTCCGTCGTCGAGATCCGATGGCCCGAGACGTTCATGACGTCGTCGACACGGCCGAGCAGCCAGTAGTAGCCCTCGTCGTCGCGCTTGCAGCCGTCGCCCGGGAAGTAGCGGCCCGGGTAACGCGACCAGTACGTCGACTCGTAGCGTTCCGGGTCGCCGTAGATGCCGCGCAGCATCGCGGGCCAGGGGCGCTCGAGCACGAGATAGCCGCCCCCGCCGAGCGGAACCGGGCTGCCGGCCTCGTCGACGACGTCGGCCCGCACGCCCGGGAACGGGAAGGTCGCCGATCCCGGCTTCGTCGTCGTGATCCCCGGCAGCGGCGTGATCATGATCATGCCCGTCTCGGTCTGCCACCAGGTGTCGACGACCGGGCAGCGCTCGCCGCCGATGTACTCCCAGTACCACGCCCACGCCTCGGGGTTGATCGGCTCGCCGACCGAGCCGAGCAGCCGGAGCGAGGACAGGTCGTCATCGGCGAACTCCTCGTGGCCGTACTTCATGAGCGCGCGGATCGCCGTCGGGGCGGTGTACAGGATCGTGGCGCGGTACTTGGCCACGATCTGCGCCCATCGGTCCTTCTCGGGGAAGTCGATGGCGCCCTCGTAGATGACCCCGGTCGTCGCGTTCGCGAGTGGGCCGTAGACGATGTACGAGTGACCGGTCACCCAGCCGATGTCGGCCATGCACCAGTACACGTCGGTCTCCGGATGGATGTCGAAGATGTACCGATGCGTCGCGCTCACGCCGGCGAGATAGCCAGCGGTCGTGTGCATGATCCCCTTCGGCTTCGCGGTCGTGCCGGACGTGTAGAGCAGGTAGAGGAGGTCCTCCGCGTCCATCGGCTCCGGCTCGGCCGTCGTCGGCTGGCCCGCGATGAGCTCGTGATACCACCGGTCCCGCTGCGGGTCCCAGGCGACCTCGTCGCCGGTACGCCTGACGACAACGCAGTGGCGCACCGACGAGGTGCGCGAGATCGCTTCGTCGGCGCTCTTCTTCAACGGGACCATGGCGCCCTTGCGGTAGCCGCCGTCGGCGGTGATGACGACGGCGCACTCGGCGTCGTCGATCCGGTCGGCGAGGGCATCGGCGCTGAAGCCGCCGAAGACGACGCTGTGCGGGGCACCGATTCGGGCGCAGGCGAGCATCGCAACCGGCAGCTCGGGGATCATCGGCATGTAGATCGCGACCCGGTCGCCCTTCTTCAGGCCCAGCTCCCGGAGCGCGTTCGTGAGCTGGCAGACCTCGTCGAGCAGCTCGGCGTACGTGATCGTCCTCGTGTCGCCCGGCTCGCCCTCCCAGAAGTAGGCGATCCGCTCGCCGAGGCCGTTCGCGACGTGGCGGTCGAGGCAGTTGACGCTCACGTTCAGGCGTCCGCCGATGAACCACTTCGCGTACGGCGCCTCCCAGGTGTACAGCTCGCTCCACGGCTCCATCCAGGCGAGCCGGTTGCCCTCGTCGGACCAGAACGCGCGGAATCCCTCCTCGGACGCGGTGCGCTCGTAGATGCCGGGATCGCTCAGCACGGCGCTCGCGACGAAGGCCGCCGGTGGCGGGAAGGTGCGGTCCTCGCGGAGCAGGTTCTCGATCGTCGCGTCGGATCGCTCTTCGGTCGTCATCGTTCGATTCTAGTGGCGCGCCCGGCCAGAGGCCCGTCACTTGCTGATGTGACGGCATGCGCTCACCCATCGGCCCCGTCCTCGTCCTGCTCGGCCTCGCGACGACCGTCGTGCTCGTCCTGCTCCTCTTCCAGACAATCGGCCTGCGCTCCGACCTGGAGCGCGCCCGGGCCGAGGTCGGCACGCTGCGGGCCGAGGTCGCCGCCCAGGAGGAGGGCGTGACCGACGATCGGCTTCGCCAGCGCCTGGACGAGCTGGAGTCGGGAATCCGCGACTGGCTCATCGCCACCGGCGTCGATGGCCCCGCGACGGACGGCTCGCCGGCCGGCGGAGGGACGGATGCGAACCCGGTGCTCGACCGCCTGGACGAGATCCTCGAGCGGATCGACGCGCTCGACGAGCGGATCGACGAGATCTGCGACGGCGTCCCCGTCTGCTAGCGGACGACGCGCTCGCGGACCGCGACGAGCAGCAGCGCGGCGCCGACGTACGACGCGGCCATGACCCCGAACGCGGCCGGGTAGCCGAAGGCGGCCGCGACGTTGCCGATGACGATGGCCCAGAAGGCGCCGATGCCGAAGGCGAACGTGAAGTACACGGCGAAGGCGACGTCCCGCATCGGCCCGGTGGCGCGGTCGGCAAGGTACGCCTGCAGCACCGGCGACTCGCTGAACACGGCGGTCCCGAACGGCAGGAGCAGCGGAACGAGCAGGACGAGGTTCGCCCCCGCCAGCACGAACGCCACGATCCCGACCGCCGAGAGCAGGTAGTACGCGATGAGCGTCGGGCGCCGGCCGAAGCGATCGGACAGGGTCCCGGCCAGGAGCGGCCCGACGACGGCCCCGACGAGGAGCAGGGCGTACAGGAGGCCGACCGTCGGCCCGTCGAAGCCGAGCGGGCCCGAGAGGTAGAGCACCATGAACGGCGCCACGATGTCGAGCCCCCGTCCTCCCGCCGCGACGAGCGAGGCGGCCAGGATGAGGCGCAGGTCGCCCCTGCCGAGGACCTCGCGCATGTGCGCGCGTACGGAGCCCGACTCGCGCGCCCGGCGCCGGTAGTCGGCGTGCGCCTCCCGCACGAAGAGCGCGATGAGCAGGCCGATGACGAGGGACGGCACGCCGAACAGCGCGAGCGTTGCCTGCCAGCCGATTGCGAGGATCAGGGCGCCGCCGACGAACGGGACGATGATCGTGCCGACGTTGCCGCCGCTGATGTGGGCGCTGATGGCGAAGCCGCGCCGCTCGAGCGGGTAGATGTCGGAGAGCAGCGCGTTCCCGACCGGGTGCTGCGGGCTCGACCCGATGCGGGCCACGCTGATCGCGGCGATCAGCTGGGTGATCGACTGCGACAGGCCGCCGAGGAGCAGGCCCGCGCCGAAGATGAGCTGGCCGCCCGCCAGCAGCGCCGGTCGCGCGATGTAGCGCGTCAGGAAGCCGTACGCCAGCTGCATGCTGCCCCCGACCGCCGTCGTGATCGCGATGAACAGGCCGATGTCGCGCTCCGACAGGCCGTACTCGACGATGACGACGGCGTACACGAGCGGCAGGAGCGCGGACTGCGCGTGGATGGCGGCGTGGGCCGTCGAGATCAGCGCGAGGGTCAGACGCGCCCGGGGAGGGCTGGTACGATCCTGAGCGATGCCCACCTCATCCGCCCCGCGCCGCCGAGCGGCAGCCACAAGCGGCGATGACGAGGCGCCGAGCCTCGAGGCCAGCCTGATCGCGACCGTCGCGCCGGTCATGCGACACCTCATCGCCCACGCGCGACGCCGCCGCGCGTGGAGCGAGCTGACCTACCAGCAGTACAACGTCCTGCGCATGGTCGACACGCTCGGGCCGCAGGGGCAGGCGGAGGTGGCCCGACGCCTCATGGTCACCGCGCCGGTCGTCACCCGCCTGGCGTCGACCCTCGCCGATGCCGGCCTCGTCGAGCGCCGGACCGATCCAAACGACCGGCGCGCCGTCATGCTGGCGCTCACCGCGACCGGTCGCCGGCGGGCGCGCGCGATGCGCCGCGACCTGCTCGAGGCCGCCCACGAGCTGCTCGAGCCGATTCCCGAGGACCGGCGCCCGGCGGTCCGCGCCGCGCTCGAGGAGCTCCAGGTCCTGCTGCCGCAGCATTCAGCGCGTCGCTGAGGCGGCTCGCGCCTCCGGCTGCGCCGCGGACGAGCCACCGCGCGGCATGGAGCTGTCGATCGTCGTCACGCCGAGCGACCCGCGCCGCGCGGCGCTGCGCAGGCCGAGCGCCACGACGACCATCGTGACGCCGGAGAGCGCGGCGCCGGCGAGGAACGCGGCCGGCGTGCCCCACGCCTGGGCGACGGCGCCGGCGAAGAGGCCGCCGAGCGGCGCCGAGCCGGCGAAGACGGTGACGTAGAAGCTCATCACCCGGCCGCGCAGCGCATCGGGCACGTTCGCCTGGACCGTGGCGTTGATCGTGTTGATCATGAGCATGCTGAAGTAGCCCGCCGCCAGGACGAGAGCCGCCGCCAGCCAGACGTTGCGCACGAGCGCGATGGCCACGAGCAGGAGCGAGAAGACGATGCCGCCGACGAGCATGAGCGGGACGGCACGGCGCCGGCGCATGAAGGCGAGCGTCAGCGAGCCGGCCAGCGACCCGACGCCCATCGAGGCGTACAGGCCGCCGTACTCGGCCGCCCCGAGGCCGAGGACCCCGGTCGCGAAGAGCGGGAGGAGGATCTGGAAGTTGAAGCCGAAGGCGGCGATCCCGCCGAGCAGCACGAGGCACCACAGCACGAGGGGCGTGCGCACCGCATAGCTGAAGCCCTCGCGCAAGCTGTCGAGCACCGGCGGGTGTCGCTCCGGCTTCTCGTGGCGGCGGATCTCGCGCGGGTTCATGCGCAGGAGACCGGTCAGCACACCGGCGTACGTGACGGTGTTGATGCCGAGGTTGATCGCGATGCCGGCAAGGACGGACCCAGTGACCGCCGTGCCGATCGCGATGATCACCCCCGCCAGCGCCGGCCCCACGATGCGCGCCGAGTTGAAGGCCATCGAGTTGAGCGCGATCGCGTTGGCGAGGAGCCCGCGTGGCACGAGGTCCGCGGCGAGCGACTGGCGCACGGGCATGTCGACGGCATTGACGAGGCCGAGCATGAAGGCCATGACGAGGACCATCCAGATCTCGACGATGCCGGTGGCCGTGAGCAGGAAGAGGATGAACGCCTGCGAGGAGGCCGCGAGCTGGCTGGCGATGAGCGCGAGGCGCTTGTCGATGCGGTCGGCGAAGACGCCGCCGAACGGGGCGAGGAACATGGCCGGGCCAAACTGGAGGACCGCCACGAAGCCGAGCTGGAGCGGTGTGCCGCCGAGGGCCAGGACGAGCAACGGCAGGCTCACCATCTGCATCCAGGTGCCGATGAGGCTGACGACCTGCCCGGTCCAGTAGAGGCGGTAATTGCGAATGCCGAGGGCCTCGAAGCCGCGCTTCAAGCCGCCGAGCGCGGCGCGAAGCGGCAGCGGCCGTGGCTGATCGGGGCGCGAACCGGATTGCGTGTCGGGCAAGCTCTCAGCCCTGCGAGAAGTTGCTCATGCTAACCACTCGCAGAGCACGCGTCATGCCGCCTGCGGGCTGCCCTCGGCTCGGTGGTCGACGACCGGCACCGGCTCGGTCACCGGCGCGAGCTGCGGCATGTGCGCGCCCCGGAGGCGCCAGGCCACGAGCACGAGCACGAGCGTCGCCAGGGCCGCTCCCAGGCTGAACGCGAACGGCGCGCCGAAGGCCTCGGCCATCGCTCCGGCGAAGAGGCCGCCGAGCGGCGCGCTCCCCGCGAAGACGGTCACGTACAGCGACATGACCCGGCCGCGCAGGGCGTCGGGAACGCTGTTCTGGACGGTGACGTTGATCGTGTTGACCATGAGCATGCTCGAGAGGCCGATGGCGGCGACGAGCGGAAAGGCGAGCAGCGGCGACCGGACGAAGCCGAGCGCGAAGGCGAGCGCGAGGAAGGCGGCCGCCCCGCCGATGATGAGCCGGAACATCGGCCGCTGGCTCGTCGCGAAGGCCAGGCCGAGGGAGCCGAGCAGCGATCCGGCGCCCATCGTCGCGAAGAGCGCGCCGTACCCGCCCGAGCCCAGGCCGAGCGTGTCGCGGGTGAAGACCGGCAGGAGCGTCTGGAAGTTCATCGCCAGCGCCGCCACGCCGCCGAGGAGCACGAGCGGCCAGAGCACGCTCGGCGTCGCGCGCGCGTAGCGCACGCCCTCGGCGAGGCTCGAGCGCACCGATGGGAACCGATCCGGCCGCGGGACGCGGTACAGCAGCTTCGAGTCGATGAGGAGGAGGCCGACGATGACCGACAGGTAGCTGATCGCGTTCACGCCGAAGTTGCTGGCAACCCCGAAGGCGGCGATCGTGACGCCGGCCACCGCAGGACCGACGACGCGCGACAGGTTGAACGAGGTCGAGCTCATGGCGATCGCATTGACGAGGTCCTCGCGCGGCACGAGCTCGGCGACGAAGGACTGCCGCACGGGCATCTCGACGGCACTTACGAGCCCGGCGACGAGGGCGAGCAGGTAGACGTGCCAGATCTCGACGACGCCGGTGGCGGCCAGGACGAAGAGCGTCGACGCCTGGAGCATCGCGACGGCGTTCACCGCGATGAGCGTGCGCCGCTTGTCGACCCGGTCGGCCAGAACACCGCCGAGCGGTGCGAGGAACATCGACGGGCCGAACATGAAGGCCATGACGAGGCCGAGCTGGAGCGGCGATCCGCCGAGCTGGAGCACGAGCCACGGAAGCGCCACGGACTGCATCCAGGCGCCGACGAGGCTGCCGATCTGGCCGAACCAGTAGCGCCGGTAGTTCGCATGGCGCATGGCGACGAAGCCGCGCGTCAGCCCGCCGCCGCGGGCGGGCGGCAGCTGCGCCGCCCCGTCGGGGCGGCGCGTCGAACGCGTCAGGGCGGGCACCGCGCGCGCGATCCGGCGCGGCAGCTCGGGAATCGTCATTGGTTAGCAATGCTAACAAAAGACGCGATCGCCGGCAATGACCCGATTGGGTCGAAATGGAGCGGCCCGGACCCGCGCCATGCGTCATCATGAGCCCCACGAAACGCCCAGTGCGACAGGCCAGACCAGTTCCCGCGCGGCGGGTGAGGCCCACCCGGACCCGCGACGGGCGTCGCACTCCCTTCTTCGCGCTCCTGCTCTCGCTCCTCGCCCTCCTCGCCCCGGACCTGACGCTGGCGCCGCTGCAGGCCGGCGAGCGGAGCGTCGAGGCTCCGGCGCCACGCCTCCTCGAGGAGCTGGCGCTGCCCGCTCGCAGCGGGATCCGCGCGGCGGCTCGTTCCGGCACCCCCGCCGACAGCCGGCGGTACGAGGCCGCGGTCGAGGCCACCCGCGCCGCGGCCGGCGCTCGGGGCATCAGCTTCGCCGCGGTCCGCGACGGCCAGCTGCTGTGGGCCGGCGCGAGCAGCGCGCGCGGGGACGGGCCGGTGATCGCGCCGAGCAGCCAGCTCGTCATCGGCAGCGTGACGAAGACGTTCGTCGCCGCCGCGATCCTGCAGCTCGCGGAGGAGGGTCGCCTGCGGCTCGACGACCCGGCCGGGCAGCACCTGCCGCCCAGCGCCGATCCGGGCGCCGGGATCACCGTCGCGCAGCTGCTCGACCACACGAGCGGCCTGGCGGACCTGTTCAACGAGACGACGCGCACCGGCATCGAGGAGCACCCGGAGCGGGGCTGGACGCCGGAGGAGGTGCTCGCCACGCTCCACCCGCCGTGGTACGCGCCGGGCGAGGGATGGGCATACGCGAACACGAACTACTACCTGCTCGGGCTCATCGTCGAGCGCCTCGGCGGCGCGCCGCTCGCGGATGAGCTCCATCGTCGCTTCCTCGATCCACTCGGGCTCGAGGCGACGAGCGTCCTGACCGGCGCGGCCGGCTCCCTGCTGCAGCCGGCCTGGACGACGATCTTCTGGGCGTCGGGCGCGATGAGCGCCTCCGCCGCGGACCTGGCGCGCTGGGGGGACGCGCTGTACGGCGGTGCCGTCCTGCGGCCCGAGACGCTGGCCGCGATGCTGCGGGTCAACGACCACGGGTACGGCTACGGCGTGCAGCGCATCGAGGTCGGCGGCGTGGCCGGCCATGGCCACACCGGGCTGCTCCACACCGACACGACGCTGCTCGTCCACCTGCCGGGCGACGGCCTCACGATCGCCGTGCTCGCGCATCGCAGCGACGGCGACCTGGCCGGTGCGCTCACCGCCCGGCCACCCGACGGCGGCCCCACCCTGCTCGAGCTCGCCCGCGGCCAATAGACGCCCCGGCTCAGCTCTCCGGGAAGAGGATGTCGCGGATGATCGCCATCGGTGGCGTGCCGTGGCTCACGACCGACTCGAGGAAGGGCCGCCACTCGAACGCGTCGCCAGCGCGTCGCCGCGCCTCTCGCTCGAGCTCGGTCATCTCGGCGCTGCCGAGGAAGTACGAGCACAGCTGCGTCGAGCTCAGCCGGGCGCGGTTCCACTTCTCGGACGCCTCCGACTGCTCCTGGAAGCCGCCGTCGACCATCATCGCCATCGCCTCGGCCTCGGTCATGCCACCGGTGTGGATGCGGATGTCCATGAGCGTGTTCGTGGCGGCGCGCAGGAAGTACTTCCAGTGCGCGAGCATGAGGGCGGGGTCCTCGGCGCCGTAGCCGACGTCCATCATCACCTGGGTCACGTACACCGCCCAGCCCTAGGCGAAGACGCCCGAGCCGAACACGGCTCGCGGCAGCGAGTCGCATCGGTTCGACCATGCGAGCTGCAGGTAGTGGCCCGGCACCGCCTCGTGGATCGTGAGGATCCGCAGCGCGCGGGCGTTGTTCTCGCGCATCATCGATGAGACCTGCGCGTCGCTCCAGTCGGCCGGCGGCGGTGTGATCGCGAAGAAGCTGTCGAGTCCCTTGTCGAGCGGCCCGGGCGGGATGAGCATCGCGCCGCCGAAGGCGCGCAGGAAGTGCGGCGTCCAGATGATCTGCAGCGGCTCCTCGGCCAGGCCGATGAGGTCGCGCTCCCGGATGAACGCCTCGATCCGCCGGTGCTCGGCTCGGCAGTAGTCGAGCAGCTCGTCGGCCCGCGGATGATCGACCGCGATCGCGTCCAGCACGCGACGGGTGAGCGCGTCGCCGTCCTCGGGCATCGCCTCGTCTCCGATCCATGCCGGCCACAGCGACCTCGCGAGCCGGAGCATCTCGGCGCGGATCTCGTCGTAGGCCGCAGCGGCCCGGGCCTCGAGCTCCGCGGGCGTGATCGTCGCCTTGAGCGCGTGCTGGAACTTGCGGTCGTACAGGTTCGTCCCCAGGCGAAAGTCGCCGTCCGCGCCGGGGAGCAGGTCGTCGCTCAGCCAGGTCGTGAAAACCTCGACCGCAGTGATCGCCGCTCGGCCGCCGCGCCGACGCGCCGGCGAAGCGACTCGTCCACCTCGGCGGCCATCTCGGCGGCGGTGCGGCACAGGTCGGCGACACCCGGCATCGTCTGGATCGCCTTCTCGACGTGGAACCCGCTGACCGCGCGGCCGCGGCCGGAGGTCAGGTTCGCACGTGCGGCTTCAAGGACGGCGGGCAGGCCCTCCATCCGGCCGGCGGCGCTCGCCAGCCGCTCGGGCAGCGGCGCGAACTCGCGGGTGAGGAGGGCGAACAGGCCGCCGCCGAGCAGGTAGCTGTAGACGATCGGGCTCCACGCGGCCTCGTCGAGGTCCGCCTCCTCGAAGCGCATCTCGTCGATCGTGGCGAGCAGGACGCGGCGGTCGATCTCCTCGCCACGGGACAGGTCCCCCAGGCTCTCGAATCGACCGCGGACGTCGGCCAGCCAGTCGAGCCGCTCCTGCATGCCCGCATCGGTCAGGTCCGGCCAGCGGTCGTCGTGCTCGTGGTTGCCGGCCTGGGTGGCATGGATCGGGTAGAGACGGAAGAAATCGGTGAAGAAGGCGTCCTGCGCCTCGGCAAAGCTCATCGGCGCATGGTGCCACGCGGCCCCACCATGCGAATGCTCCGCGGGGCTACAGCGCGGGGCTGCGGTCGATCTCGCTACCCTTTGGCACGCGAGGTGCAAAATGGCGGTGGCGAGCGATCGCCCGCCACCGCCGGCAGTCGTTTGTGGCTCAGTCCTCGATCTCGATCTCGATCTCGATCGAGGCGATCATCGACTCAAGGTCCGCCTGGCGCGACGCCGGCGTACCGGCGAAGTCATGCGTGAAGATCACCAGGCGCGAGCCGTCGACGTCCAGGATCGTCAGATGCCAGCGGTTGTCGGGGCCCTGAGGATAAGGGCCTCCGCCGAAGACGAAGTACTCGTCGCGGGGGCAGGAGGCATCGAACTCCGACGGCAGCTGGAACTCCACCTGCTTGCCGGAGTAGCCGTCCAGGGTGAGGTCCGTTACCGACGCCTCGTACGCCGGCTGCGCGCTGAATGCGTCGGCGAGGTCCTCAGCGGTCGCGCCGGCATCCACGTCCGGATCGCCGAGTGACTCGCACGGGTCACTGTAGACGTCGGAAATTTCGAGGAACGCGAGCACCGCCCCATCGGGCCCCTCAAACCCCTCACCCAAAGGGACCAGGGTGCTGTCATCGAACGCGTACCAGCCATCCGGCACCGTGAAGGTCACGGCCAGCAAGGGATTCGACGCGAGGGGATGTGAGACATAGGTGCCCGGCTCCAGTCGGCCCTCGCCAACGCTCGCGCGAAGCGCGGTCGGAGTTGGCTCGGGTGCGAGTGACGCCTCGTTCGAGGGCCCGGGTCCGCCGATGCTCGGCCCGCCGGGCACCAGGAACGTGATGCCCAGGAGCGCAGCGACGACCACCGCCACTGCCCCCAGAGCGAGCTTTGCCGTGTTGTTCATTTCGGGAAGCCTCCGCGCCGGCCACCACGTGGATCGACGCTGTGGGGTCGTGTCGAGCGCGCCGAGCACGGCGTCGAGGACGCGGTCCGCGGATTCGTACCCGTCGTCGCTCAGCCACGACCGAACGATGCGCGTCGTGTCGCGATCGGTGCTCATCGGACAGCCTCCTGCGTCGTTCGCCTCGCGTCGGCGTCAAGCGCCGCTCGCAGCGCGCGCATCGCGTAGTGCAGTCGTGAGTGGACCGTCCCGATCGGGATGCCGAGCATCTCGGCAACCTGCTCGACCGGCAGGTCGAGGTAGTGGCGCAGGACCACCACCGCGCGGTGGTCAATGGAAAGGCGGCGAAAGCCGCTCTCGAGCTGGTCGCGGTCGGCGACCGAGCTCATGTCGTCGCCGTGTGTCGGCTCATCAGCCGGCAGGAGGCGAAGGTTCGGTGCCCATCGACGCTGCCTGCGGCCTTCCGCGTAGCAGGCGCGCACGAGGAGTCGATACGACCAGGCGTCGAAGCGCGCCGGGTCGCGCAGCTGAGGAAGGTCCTGCCAGATGTTCAGCAGCGCCTGCTGCGTCGCATCCTCGGCCAGGTCGAGGTCGCGCAGGATCCTGCGCGCCACGGCGAGGTACCGGTCGGCGATCCCGGTGGCAAGGTCGGCATAGGCCTCCCTGTCACCTCGCTGGGCTCGGACCACGAGATCGGTATCCATCGCCTCTTCCGCGTATGCGGCATCGGTTGAGCCGGTGCGCTATACGGTATGGGTCTCAGACACCGGAGCGAACTTCAATCTTGAACCGATGGGATCATCGGACGCCGAAGACGAACGTGGGGCTTATCAATGGAGACATGGCAGGCGATCGATACGGTCCGCGTCGTGCGGACGTTCAGCAACGAGCCGATCGAGGAAGCCCACCTGGAGCGAATCCTCCACGCCGGGCGGCGGGCGGGGAGCTCGAAGAACGACCAGCACTGGGCGTTCATCGTCGTTCGCGAGCGCGAGCATCTCGCCGAGCTGGCGAAGGTCGGCGACTACGCCGGGCACCTCGCGGGCGCGACCGTGGCGGTCGCCATCGTCACGCCCGATGCGACCGGCCACTACAACAACTCGGTGATGTGGGACTCGGGGCGCGCGGCGCAGAACATGGTGCTCGCCGCGTGGGAGCTCGGCATCGGAAGCGTCCCGGCGACGGTGTACGACCACGCGCTCGCGCATCGGCTGCTGGGCCTGCCGGACGATCGCCGCTGCGACTTCCTGCTCTCGTTCGGCCATCCGGCCGATCGGGAGAAGCTGACCGCGCCGAACCGCGCCGGCGGGCGTGTACCGCTGTCCGATCTCGTCCATGAGGAGCGCTGGTAGCCGCAGGAGGTTCCCTTGGCTTCAGACCTCGAGTCCGGCTGAGCCGATGCTCGACGAGTGAATTGGGTGTCAGGGGAAAGGACATACGTCCGGAGACCCGCAGTGGACGACGACGCCGCCGACGATCGTGGCGACCACGGTCATCGCCCGGATTGCTTCCGGAGTCCCAGTGCGGACGTCGCCACTCAGGATGGTGACGTCGCCCAGCATCCCTGCCCGTAGGCGACCGCGGCGGGAGTCGTCGCCGAGGGCATACGCCGCGTCCACGGTCACCGAGCGCAGGCCCTGCTCCGCGGTCAGCAGCTGGTCAAGCACCCAGGCCGGGGTGTCGGGGTTGGCCAGCCCGCGCCCGTCCATGCCGCCGGCGATCTGGTCCATCGGCCGCCCGACCGTATCGGTCAGGTTGAGGTCGGGATACACCCACGGTGTATCCGTGGCGGCCGCCACGTGCAGGCCCGCGGCCACGAAGTCACGCCAACGGGCCAGCCAGTCCGTGTCTTCGCCCAGGTTGCCCAGGTAGTCGGCCTCGAGCACCCAGTCCGCGGCGGCCCCGTCGAGATGGACGACGGCCGCGAGGTCCATGGCCACCATCCGGTCGAGCTGCTCGTCGGTCACCTGCACGGCGTGCTCGATCCGGTGGCGGCTCGGATTCGGCCCGGTGCTACCGATGGACGCCTCGAAGGCGTCCAGGACCATGTCGTGGGCCTCGGTGCTGACGGTATGGACTGAGACCTGCCAGCCGGCCTCGTTCGCCCGGCCGATCGTGTCGGTCAGCTCGGCTGGCTCCCAGTGGAAGGTCGTGCCCCAGCCGTTGTCGAGGGTGACCTTGAGGCCCCGTACGCGCAGGTGATCGCTCACCGGGCCCGGCTGGCGGTCGGTGTACCAGTCGCCGAAGTGCTCGCCGCTGGGAGCGGGGGCATTCAGGGCGAGGTAGGCGTCCACGCGGAGTGGGAGGGCGTCATCGGCGGCCAAAGCCTCCAGTTCGGCCAAACGGCCCGGGTCGACCCACTGCTCGGAAATCGAGGTCCAGCCGCGGCGGAGAGCCTCCTCCATGGCCGCAGCGGGCGATTCCATCCCGTAGTACTCGCGATCCCCGATCCAGTGGGCGTGGGCATCGATGAATCCTGGGTATGCCACGTTCTCGCCGATGTCCATGACCGGGACCTCATCATCCGCGAGCGCGAGCACCTCGTCCCGGCTGCCGATGGCGGCAATCATTCCATCCTCGATGAGGATGGCCTCCGCGACAACGGGATCGTCCATGGTGACGATCCGTCCGACGATGACCAGGTTTCCCTCGAGCGCGCCCGTCGCTGAGGCGTCCGCGCTTGGTGCTGAAGTCCGAATTCGGGCACTGGCCGGCGGCGAGGAGGGATGGGGTGCAATCTGCGTGCACCCGGTGAGAATGGCCAGCATGGCCAGTGCAGTCACCAGGGGGGAGTGGGTGTGGCGCGGAGGCATATCGTCCGCCTTTCTCGGTCGGTGAAGGCGAAGGGCGGCCCTGGGGCCGCCCTTCGCGCTTCGGTCCTGGTGGCGATCGGTCAAGGCGCCTCAAACGTGGTCGACTCGACGATCGCCTCCAGCTCGTCGATGACGGACTGCGGTGTTCCCTCGTAGTACCCAATGTCGATGACGGCGAGCTCACCGTCCACGTCCACGATCCACAGCTTGTCGATCTGGCCCGGGTCCTGGTGGTAGCGGTAGGGGCTCAAGTCGGCGCCGGGGACCCCCCAGCTGCCGAACGTAGCCCCGTCGCATTCGCCGAACACCGCGTCATCCGGCACGTGGAGTATGATCGACTTCCCGGCGTATCCGTCCACCGTGACGTCCACCGGCTCGGTCGCATCCCGCGACGCCTGCGCGGACAGCGCGGCCACGAGCTCGTCGACCGTGGTGGCAGGCGTGTCCGGCCTGGTCGCAGACCAGTCGCAGGGGTCCCCGTACACGTACAGGTCGCCGACGAAGACGATCATCCCCGCCCCGGCCGGTGCGCCGGCATTGTCGTTCTTGATGATGAACCCTCCGCCCGGCTCGCCGTACCAGTCTGGAGGAACGGTGACCGTTATCGGCATCATGAGCGCACCGTCGATCTCTTCACCATCGGACAGGACGTGCGGCCCCTCGGGGAGCAGGCCCTCGTGCGCCGGCGTCGGGGTCGCCTCCGGCGTCGCGGTCGCCTCCGGCGTGGGGGTCGAGTTGTCGATGCCCGGGCCGCCGACGTTGGAGGTCCCGAGGTAGTTGATTCCGATCAGGGCGGCCACCACCACGACGGCCGCGGCCAGCCCGAACTTGAGCATCGTGTTCATGGGTTCGTTCCTCCGTGCCGGCCACCAGGTGGCGCGGCGCTGGCGGGTGGCGGGAACCCGGTCGAGCACGGCATCCAGGACACGGTCCGGGAGCTGCGTGACGCCCTCGTCCAGCCACGACCGGACGATCCGCGTGGTCTCGGGATCGACGCTCACTGAGCCACCTCCCTTGACGGTGGCCGCGCATCGGCGTCGAGCGCCGCGCGCAGCCCGCGCATCGCATGATGAAGTCGAGATCGGGCCGTCCCGGCCGGGATGCCGAGCGCATCGGCAACCCGGTCGAGCGGCCAGTCGAGGTAGTGGTGCAGGACCACCACCGCGCGATGGTCGATGGAGAGCCGCCGGAAGCCCCGTTCGAGCTGGTCCCGATCGATGACCGCGCTCGAGCCGTCCGGCAGCCCCGGCTCGTTTGCCGTGACGAGTCGAAGGCCGGGCGACCACCGGCGTTCGCGCCGGCCCTCGGCGTAGCAGGCGCGCACGAGGAGCCGATACGACCAGGCGTCGAAGCGCGCCGGGTCGCGGAGTTGCGGGAGGTCCCGCCAGATGGCTAGCAGCGCCTGCTGCGTGGCGTCCTCGGCGAGATCGAGGTCGCGCAAGATTCGATGCGCGACCGCGTGGAGCCGACTCCCAGCGGCCACGGCGAGGCTCGCGAAGGCCTCTTCGTCGCCGCGCTGTGCTCGAGTCACGAGATCGGTATCCATGCCTCTTCCGTTCGGCCCGTGGAGCCAGGCCCTAACACGCGGTATGGGAGCAGCGACGTCGCGACCGACTCAATCTTCGCCGGAAACGCAAGGAACCCGGCGCGTGGCCGGGCATCCATGGCAGCGCTCGGTAGTCGGTCAGTGAGAGCCGGCGTGACGGCCGATCAAGGATCCGCCATCGAGCTGCGCGATGCGGTGTAGATGTCCTAGCTGGGAAGACCCTGCCGTTGAGCGTGGAGCCCGCCCGGTTCGAGTTAACGGCCATCTTGAGACCGCCCCCGCGGAGGTCACGCCAGTTGCTCAGGAGCGCCTGTTGCCGGCGCGTCCTCCGCGAGATCCAGGTCCTCAGTCTTCGGCCGCCGCGCAAGGCTGCCGCTGGCTAACGCTTGCGATACGGCCGTCGGCTCGAGCCGACGACCGTATCCGAAGGTGAAGGGACGCAGTCACTGCGAAACCGGCCACGACCCGACTGGCGACGGCACCTCGCCGCCTACGGCCGCTCGATACCGTTCAGAACCCGTCGCAGTGACCGGGGTTGGCCGCCGGGATGAAGGGGCTCATGACGTCGACGGGGACGTCGAAGTAGATCGCCCAGGCAACCATCGGCACCGAGCCATTGTTGCGGGCACTGTGAACGTTGCCCTGCCCGGGGTCGATGAACGATTCATTCGGCCCGTAAGCGAACGGGGTGCAGTCGGCGTCGCCGCCCTGATACACGGTGAAGGTGCCCTCTTCCACCATGACGACCACGGGTCCCGGATGCGTGTGCCAGCCGGTGAAGCCGCCGGGCTGGATGGTGATCTCCTGGACGATCGTCTCGCCGATGTCGCGCGCGTTGCCTACGTGCATCTTCCCGCCGACGAGGCCCCGCAGCTGGATGGCGGTGGAGTCGGCGAACGGTGCGCGCGCCATGGTGATGCCGTGGACGGGGAGGTGGTCCGCCTCAGCTCGTCCTGCGAGGACAAGGGCCAATGCGGCGACGAGGGCAGTGGAGAGGGTGAGCGCAAGAGCCACCCGCAGAGGGGAGCGGCGTACGCTGCTCACGATGGTGTTCGTGGTCATGAGCGCGGGATCTCCTTTCAATCCGTGTCGCGGCTACCGGGCGGCCTGAGCAAGGATTCTTGCCGCCGCGTGAACGACGCTGTGGCCAGCGGCTATTCACGACTCACTCGGTATGGGGCTCGCCGATCGCCGGGCGTTCAATCCTTCGGCGGCATGTGTGGCGCGACGCAGTCGTGCCCCGTAGTGCGTTCGAAAGTGCCCGACGGGCGCCATTGCGTCGATACGAACTTCGGCGTATTTTTCGCAGCGTCATGGCGCGCCTGTCTCGAGCCGACATGGAGGCCGCCCTCGCCTTCGCTGCAGAGGTCAGCACCGCGGCGTCTGAGACAGACCGGGCCGACCTCTGGCTCCTGGAACGCATCTCCCGGCTGGTCGGGCTGGAGGCTGGCAGCTATGCCCAGCTGGAGACATCGTCATCTCGATTTCTGAGCTACGCCGAGTACCCGGCGCGTCCGGCCGATGGGCCGTCATGGACGCCCACGGAGCACGAGCATGAAGTCTGGTTGACGCAGAATCCGTTCTGCATCTTCGCGGTTCGCACCGGCGATCGGTATTTCTCAGCCCGCCGACTGACGGACGTCGTCGACCTGCGCACATTCCGGCAGACCGAGTTCTTTGAGATTACGGGCGCCAGACCCGCCGTCCAGACGCGCCTGCCGGGCGAGGCCGGCACGCATTGGTGCCTGACCCTGAAGCGGACCGGTGCGAACTTCACGGTGCGAGACATGCTGCTGCTCGATGCCCTGCGTCCATTCCTGATGACCTACGAGGCGCATCGTGCGCTTGCGGCGAAGATCGCCGCGCTCCAGGTGGTGCGACCTGACACGATCGCCGACGGCCGCCTTTCAGCGCGGGAGAACGAGGTCCTCGACCTCGTCGCGGGCGGCGCAGCCAACGCCGCGATCGCGGAGCGCCTGTGGATCTCGCCCGGAACAGTCCGCAAACACCTCGAGCATATCTATCTCAAGCTCGAGGTAAGCAGTCGAACGGCGGCGCTCGCGCGCACGGGACGCTCGTCGGTGGCGCCGGACACCATGAGGACCTGACATGCGCTCGTGAGCCGGCCAGGCGCTAGCCTGTGGGCGTGAGCGAGAACATCTGCTACACCGATGCGTACGCGCGCGAGACCGATGCGACCGTCGTCGAGCTCGACGCCGAGACCCACGCGGTCCTCCTCGATCGCACCGTCTTCTATCCCGGCGGCGGCGGCCAGCCCGCCGACACAGGCCAGCTCGTCGGCGACGCCGGGGGCACCTGGCGCGTCACGGGCGCGAAGAAGCACGGCGACGAGATCTGGCACACCGTGGAGGAGGGCGCCGAGCTCCCCGCGGTCGACACGCAGGTCGTGGCGACGCTCGACTGGGAGCGGCGGCACCAGCTCATGCGGACGCACTCCGCGCTCCACATCCTGTGCGGCGTCGTGTGGCGCGACCACGCCGCGTCCGTCACCGGCGGCAACATGGAGCCGCTCTCCGGGCGCATGGACTTCGAGTTCGAGACGATGTCCGGCGACCTCGTGGGCGAGATCGAGCGTCGGGTGAACGAGGAGATCGACGCCGACCGCGAGATCCGCGTCGAGATCCTGCCACGCGAGGAGGCCTTCGCCATCCCCGACCTCATCCGCACGAAGATCAACCTGCTGCCCGAGGGGATCAGCGAGGTGCGCACGGTCGAGATCGTCGGGCTGGACCTCCAGGCCGATGGCGGCACGCATGTGGGTCACACCGCCGAGATCGGCCGCGTGAAGGTCACCGGCTACGAGTCGAAGGGCCGCATCAACAAGCGGATCCGGATCGAGGTCACCCAGACCGACGGTTGACCGGTGGCCGTTCCGTCGCGGCGGTCGAGAAAGCGCCCGGAGTGACGCCGCTCGATATCCCGCTGCCGTTTCGGGCTGGTCTCGCCTACGTGCATCCGGCGTTGCCGCCTACGTGATCCGACGTGACCCCTTCGATTCGACCTCGGGCGCGCGATGCCGCTCCGGGCGCAGACAATAGGGTACCGCGCCGGGGCAAGGCCAGGCGTCAGACGTCGCGCCGCACGATCGGCCGGGGTGCGCTGACGCGGTTCGCCCGGCGGCGCTCGGCGACCCCGAAGCCGGCACGCTCGAACATGCCGAGCGTGCCCCGGTACGCCTGCGCCGCCGGCACGCGCCCGCCGTCGGTCTCGACCGGGTAGCCCTCGAGGAGCCGCGCCCCGTGCTCGCGAGCGTAGTCGATGGCCGCCTGCAGCAGGGCGCGCGCGACGCCCTGCCCGCGAGCTTGGCGCGAGACGACGAAGCAGACGATCGACCAGACCGGCTGGGCGTCGATCGGCGCGAGGACCTTCGAATGCTGGAGCCGCTCGTAGTCGTCGCGCGGTCCGAGGCTGACCCAGCCGATCGCCTCGCCATCGCGGTAGGCGACGAGGCCGGGCGCCCGCCCTGCCGCGGCCGTCGTCTCGAGCGCCTGCTCGAGCACCCCGCGGTTCGACTCCAGCGTGGCGGTCCGGAAGTCGACGTTGCGCAGCCGAAACCACGAGCACCAGCACAACTTCGCATCGCCACCCTGGCCGAAGAGCGCGGCAAGGTCGGCGAAGCGCTCCGCGGTCAGGGGCAGGATCTCGAGATCGTCGTCACCATCGGCCATTCGTTCATTCTGGACCGATATACCTGCCGGGACGTGTCAGGAATCGGCCGACCGGCGCTCGAGCAGGAAGAGCGTGCGCGGGGAGTCGGCGATCGCAGCCTCGCGCACGATGCGGAAAGGCCCTTCGAACGCGGCGCGGAAGCCGTCGATGCCGTAGTCCTCGAAGATGTCGCGGCGGGCCGCCAGCAGGCGCCGGGTCATCGGGTCCTCCTTCGGGACGAACTCGACGATGGCGCGCGGGGCCATGCGCGCGAAGAGCCGCGCGATGCCCGGCAGCGGGACGTTGTTGCCGATCGCCAGGTGGTGGACGAGCGCCAGGGCCAGCATGAGATCCGGCTCACCTCGCTCCAGGAACGAGCGACGCTCCTCGAGCGCCCAGCCGATCGCCGGCGAGGGATTCGCGAAGTCGCAGATGAGCGGCAGGATCGCCGGGCCGCCCTCCCCGCGAACGACACGCCAGTGGGCCTCGACGCTGCCGGCGTCCATGTCCCAGGCGATGACGCGGTAGCCGGCCTCGGCCGCCATGGCGCTGTAGACGCCGGTGTTGGCGCCGACGTCCCAGGCCGTCGAGCCGCCGCCGGCGGCGAGCATCTCGCGCACGATCTGGCCCTTGCTGTCGGTGCCCGCATCCGAGTACGAGGTCGTCGACGCGTACTCGGTCCAATGGCCGATCGGCTTCCAGTGCAGCCCGGAGACGGTCCGCTTCAGCGAGTCGAGCAGCGCGAGCTGGCCCGTCTCGCTCATGCGACGCTCGCGCTTCGGGGCGTCAGGCGACGGCGCCTCGCCCGCGGCCCGGCGCTGGGCCCCGGCGTGGAGGTGGATATGCGATGCCAGCCCGAGGTTGAGACGGCTGCTCGTCGGGAGCAGTCGCGAGGCGAGATCGAGCGGGATGCCGTCGATGAAATCGCGCAGCATGAGCCCGCAGCGGACGTCGCGCTTCGACATGAGGGCCAGGGGCGCGAGGAAGTGCTCGCAGAACTGGCGGTACGCCGGCCACGGCTCGGTCGCCGCGGCGACCTCGAAGCTGAGCGTGTCGATGAGGATCGGCCGGCCCGCGTCGAACTGGACGTTGTAGGCGCTGGCATCGCGCAGCCGCATGCCGGCGGCGAGAGCCCGTGACTGGAGTTCGAGCGTGAGGAGCGCCGCTTCCTTGAGCTGGGAGAAGGACCACTCGTACGGGTACGAGACGAAATCGAGGGTTCTCGGCCGGAT
Source organism: Binatia bacterium (assembly GCA_035512895.1). GTDB lineage: Bacteria > Chloroflexota > Limnocylindria > QHBO01 > QHBO01 > JACDBZ01. The sequence continues at coordinate 18,404 of DATKDB010000083.1, read as the reverse complement.
GACGGCCACGGCCCCCGGCGCGGCGGCGAAATCGAGCGCCGCGTCCTCGTGGTCGATGAGCAGCCGGTCCGCGACGAGGCGCTCCAAGAGCCCGCCGGAGCGGAACGCCTCCCAGTCGGCGGCCGCCGGCGCCTGGACCTGGCGATAGAGGATCCCGTTGCGACGGAAGACGAAACCGAACGGATCCCGAAAGGAGGCCGGGTCGACGACCGGCTCCTCAGCCCTGGCGATCGGTCTCCTCGCGGATCTCGGCGCGCTTCGCGGCGGCGTCGTCACCGCCACGGAGGCGGTGCCACGCGTCGCTGATCACGCGACGGAAGAGGAAGGGGACAGCCAGGAGGCCGGCCAGAATGACCTGGAGCAGCATGCTTCCCGAGCCCGGATCGATATACGCCAGAAATGGCATCGCGGTGGAGCCTCGGCTAGTGTTAGACGGATGTTACCCGCACGCGGGCGCGGCGGCCAATCGGGCATCACGCCACTGGCCCTGCATCCACTGCTCGCGGCCGCGTACCCCGTCGGGTTCCTGTTCGCGCAGAACGTCGCCGAGCAGGTCACGCTGCAACCGCTCTGGCTCCCCCTCGTCGCAAGCGTGGCGGGCGGTGCCGCCGCCCTCGTGGCTGGCCGGCTCGTCACCGGCGATTGGCTGCGCGGCGCCCTGCTCGCGACACTCGGGCTCGCCCTCTTCTTCAGCTTCGGCCACGTCTGGAACCTCGTCGGCGAGACCCTCGTCGTCCGACGCTGGCTCATCGGCGCCTACGCGCTCGTCGGGATCGTCGGTGCCGTCATCGCCTGGCGCGGTGGGCCGTGGGTCCCGAGCCTCTCGCGCTTCCTGGCGCTCGCGCTGCTCATCGGCATCGCGCTCAACGCGTGGAGCATCGCCAGCTTCGGTCTGCGCGGACCCGCCGCGCCCGTCGCGGGACCGATCGACGTGACCGTCGGCGAGCGGGGCCGACCGGACATCTACTTCGTCGTCGTCGATCGCTACGCCGGTGAGGGGACCCTGCGCGAGCAGTACGAGCACGACAACGACCCGTTCCTCGACGCCCTTCGGCAGCGCGGCTTCACGATCGCGACCGATGCCTGGGCGAACTACCTGAAGACGGCACTCTCGCTGGCGAGCACGCTGAGCATGGATCACCTCGACGGCGACGCGCTCAGCGCCGCGGCGGAGCCCGGGCGCGAGCTCGTCGTGGCGTACGACCTGCTCCAGGGCCGGCTCGCGGTCCCGGCCACGCTCCAGGCACTGGGTTACGAGTGGGTCCACATCGGCAGCTACTGGGAGCCGACCGGGACGAACCGCCACGCCGACCGCGTCATCGGCTCATCCCGCGGCGACCAGTTCAGCGCGGCCCTGCTGAGCACGACGGTCCTCTCGCTGCTCAGCCCGCCGGTCGATCCGGGGGAGCGCACGATCGAGGGCTGGGGGACGAGCAAGGAGTTCACGATCCGCCAGTTCGAGCACCTCGCCGCGAGCGCCGACCTGGCGGGCCCGAGCTTCGTCTTCACGCACTTCCTCGTCCCACACCCGCCGTACAACTTCGATGTCGACGGCAGCACCCCCACCGAGGAGGAGCGCGCCGCGCGGAGCGAGGAGGAGGAGTACGTGCGCCAGCTGCTGTGGACGAATGACCGCCTGCTCGAGACGATCGACGCCCTGCTCGACGTGCCGGCCGGCGAGGAGCCGATCATCGTCCTCGCGGCGGACGAGGGCCCGTTTCCACCGGGCACCGACACCGCCGGCTTCGACTGGCTCGAGGCCACCCCCGCGCAGGTCGAGCGCAAATACGCGATCCTGAACGCCCTGCGCCTCCCCGGCGTCGTGCCATCCGAGGCCGGCGTCCACGATCGCAGCTCGCCGGTGAACACGTTCCGCTATGTCATGAACGCCTACTTCGGAGCCGACCTGCCGCTGCTCCCCGACTCGGTCCTCCTCTCCCCCGACTACCGCCGCCTGTACGACTTCGTCGAGGTCGAGCGGGCCGATGACGGCGCGCCGATCCTGCCCGCGGCGCGGAACGGGCCGTGAGGGCGGCCCGCGCGGACTGGACGTCGCTGCCGATCCATCCCCTGCTCGCGGCCGCATACCCGGTCGTCTTCCTCTTCGCGACGAACGCGGCCGAGCAGGTGACGCTCGATCCGCTCTGGACCCCGCTCCTGCTTGCAATCGGCGGGGCCGCGGCACTCGTGGCGGTCCTGTGGCTACTCCTGCGCGATCCCTGGCGGGCGGCACTGCTCGCGACGGTGCTCATCGTCGGCTTCTTCGGCTACGGACACGCCTGGAACCTCACCGGCGGCCTCGTGCCACGTGGCGTCCTGCTCGCCGGCTGGCTCATCCTCGTGGCTTTCGCCGCCGTCCTGGCCTGGCGCGCGGGACGCCGGCCGGTCGGGGCGACGCGCGTGCTCAACGTCCTGTCCGCGATCCTCGTGGCGACGAGCGTCGTCGCGATCGCCGCACCGTTCCTCGGACCGCGCATCGCGCTCGACTTCACCGCCGACCGGCTGCCGATGTCGCCCGGCGTCGAGGAGCCCGACGAGCTGCCGGACGTCTACTACCTCGTCTTCGATCGCTACGCGCGGGGCGACGTCCTCGCCGAGCTGTACGGGCACGACAACGGGCCGTTCCTGTCCGAGCTCGAGGAGCGCGGCTTCTACGTCGCGGACGAGAGCTGGTCGAACTATTCGAAAACGCCGCTCTCGCTCGTGAGCTCGCTGAACATGGAGTACCTCGACATCGAGGAGCTGCGGGCCGAGGCGGCCGCCGACGACGACCGCGAGCCGATCCACCGCCGGCTCCGTGCCGGCCTGCGCGTTCCGGCCGCCCTGAAGGACCTCGGCTACACGTACCACCACATCGCGAACTGGTGGGAGCCGAGCGCCACGAACGTGGATGCGGATCACGTCTACCGCGACGCGGGGCCGACCGAGTTCACGACGGCACTGCTGCAGACGACGATCCTCAGCGCGATCTGGCAGGTCGAGGCGATCGACCCGTTCGACTGGCGCGTCTATCGCAGCCATCACGAGTACGAGTTCGAGGTGCTCCGCGCGATCGGCGAGCTCCCCGGCCCGAAGTACGTCTTCGCGCACGTCCTGCTGCCCCACGAGCCGTACGTCTTCGACAGCGACGGCTCGGCCATGACCGAGGAGGAGGTGGCCGGCATGTCGGAGCGGGAGGCCTACCGGCGCCAGCTCGAGTTCCTGAACGACCAGATCCTCGAGATCGTGGACGAGATCCTCGCCAGCTCGGAACGATCGCCGATCATGCTCATCCAGGCCGACGAGGGGCCGTTTCCGCCCCGCTACCGCCTGAACACGCTCGGCTTCGACTGGCGTCAGGCGACGCCGTCCGAGCTCGAGGAGAAGTCCGGCATCCTGAACGCCTATCGGCTCCCGGGCGTCGAGCCCGAGGAGGCCGGCCTCTACCCGTCGATCACGCCGGTGAACTCGTTCCGCGTCGTCTTCAACGCCTACTTCGGGACCGACCTTCCGCTCCTGCCGGATCGCGTCTACGCGCACGTGTCCCAGAACGAGTTCTTCGACATCTTCGAGATCACCGACCAGCTGCGCCGATGATTCGCCGCGCCTCCGGTCAGGCGAGTGCCATGACCGCGCGCTCGGCGAGCGCGATCGGCAGGCCGCCGGAGGACGTGATCCCGTCGTGGAACGCGCGCAGCGCATCGGTGTCCGAGGCGCCGCGGCGGGCGAAGAAGGCCTCGCGGATGCGGACGATCTCGAGGCAGCCGGTGAGATACGAGCTCGCCTGGGTCGGCCAGGCGCAGTAGCGGGTCACCTCCGCCTTCGCGGTCGGCTCGGTCAGTCCGGTCCGGGTCGTCATGAACGTGACGGCCTCGTCCCAGGTCATCTCGCCCATGTGCAGGCTCGTGTCGACGACGATCCGGGCGGCACGGAAGATCGTGGCCTCGTACTGGTTCATCTCGTGACGCAGGTCGGTGAAGAACCCCTGCTCGCGCATCATCCGCTCGGCGTAGAGCGCCCAGCCCTCGCTGAAGTACGGCGTGCGGTAGACCTGGCGCAGGCGGCTCGGGTTCGACTTCATCATGACGAGGTGCCAGTGGTGGCCGGGGTACGCCTCATGGACGGCGGTCGTCGGGATGCCCGGGTACGAGTTCGAGGCGAGGCGCTTCTGGATCTCGTCCTCCGACGCCCCGTCCGGTGGGAAGGGCACGAAGAAGTGGCCCTTCATCTTGTCGCTGAAGGGCGGCGGCTGCATGTAGCTCGCGACGGCCAGGACCGGGCGCTGGAAGGGGGGCGACGGGACGACCGCGCACTCCTCGCCGGGCGGGAAGCTGACGAGGTCATGCTCGCGCAGGTAGACGCGAGCGCGCTCGGTCCAGTCCTCGTAGCCGACGCGCATCGCCTCCGGCGTGCGCGGGTGATCCTCGTTCAGCTCGTCGAGGACCGACTTCCAGTCGTCGGTGTCGCGCAGCTCACGCGCGCAGCGCGTCAGCTCGACGGCCAGCTCGTCGTACGCCGCCTGGCCGCGCTCGCGGAGCTCGCGCGCGCCAAAGCCGAGGAGCTCCTTCTCCCTGAGGAGCGCCGAGTAGCGCTCCTCGCCCAGCGCCCACTCCCCGCTGGCGGTCGGGCGCATCTCCTCCAGGTACGCGACGTAGTCGTCGTAGGCCGCGCCCGCCGCATCCCCGGCCTCGGCGAGCCTCCGGCGCAGTGGCCCGTCGTCGACCTGCTCGGGCAGGGTCTCACGGACGTAGCGGGCTCCGGCGCGCGCCTGGTTCGCCGCCCGATCCAGGAAGATCGCGGGCACCATCTCGGGACGCAGGTTCCGCTTGCCGTCCTCGAGGTTGCCGGGAATGAGCCGCATGCGCGCCACGGCCGCGTCGACGAGCTCCTCGATCGGCCGCAGCCGATGCAGGAAGAGGCCGAAGATGCCGCCCATGCCGGGGTTGAGATACGTGTCGGGCTGGCGGCGCCAGACCTCCCAGTCCTCGACGATCTGCCGCCCGCGCAGGTTGCTGACGACGAGGTCGCGGTCGATCCGCTCGTCGAAGGTCAGGCCGGACTCGTCCACGCCGCGGAAGCGCTCGAGCCACTCGGCGTCGTGCGTGCGACGACGCTCGAATGCCGACGCCGACAGGTCGTCGAGCTGGTCGTCGTACTCGGTCAGGCCCAGGCTGCTGGCCCGGACGGGCGAATCGGCGAACTCGGCGTCGAGAAACTCGGTGGTCAGCTCCGCGAAGGACGGCATGCGTGACGCTCCTGCTGCGCTACCCGGGCGAGCCCGAGTCTAGACAAGATGCCTCACGGACGAGGGCCATATCGCCGCGTCCCTGGCGAACCTCCCGCCGTGCGGGTCTATGGGCGAACGAACCAACAAGAACTGGCACCTCCGTGGTGATCTGCCCCGCAGGACGGGAATCTGGCACCTGAGCCGCCTCCCGTTGGTCGTAAGCCCCGCCCCGCGGGAATCCACAGGCCTCTCACCCGGCGGGACCGATGATCTCGAGCACCGTCCCGTCCCGCGCCCGGAAGTGGCACCACGCGGCGACGTCGGTGCGCTCCACCTCCGTCAGGAGCTCCAGCCCGTCGGCGGCGAGTGCCGCGCGCGTCGCGTCCACGTCCTCGACGCGCAGGCCGACGACCGGGCCGGTCGTAAAGAAGACATGGTCGGGATCGGTGTCGGCGTAGACGTGAAGCTCGGCATCGGCGCCGAGCCGGAACCAGGTCGCCCCCGGCGCCTCTCGCACGACGTCCAGGCCGATGAGATCGCGGAAGAGCCCGACCATCGCCTCGAACCGGTCCGTCCGCAAGCCGACGAAGCCGATGCCCGAAGGAGCGGTCGCACGGGCCCGAAGATGCCGCACCCGTGAGCCGTCCTTCGGACGTCGGGGGCCCGTCATGCCGGCGAGGATGTCGACGGGGTGGGCGACCCACGCACGCCGGCCGGCGATCGCCAGGCGCGACGCGCGCGGCCGAAGGTCCCCGTACCGCCCGGCGATGCGCGGCACGACGTCGAGGCGCCCGAGCGAGGTGGCGAACGAGTGGTCGAACGTCTCGGAATCCTGCGGATCGAGGGAACGCGCCGGCCGTTCGATGCCGTCCTTCATCCAGACGTGCTCGCCGGCGTCATCGGTCCGCCACTCGCCCGTCTCGATCGGGACCTCCGCGCGGAGCGCGCCGAGGGCTGCCGCCAGCCGCGACAGGTTCGCCGGGTCGGTGGCCGGGATGACGTCGAGGTCGCCGGGGTCGATGTCCGCTGCCCCGTGAGCCATCGCCGCGACGGAGCCAGCGACGACGAACGAGACCCGATGATCGTCCAGCGCGCGGAGCAGACCTCCGAGGTCGGGGCCCGAGCTCACCGCGGTGGCGGCAGCAGCCGTGCGAAGCGTTCCGGGTCGGCGGCGGCTGCGCACTGGACGGCGTTGAGCGCGGCCCCCTTGCGCAGGTTGTCGCTGCTCACCCACAGGGCGAAGCCGCGCTCGCGGCCGGGAATCGCACGCAGCCGGCCGACGAGGACCGGATCGCGGCCCTCGACGTCGAGCGGCATCGGATGGCGCTCCGAGCCGTCCGACGGGCGATAATCGAGACCGGGAGCGGCGCGGAGGGCCGCCTCGAGCTCGGCCACGGTCGTGTCGCGCTCGGTGCGGATGTGCAGCGCCACCGAGTGGCCGGTGTGCACGGCGACGCGCACCGTCGTGGCGGCGACGTCGAGCGCCGGCAGCTCGAGGATCTTGCGCAGCTCGGCGTGGATCTTGTTCTCCTCGCCGGTCCAGCCCGCGTCGTCGAGGACGTCGATCTGCGGCACGACGGAGTCCGCGATCCGGCCGTGGAACGGCGAGACCTCGGAGCGGTCGCGGTGGTCGGTCCCGCGCTCCGCCTCGAAGGCGTCGACCCCCTGCCGGCCGGCGCCGCTCACGGCCTGGTAGGACGCCAGGTCGACCGACGCGAGGCCGGCGAGGTCGCGGATCGGCGCGAGCGCGACGACAACCGCGGCGGTCGTGCAGTTCGGGTTCGCGATGAGATTGCCCGTCCGCTCGCGCGCCGCGAGGGCGTTCGCCTCCGGCACGACGAGCGGCACGCCATCGGCCAGGCGGAAGGCGCTCGAGTTGTCCACGACGAGCGGGACCGATGCGCCCGGCCCGGCCATGATCTCGCGGCTCTGCGGCCCGTCGACGGCCAGGAACAGGACGTCGAGCTCCTTCGCGTTCTCCTCGGTCAGCACCCCGACGGGCACCGCCGCGCCGCGGTACTCGAGCGTGTTGCCCTCGAGGTGCCCGAAGGCGCGCAGGCAATCGGCCGGCAGGCCGGCGTCGGCCAGGATGGAGCACAGGACACCGCCCACCATGCCCCGGGCGCCGGCGACGCCGACGGTCGGCCAGCCGCTCACGACGGCTGCCCGAACAGAATCGGCCGCTCGCCCGCAACGAGGCGCGCGAGGTCGCCGTACACCGCGCCGGCGGTCGCACGCCCGCCAGCGCCGGGACCGGAGACGCGGAAGACGCCGGCGTCGCGGACGGTGATCTCGAGCACGCTCTCGATCCCGGCGGCGCGAGCCAGCGGGTCGGTCGGGTCGATCGGCGACGGTGCGACGGTCATCACGTCCTTCGTGGCTTCGGCGACGAGACGGATCGTCTCGCCGGTCGCGACGGGCTGCCCAACGATACCGCTCGTCTTCACGTCGCGTTCCGGTCGCCATCGGCCCCAGGCGACTGATGCGAGGATGGCGAGCTTCTGGGCGGCGTCGCGGCCCTCGACGTCGAAGCTCGGATCGGCCTCCGCGTACCCGGCCTCCTGCGCCTCGCGCAGCGCCTCGTCGTAGCTGCGACCCGCGCTCATCGCCGACAGGATGTACGTCGTCGTCGCGTTGAGGATCCCGCGAATGCGTTCGATGGCGCCGGTCGCGGCCAGGTGCGAGGTCACCTCGATCATCGGCGTGCCGCCGCCGACCGATGCGCTGCCAAGGAGCGCCGCCACTCGCTGCTCGGCCAGCTTCGCGAGCTCGCCGCCGTGTGTCGCCAGGAGCGCCTTGTTGGCGGTGACGTACGGCGTCCCGCGATCCAGCGTGCCACGCGCCCACTCGCGCGGCCCGTCCAGGCCACCGGCCAGCTCGACGACGACGTCGCCCTCGAGCGCCTGCTCCGGGGCGACGAGCTCGACGCCCTTCGGCAGGTCCGGCCGGTCACGGTTGCGGACGGCGAGGCAGGCGAGCCTGAGCGGCAGGGGACCGTTGATCACGAGGTCTCCGAAGGCGGCACCGACCGTGCCCCAGCCGATGAGCCCCACGCGCAACCGTTTGCCGTCCATGCGGCGAAAGTCTAATCGGGTTGACCTGGAGGGATCGACCTCGAGACGTCCGCGGCCGCGATGACCAGCGCCGCATCGGACGCTTGCGCCTGGCCGGGCTAGACTGGAGCCGACATGGGAGCCACTGAAACCGTCGACCTGTTCTTCGAGCTCATCAACGACGACCACCGCGAGAAGGCGGTCGAGCTCTTCGCCGAGCACGCCGTGCTCGGGATCAGCGTGCCCGGCTCGGACGAGCGCACGAACCTCCGTGGGCGCGACAAGGTCGGCGGATGGTTCATCCGCGCCGGCAACGGGTTTCGGATGTTCACGAACGAGAGCCGCAACATGGGCGCCAGCTACATCGCCGATGTGACCGTCATGCGCCCGGGCGTGCCGCCGATGAACGTCGAGGCGAACTTCCGCGTCGAGGGCGGCGAGATCGTCGCGCTGTTCCTCCAGCCCAACTAGTCGTCGTCCTCGCACGCGTCGATCTGCGGCTCGATCGCGTCTTCCGCCTGCTCCTTGTCCATCCCCGCGATCCAGGCCGGGTCGAACGCCGCCCCGCACTCCTCCTCGTAGTCTTCCGCGAGCTTCGCCGCCCATCCGCGCAGCACGACCGTCGTGGGCACGGGTGTGGCGACCGGAGTCGCCAACGGGCCGGCTGAGGGAGACGGCGTCGCCTCCGCAACGAGACCGTCCTGCAGCGCGCCCCCGACGGCGAGAACGGCAAGGGCCCCGAGCGCCAGGGCGGCAAGCCCCAGCAGCAGGCCGCGACGCCGACCGCCGCCACTCGAGGCCGTGGGCCGCCGCGCGGCCGCGGACGCTGCTGCCGGCGCCGGCGCGACCGCAATCGGCTGCGTGATCTCGGCCGTGTCGGTGTCGCCGGCGGGTCGCCGATGCAGGCCGGTCGGCGTCATCGCGAGCGCGGCCGTCGGGTCGCCCGCGATCCAGCCACGCAACGCGACGGCGAGCGCACCGGCGTGAAGGGGCCGGTCCTCGACATCGACCGCCAGGCAGGCGGCGACGAGGCCCGCGAGCACGGGATCGACGCCATCGATGACCGGCGGCCCAGCACGCTGGGCCTCGGCCAGGCCGACCGGTGAGGACGCCGGGTACGGTGGCCGGCCCGTCAGCGCCTCGTGCAGCACGACGCCGATGCCGTACAGGTCGGTCCTCGGCGTGATCGGTCCACCGGCGAGCTGCTCGGGCGCCATCGCGCTCATCGTCCCGATGACCGTGCCGGCCATCGTCAGCCGCTCGGCGGACTCGGCCAAGCTGTGCGCGATGCCGAAGTCGACGAGCCGCGTGCGCCCGTCGGTCGCGAGCAGGACATTCCCCGGCTTGACGTCCCGGTGCACGACGCCGCGCTGATGGGCATGGAAGAGGGCCTCGGCGACGTCGGCGGCCACGGCCGCGGCCCGGTGCGGCTCGAGCGGCCCGTCGCGCGCGATCCGCGCCGCGAGCGACTCGCCCTCGACGAGCTCCATGACGATGGCCGGCGCATCGCCGGTGGCGTCGACGTCGTACACGCCGACGATCACCGGGTGCGACAGGCCGGCGGCGGCGCGCGCCTCGGCGGCGAGGCGCTTGCGGGACGGCTCGTCGGGAAGGAGATGCGGGTGGAGCCGCTTGACCGCCACCTCCCGGTCCAGCTGCTCGTCGTGGGCGCGCCACACCTCGGCGCTCCCGCCACTGGCGAGGCGCTCGATGAGCCGGTATCGGTCCAGGACGATGGGTTCGTTCATGCTCGCCCGCTCGGCGGGCATCCTCCGGCGTTGCAGATTCTGCGCCGCCCTACGGGAAAAGGTCCCGCTCGGCCTCCATGACAAGGGCCGACGCACCGGCCTCCGATGGCCGCCAGGCGTAGCCGCGCACGACGACGACCGGCCGCTGATCCACCTTGCCGCCGGCGAGGTCGGCCGCCGAGGCAAGCTGGTCGGCGACGGCGATGACGGTCGCCTGCATCTCGCGCCCGGCGGCGTCGGGGGTGCCGCGGAGGTCGAGCAGCGCCTCGATGCCGGCCGCGCCGATCGCGACGTTGACGATGCCGTTCCGCCACGGGCGTCCGAACGAGTCGCTCACGATGACGCCGGGAGCGACGCCGAGCCGCTCGCGCAGGCCGTCTCGGATGCCGCGCGCGGACGCGTCCGGGTCGACGGGGAGCAATGAGGCCACGTCGCCGCCGCCGACGTTCGAGACGTCGACGCCCGCGTTCGCGCAGACGAGGCCGTGACGGGTGCGGCTGATGATCAGGCCGCCCGGTCCCATGCGCACGATCGACGCCGACTCGCGCAGGACGAGCTCCACCTGCCGCGGATCTTTGCCCCACCTGGCGGCCCACTCGCGCGCGAAGTCGGACGCCTCGACCGACGAGAGCGCCACGAGCCGGCCCTCGGCCTTGGAGACGATCTTCTGGGTGACGACGACGACGTCGGCATCGGTCAGTCGGAGGTCGGAGGCAGATCCGGCGATGATCGCGGCGAGGTCGTCGCCGGGGCCGATCTCTCCGATCCCGTCGAGTGCGATCAGCTCGACGCGCACCGTCACGCGGCGTCCCCGAGCTCCAGCCAGCGGGCGAGGTCCTCCGGGGTGTCGAGGTCGAACGCGAGGCCGGCGCGGTTGACGGCGACGAGCGGCACGCCCGCCCGCTCCACCTCTGCGAGGTGCTTCGCAAAGCTGCCGACCCCGAAGCGGAAGCCGATGACGCCCGGCGGGCGGAGGACGAGGCCGTTCGTGCCGGTCCCGGCCCGGTCCGGCGCGATCGCCACGCCCGGCGACGCATCGGCCGGCAACGCCGCCATGAGGGCCTCGACGTCGGCTGCCTGGACGTTCGGCAGGTCGCCGTGCAGCACGACGAGCGTCTCGACGTCGTCCGCGAGCGCATCGAACCGGGCCTGGTCGAGGCCGGAGTTCAGGCCCATCCCGCGCTGGACGACGAGGCGCGCCCCGGACGGCTCGACGACCTCGCGGAGCGCGCGAGACGGCGTGATGACGACGACGTCGTCGCTCACCTCGCGCGCGATGCGCAGCACGCGCTGGAGCAGCTGGCTCGCCAGGAACATCCGCTCGTCCGGGCTCAACGAGGTCGCCAGGCGCGTCTTCGCCGCCTCGAGGCCTCGGTGCGGGACGATGATGCGGATCGACACACGTGCAGGATATCGCGAACGCACTTGACGGTCCTCGTACGGTATCCCTCACTGACCGCCCGCCGAGGAAACGCCCAGCCGTGACCGTCTTCGTCCTGTTCAAGTACCTCCACATCCTCACGATGTTCGCCGCCGTTGCCGCAGCGATGATCCCCGAGGTCGTGCTGCACGCCGTCGCGCGGCGCGGTGACGTGGCCGCCGTCCGCGGCCTCGTCCCGGTGGTGAGCGCGGTCGGGAGGCTCATCCCCATCCTGTTCATGGTCGGCCTCGTGTTCGGGCTCATCGCCGCGGTGACCGGCGAGCTCGACCTGCTGCGACCGTGGCTCGTCGCGTCGTACGTTGTCTTCGCGATCGCGATGGCGACGGGCGTGCTTCTGAGCGGCCCGTGGGCGAAGGGCGTGGCCGACGCCGCGCTCGCGAGCCCGACCGACGCCTACTCGCCGGAGCTCGAGCAGGCCGTCCACGACCGCCGTGGGCTCGTCTCGACCGCGATCCTCATGACCGCGATCGCCGTGATCGTGTTCCTCATGGTCGCCCAGCCCGGAGGCTGACCGACCCTCAGGCCTCGAGCAGCGCGGCGGCCAGGGCGGCGCGATCCGCGTCGCCGCGCATGACCGTCGGCAGCACGACGACGGTCACCCCGAGCGCATCGAGCTCCGACGCGAGGCCGGCATCGACCTCGTCGATGACAAAACGGTCGAGCCGGAGCGACTCGCCGTAGATCTTCGCGACGGCCACCGGCGTCACCGGGTGCCCGAGCGAGGCGAGCATGCGGTCGGCCGGGCCCTTCAGCGCCCGCCCGCCAACGATCGGGGAGACCGCCACCCTCATCCCCGACGACCGGCCGATCGCCTCGCGGACCTCGCGCAGCGCGAGGATCGGGCCGATGCTGACGAACGGATTCGAGGGACCGATGACGATGAGCTCCGCCTCCCCGATCGCGTCGAGCACGGCCCGCGTTGGCCGTGCCGCGTGCTCGTCGATGAACTGAATGCCGCGCACCTCGGGCTCCTGCCGGCGCCGGACGAAGTAGTCCTGGAACTCGAGGAGGCCCTCGTCGGTCTCGATCATCGTGCGATACCGCTCGTCGGTGGCCGGCAGGATTCGCGCTCCGATGCCGAGCGCGGCCGCCATCGCGGCCGTCGCATCGGTCAGCGACTCGCCGTCGCCCAGCCGGCGGGTGCGCTCGACGTGGGTGGCGAGGTCGGCATCGCCGACGGTGAACCAGGTCGGCCGTCCGTAGCGCTCGAACATCGCGTGCGCCGTCTGCGTGTCGCCCCGGACCCCCCAGCCGCGCTCGACGTCGATGAGGCCAGCGAGCGTGTAGAGCAGCGCATCGATGTCGGGGCTGACGTGGAGCCCGTGGATCTCCGCGTCGTCGGCGACGTTGGCGACGACGGTCAGCTCGACGCGCTCGCCGAGCATCGCGAAGCCGTGCGCGAGCTTTGTCCCACCCGTGCCGCCGGCGAGGAGGACGACCTTCATCGGCCCGGGGCCCGACGCCGTCAGGAGCCGGCGAGCATCGGCTTGACCTCGGTCACGAGACGCTCCATCGACTCCGCGTCGTACGGCGAGGGGAAGCCGACGATGAAGTTTCGGTACCCGATCTCGGCATACGGCCGCAGCTGTTCGGCGACCTCCTCCGGCGTCCCGACGAGCTGGCTCTTCCACGGCTCGGCGTTGCCGTTGCGCTCGAACATCTTCTCGAACACGCGACGGGCCTCGGCCGGATCGTCGCGGATGATGCACGTGCCCGAGCCGACGGTGCGCTCGATCTCCGACTCGTCGCGGCCGACCTCCGTGCAATGGCGGCGCAGGATCTCCTCCTTGCGCTGCACGTTCTCAACGGTGCCGCCGACGTTGCAGGCGTCGGCGTAGCGCGCCACGATCCGCAGCGTGCGCTTCTCCCCCCCGCCGCCGACGAGGATCGGCAGGCGCCGCTGGATCGGCGCCGGGTCGTTGCGCACCTCGCTGGCCGAGTAGTAGCGCTTCCCCGACGGCTGTTCGCCGTGGAGCATCCCGCGCATGATCTGGACCGCCTCCTCGAGCCACCGCAGGCGCTCGCCGGGCGACCCACCGAACTCGAGCCCGAAGGCACGGTGCTCGGTCTCGAACCAGGCGCCGCCGATGCCGAGCACGGCGCGCCCGCCGCTGATGTGATCGAGCGTCGTCGCCATCTTCGCGACGAGTGCCGGATTGCGGAACGTGTTCGCACCGACCATGAGTCCGACGGTCGCCCGCTCGGTCGCCTCGGCCCAGGCGGCCAGCGTAAGCCAGCCCTCGAAGATCGGGCCCTCGTGGTCGCCGACGATCGGATAGAGGTGGTCCCAGGTCCAAATCGAGTCGTAACCGAGGCTGTCGGCGCGGATCCCTGCCTCGCGCAGGGCGGGCCAGTCGGTGTACTGCCCCCAGCAGTTGGCGCCGAGCTTCACGCCGCTATTGGTCATGGCGGATCACCTTCTCGACGCGCATGCGGATGACGACCCGCTCCTGGCCGGCGTAGCGATCCGGGTCTCCGCCGTACCGGCGGGCGAGCGACCGGATGCCCTCCTGGGCGCGGTCGAAGTCGGCATCGAGCTCGACCGTGCCGCGCATCGCGACCCACGTCAGCCCCGCCTCGAAGAGCAGGCTGACCCGCGGGTCCTCCTGCAGCTGGCGGTACTTCAGCCGCCGGACCATCGTGTTGAGGAGGATCGTGTCGGGGGCCTCGGGGTCGAGATCGAACCACATCACCGACTGGTTCGGCGGCCCGTCCGCGGTGTTGATGGCGAGCACGGGATAGCGCAGCTCGCTCGTGAGCCAGGCGCGCAGGTCGTCGGTCAGGACGGTCTGCACCGTCAGGTCAGGATCGCTCATGGGCTCCTCGGGGTCGCAGGTCCGATGCCACGGCGGCGGCGGAAGTGGTCGATGTCGCTTCGGCGTCCAGTCTAGCCCTACACTCGCGGGCGATGACGAACGCCGAGCTGCTCTCGATCGGCGCCGAGCTGCTGCTGGGCGAGACGACCGACACGAACGCCGCATTCCTCGGGCGCGAGATGGCGACGGTCGGGCTCCCGCTGCAAGCGGTGCGGACGCTGCCCGACGAGCGCTCCGTCATCCGCGACGCGTTCGCAGAGGCTCGCCGGCGGTCGTCGGTCGTGCTCGCCACCGGCGGGCTCGGGCCAACCCACGACGACCTCTCGCGCGAGGGGCTTGCCGACGCGCTCGACGAGGCCCTGAACGAGGACTCGGGCCTCGTCGCCGTCCTGGAAGAGCGGTTCCGCGCCTTCGGACGGATGCCGGCGACGAACCGCCGCCAGGCGATGCTCATCCCCTCGGCCGAACCCCTGCCGAACCCGATCGGCTCGGCTCCGGGCTGGTGGGTCGAACGCGACGGCGTCGTCGTGGCCCTCATGCCCGGCGTGCCCTCCGAGATGCGCCGCATGTGGGCCGAGCAGGTCCGACCCCGGCTGGAAGCGCGCCACGCCCTGCCGCCGCTCGCGATCCGCACGGTCAAGGCCTTCGGGATCGGCGAATCGGCGATGGCCGAGCGGCTCGGTGACCTCATCGCCGTGCCGCCGGCCGGGGTGGACGCCGGCATCTACGCCCGCGACGACGGCGTCCACGTGCGCTTCTCGACCCACGCTTCCGTCTCGACGCTCGAGCCACTCGTCGCGGACGCGCTCGCGAGGCTCGGTGACGCCGCCTACGGCACCGAGGGTGAGGACCTCGCGACCGTGGCGCTCGCGCGCCTCGGCGAGCTCGGCGTCCGAACGGTCGCTAGCTGGGAGGCCGATACCGAGGGCGCGCTGCTCGGCATCCTCGCCGCCGCGCCCGCTCGCGACGGGTCGGCACGCTTCGTCGGCGGCCTGCTCGACGCGGGCACGCCGACCGGGCCGCCGGTCGCCGACGCGGTCATCCAGCTCTCGCTTCTGCCCCAGGACCGGGGCGGGCGCAGCCGGGTCCGTGTCGCCGTGTCGGGAGCGGTCTCGCTCTCCACGGAGCTGCGCATCCACGGCTCCGGGCCGCAGCGCCTGCGCCGTGCGGCCTTCGCGGCCCTCGACGCCGTGCGCAGGATCAGCTCCACTGGCCGATGAGCCGGACGACGCCCGGCCGAACGCGGAACGTCCACGACTCGGCGGCGCCGATCAGGTCCCCGTCCGCCTGCACCGGGATCGGCGAGCCATCGAGGGCATGCAGCTCGACCTCGAGCGCGTCCACCCGGTCCGCGTGGGGACTGGCCCCGATCACCCAGCGCCCGGCCTCGATCGCCAGGCGCGCCGCCGGGCCGGGGTACACGCGCAGCGAGAGGCGTCCCGCGTCGGGCCGCGCGCCGGGGTTCACCTTGAGACCACGACCGTAGAACGGGGTCGTGCCGACGACGATGAGCTCCATCGGCCCGCGATGCACGGTCCAGCCGTCCGCACGAACCTCGACCCGCGATCGGCGCCACAGGTCGGGAATCGAGCGCGCGACGGCCGCCGCCCAGCCCAGCAGGCGGCGCGCGCCGGCATCGGCGTAGCGGCCGGCGACGAGGGCGTCCCAGCCCGCGCCGGCGAAGAGCGCGAGCCGTCCGTCGACCTCGATCAGGTCGACCGGGCGCGCATCGCCCCGGACGAGGAGGTCGACGAGCGATTCCGGGGCCTTGGGCAGGCGCAGCAGGTGCGACGTCGCGTTGCCGAATCCGGCAGGGACGTAGCCGAGCGTCAGCCCGGGACGCGCCGCGGCGACGTTGTACGCGACCCCGAGCGAGCCGTCGCCGCCGACGATCACCGCGGTCCGATAGGGATCGATGCGGGCCGAGAGCCACGCGCCGAGCTCTGCGGCATCGCGGGTCGCCGTGACGTGAAGGTCAGCGTCGAGGGCGTGACGGGCGAGCTCGACCGTGCGCCGCACACGCTCGGATCCGGCGCTCCCGGCGCCCTCGTTCAGGAAGATGGCGGCGGGCGAGACGCCGGTCAGGGAAGCTCTGACAGCAGCTGCTCCGCGAGGTCCTCCGACTCGCCGACGACCGTGAAGACCGCGCCGTTCGCGAAGTACAGATAGGCGGCGCCGTCCGCCTCGTCGACGGTCATGCGCAGCACCGACTTGCCACCGACCGTGACGGGCTCGGCCGAGCCGCCCTCGCTCTGGGCACCGGACATCAGACGGGCGAGGGCCTCGAGCGACGCATCGTCCATGCCGGGGATGCGGAAGGCGGTGATCGTGATCGCGGCGTCCCCGGTGCCGTACGTCGCGAGGACGTACTCGACCGCCTCACCGTCAACGCCCTGCTGCTCGAGCATCGGCCCGATGAACGACTCCATGCCCGGCACGTCGGTGCGGGCCATGCCGTTCAGCTCGTCCGGGATGAGATCCTCGAGCGAGGTGCCGTCGTCGTGCGTGTCGGGCGCGTCCGTCGCGTCGGTCGCTTCGGCCGTGGGCTCGGACGTCGCCCCGACCGTGGCGGTCGGCTCTTCGGTCGGGGCGGCCTGCGGACTCGAGCAGGCGGCGACGAACAGCGCCAGGAGGGCGACGAGGAGGATCGGGGTGCGGTTCACGGTTGTCGGTTCTCCGGTGGGGATGACGGCCGCTGCAGGATAGGCGCTTCGCGCGAAATCCGCCCGATCGCCCAGGGCCCGCGTTGGCGCCCCGCTCAGGTCCGGCCGAGGAGCTCGCCGGCCGGCTCGCGCTTCAGGAAGCGCCCATCGCCCGCGGCGCCGAGCCACTCGTCGCCGTCGACAATCACCTTGCCGCGCGAGAGCACGATCTCGACCGCTCCGGTGACCTCCTCGCCCTCGTAGCACGAGTAGTCCACGTCCATGTGATGCGTGCTCGCGCTGATCGTGTGCCGCGCCGCCGGGTCGTAGACGACGAGGTCCGCATCGGCGCCGACGGCGACGACACCCTTTCGCCCCGCCAGGCCGAACATGCGTGCGGGCGCCGTGCTGATGACCTCGACCCATCGGTTCGGGGTCAGGTGCCCGCCGACGACGCCGCCGGAGTGGAGCAGGTTCACGCGATCCTCGACGCCCGGCAGGCCGTTCGGCACCTTGCGGAAGTCGCCCTTGCCGAGATCCTTCTGGCCGTGGAAGTCGAACGGGCAGTGGTCGGTCGACACGACCTGGAGGTCGTCCTTGGCAAGGCCCTTCCACAACTCGGCAGCATGCTCGGCCGGGCGCAGCGGCGGCGAGCAGACGAACTTCGCGCCCTCGAAGCCGTTGCCCATGTCGTCGAGCGTGAGGAACAGGTACTGCGGGCACGTCTCGGCATAGGCCGGCAGGCCTTCGTCGCGCGCGCGCCGGACCTCGTTCAGCGCCTCGGTCGCCGAGAGGTGGACGATGTACACCGGGACGCCGGCGACCTGCGCCAGGCGGATAACGCGGTTCGTCGCCTCGCCCTCCATGACCGGGGAGCGGCTCGTGCCGTGGAAGTACGGATCGGTGTTGCCGGCCTCGACGTTCTGCGCCGCCACGACGTCGATGGCGAGCCCGTTCTCGGCGTGCATGAGGATGAGGCCGCCGTTCTTCGCCGTCTGCTGCATGGCGCGGAAGATGGCGCCGTCGTCGCTGAAGAAGACGCCGGGGTAGGCGGTGAACAGCTTGAAGTCGGTGACGCCTTCGTCGACGAGCGTGTCCATCTCGGCGAGGGTCGCGTCGGTGACGTCGGACATGATCATGTGGAAGCCGTAGTCGATGCAGGCGTTGCCCTCCGCCTTGGCATGCCACGCGTCGAGCCCCTCGCGCAGGGCCTGGCCCTTGCCCTGGACGGCGAAGTCGATGATCGTCGTCGTCCCACCGAAGGCCGCCGCGCGGGTGCCGGTCTCGAACGTGTCCTTGGCGAACGTCCCGCCGAACGGCAGCTCCATGTGGGTGTGCACGTCGATCGCGCCGGGGGTGACCCACTTCCCGGACGCGTCGATCGTCCGGTCCGCCTCGACCTGGAGATCCTCGCCGATGAGCGCGATGCGCTCCCCGTCGACGAGGACGTCCGCCGTCGTCGTGGCATCGGCGTTGACGATCGTTCCACCCTTGATGA
>DATKDB010000082.1:0-2630 GCA_035512895.1 Binatia bacterium | reverse complement strand
CCAACAGGCTGCGGAGGATGCCGCGACGCGAACGGCGGTCACGGCAGTACTCGCGTCTCGTTAGGCCGGGCTCGCCGCGGCCAGTTCCGTGCGGCTGAGCCCCTCGGCCAACAGGACGAAGCCCGGCCGAATGGCCGGGCTTCGGTTGTCTCCACGACATCCCTCTACCGGAAGCGCACGACGAACTCGCGCTGACCGTTCGTCGCCTGCTGCCGCTGGGCTTTGTTCGCCTGCTGCCGCTGGGCCCTGGCCGCCTTCTGCCGCTGCGCCTGTACCTGAGCCAGCGGGTTCGGGGCGCCGGGGAACAGATCGTCGCCAATCGTCGGGATGAACCGCGGCGGGACACGAACCTGCGTCGCCTGCTCGTAGTCGTACGCAAGGCCGAGCAGCTCCGGTTCGGCCCAGCGGCCGCCGATGAAGGTGACCCCGATCGGCAGCCCCTCGATGTACCCGGCGGGCACCGTGATGTCGGCGTAGCCCGAAACCGCAGCCGCCGACGACGAGCCTACGAAGTACTCGAAATGGCCGTCGAGGTCGCCCTCGTCCGGGTTGTCGTTCGTCGGCCATGCCGGGCCGTTCGTGAGTGCGATGATCGCGTCGAGGTCGTTCTCGGCCATGAGCTGATCGACCGCGTCCTGGACCGGCGGCGTCACGCTCGCCCGGATGTCGGCGCAGTCCTGGTCGCGACCGTTCGTCTCCTCGGCGAGCTCGAACACGAGGTCGTTCCAGGGGCCTTCTAGCTGGGGATGGGCCTGGTTGAACGCGATCAGCTCGGCCAGGGTTTGCGGGTAGGCCTGGCCGGTCACCGGATTCGTCCCGTGGACGTAGGTCTGGAGGTACGTCGCGATGTCGGTCTTGAACTCGCACAGCAGCGCGGCGAACTCGCCGACCGTCGCCGACAGGTCGACGTCCATCCCCTCGACGACCGTCGCGCCCTCGGCCTCGAGCGCCGCGACAGCATCGTCGAGGATCGGCTCGATGACCGGGCCCGTCAGGTCAGGGTCGAACGTCCCGGCGCGCCAGACGCCGATGCGAGCGCCATCGAGCGCGTTGTCGTCGAGGAACTGCGTGTAGTCGGTGAAGGCGTTGCCGGCCTGATCGGCGGTCGCGGCGTCGTCCGGGTCGACGCCGGTCGCCGCGCCGAGGAGTACCGCAGCGTCGGTCACGTTGCGGGCCATCGGGCCGGCCGTGTCCTGGTCGGCGCTGATCGGGACGACGCCTGCGCGGCTCCACAACCCGAGTGTCGGCTTGATCCCGATGATGCCGTTGGCCCCGGACGGGCAGACGATCGAGCCGTCCGTCTCCGTGCCGACGGCTGCGACCGCGAGATCGGCAGCCGCGACGACGCCGGAGCCGGAGCTCGAGCCGCACGGGTTGCGATCGAGGACGTGGGCCATGTTCGTCTGGCCACCGATGCCGCTCCAGCCGCTCGACGACGGGAAAGACCGGAAGTTCGCCCACTCCGACAGGTTGGCCTTGCCGAGGATGATCGCGCCGGCGGCCTTCAAACGCTCCACGATGAACGCGTCGTCGGGCCTGCTCCCGGCGAGTGCCCAGGAGCCGGCTGTCGTCGGCATACCGGTGGTGTTGATGATGTCCTTGACGATGATCGGGATCCCGAGCAGCGGACGCCTGTCGCCGTTGCGTCGCGCCCGGTCGGCCGCCCGTGCGTCGGAGAGGGCCGTCGGGCTGACCGTGATCACCGCGTTGAGCGTCGGGTTGAGCCGGCGGATGCGCTGGAGATAGAAGTTCGTCAGCTGGACGGAGTTCATCCGGTGCGAGTTCATCAACTTCTGGAGCTCCGGGATCGTCGTCGCGTCGACGTCGATACCGGCGACCTTGGTATGCGGCGGGCTGGTGGGCGGCGGGCCGGTGCGCGGCGGGTTGGCCGCGAGGGCGATCAGCGCCGCGGCGCCGGATACCGCGAGCAAGAGCGCCAGCAGAGTCGTCAGAACAAGGGAACGCCGCAATCCGCTCCTCATCGCGGGACCTCCACGGTTCGGTGGGTTGAACGCTGGGATCGCTGGGGGGCCAGCGAACTGGTGCTCGATGCTACAACCGTCCCGCCGGCATCTCAAGGCCGCTGATCTCGAGCGAGCGCTCAGCTACTCACGCGCCGCTGATCCATGCTCGGCGTCCTCGGGTCCGACGCGGTGCCGTGAAGGCCTCGGCTCAGAGATTGCTAGGGCGACCACGGGCCGACGTGAGGGCAGCGGCTCGGACAGCGCAGCCCAAAGCTTTCGAACCGAGACCGCAAAGTCACCTCCCCCGCCTCGTCGATCGGCTCCCAGCCGCTGCATAGACAGGCGTCCAGAAGCACCCCCGACACTCCCCCAATTATTCTGCTGCCGGTGACCGCCTCTGGGGCCGCAATCACCGAGCTGGATATTCCTTCCGAGGACATCTGGGCGCATCTGAGATCCGGGCGCCTGGACGAAATCATGGGCTCTCTCCAAACAAGAAAACCGCCGATTTCCGGCGGTTTCTGATGGAGCTAGCCGGACTCGAACCGGCGACCTCCTGGGTGCGATCCAGGCGCTCTCCCAACTGAGCTATAGCCCCGCGCCGGGCGAAGTGTAGCCGGTGGCCTACCTGAGCTCGACGTCCACGCCGAGCAGGATCAGCGGCCA
>DATKDB010000081.1:0-12754 GCA_035512895.1 Binatia bacterium | reverse complement strand
GCAAGCGACACCGGATCACACGGTTTCGATCATGAGTTCCGGCACCGGGTTCGGTGGCTTCGGCCACATGAAGCGGACGGCAACGGTGGCTTCGGTCACCGGAGTCGGGCGCCTGTTCCTTCGGGACATTTCCGTGCCCGCCGCCGTCGGGTCGAGGTCAGGCCCGCTCCACCCGCGTCGCGTCGATCTCGTCCGCCGAGCGCAGCCGGTGGATCGCGGCGAAGCCCTCGTCGTCGAGTGACGCGAGGGAATCGGCCAGCCAGCGCTGCTGGCGCCGGAGGGCTGCCGGTGGTGGACGGTGGCCGGGGCGCGTCGCGTTGCGCTCGAGGACGAGCGGCAGGGGCAGGTCGAGCACGATCGCGACGCATGGGCGCCGGTGCCGGCGCGCCACCGAGACGAGCTCGGCACGGGCCCAGCCCTCGACGTTCGTGGCATCCACGACGGTCAGCCGGCCGCGTCGCAGGCGCATGGCGAGGACCCGGTGGAGCAGGTCGAACGCGTCGTCCGTCGCGCCCTGGGCGCCCGGATCGTCGGCGATCATCGCGCGCAGCTCGTCGGACGAGAGGATTTCGGTTGGGGCGAAGTGCGCGCGTGCGAACGTGCTCTTGCCACTCGCTGCGATGCCGACGAGGAGGACGAGCGCGTCGGACGGCAGGACGATGCGGGGGAAAGCGGACCGACCGCCGGGGTCGTCGGCGGTCGGTGGAGAAGCCATGGAGCCTCGGGTCAGCCCTGGGCGTCGCAGTCCGGGCACATCTCCGAGTCGGGGATCGGGGCCTTCGGCTGACCGACGGCGCGCGGGAGGGCTCGACCGCAGATGGTCAGGCCGGGCTCGCCCACGAGATGGACCTTGCTGAAGTGGCGATCCGGCAGGCGCCAGGTGACATAGCGACGCTGCCGAGTGGGGGTCGAGGACACAGGGCGGGACTCCGGTTGCGGAAGCCCATTCTGCCAGAAATCGCTCTTTTTCACAAACCGCCCGCCGATCTGGCAGCATGGGGTGAGCAGTGATAAAACGCATCGGCATCCTGACCGGCGGCGGCGACGTCCCGGGCCTGAACTCGGTCATCAAGAGCGTCGTCTACCGCTCGAGCGAGGTCGGCTGGGAGGCGATCGGCATCCGCCGCGGGTGGCAGGGCCTGACGCACGTCGACCGCACGCGCCCCGACGGCGGCGGCTTCCTGCGGCCGCTCGACCGCGTCTCGACCCGGGCCATCGACCGGACCGGCGGGACGGTGCTCCACACCTCGCGCACGAATCCGTCGTCCATGGCCCGCGACGCCCTGCCCGAGGGCCTCGAGCCGTCGAGGATCGCCGAGCTCGAGGTCGGCGACGGCCGGTACGACCTGACTCCGCTCGTCCTCGACAATCTCGAGGCGCTCGGCGTCGGGGCGCTCGTCGCGATCGGCGGCGACGACACGCTGAGCTACGCGGCGCGGCTCGGGCGCGAGGGCTTCCCGATCATCGCCATCCCGAAGACGATGGACAACGACGTCCACGGCACCGAGTACTGCATCGGCTTCTCGACGGCCGTAACGCGCGCCAAGGAGCTGATCAATCGCCAGCGCACGACCCTCGGCAGCCACGAGCGCATCGGCGTCTTTCGCATCTTCGGTCGCAATGCCGGCTACACGGCCTGGTACGCCGCGTACGTCACGAGCGCTCGCTGCGTCATCCCGGAGGCTCCCTTCGATCTCGACGCGCTCGCGCACCTCCTCGCCGAGGACCGGACCCTGAACCCCTCGGGCTACGCCTTCGTCATCGCCAGCGAAGGGGCGATCTGGCGAGGCGGAGAGCTGGGCGAGGTCGGGGATGCCGATGCCTACGGTCACCGGCGCAAGGCCGATGTCGGACAGGCGCTGGCCCGAGAGCTGAAGCGCCGCACGGGCGTCGAGACGGTGCACAGCGACCTCACGTACGACCTGCGCTCGGGCGACCCGGACGCGCTCGACCAGATGGTGGCGATCACGTTCGCGAACGTCGCGGTCGACCTGCTCGCCGACGGCCAGACGGGCCGCATGGTTGCCATCCGCGACGGCAAGTACGCGCACGCGCCGCTCCCGGAGAGCTCTCTCGGGGCCCGCCGGCTCGACGTGGATGTCATGTACAACACCGAGCGCTTCCGCCCGCGCTACGAGGCGAAGCTCGGCTCACCACTGCTCCTGGGGCCGGCGGTCATCGGGTGAGCTCCGGCGCCTGGGCGCCGGAGCGGCGCCTGCTCACCGCGGGGCTCATCGGCCTCGTCACCGCGGGAGCGTTCGAGGGCATGGCCGTCCCGACCGTGCTGCCGGCCCTCGTGGGCGAGCTGGGCGGTCTCGACCTGTACGGCTGGGCCTTCAGCGCGTTCTGGTTGACGAACATCATCGGGATCACGCTCGGAGGCTCGGACGCCGACCGCCGCGGTCCGGGCCGCGCGCTCGCGATCGGCGTCGTGCTTTTCGCCGCCGGGATGCTCATCGCCGGGCTCTCCGGCGGAATGCTCCAGGTCATCGTCGGGCGAGCGGTCCAGGGCCTCGGCTCGGGCGCCATCGGCTCAGTCGTCTATGCCGCCATCGCCCGTGCGTATCCGGCGTCGGCGACGCCGCGCATGATCGCGCTCATCTCGAGCGCATGGGTCGTCCCGGGACTCGTCGGGCCGGCGCTCGCCGGCGCGGTGGCGGACTCGATCGGCTGGCGCTGGGTCTTCCTCGGCGTCGTCCCGGCGTTGCTGCTCATGGGGCTCGTCGTGTATCCGCAGCTGTCGCGGCTGGCCGCCGCGCCGCGAGCCGACGAGTCACGGCGCAGCGACGCCCGGCGCGCGCTCGATTCCGTTCGGCTGGCGGTCGGGTCCACGCTCCTGCTGGCGGCGCTGACGATCGGGTCGCTCCTGCCGGCCATCGGCCTCCTCGTCGCGGGCGGCTGGCTCGCCGTCGGCGCTGTGCGCCACCTGCTGCCGCCCGGCAGCCTGCGGCTGGCACGCGGCCGGCCGTCGGTCGTCGTCACGATCTTCGCCATCGCCTTCGCCTTCTTCGGAACCGAGGCGTTCGTGCCGCTCGCCGTTGTCGAGGTCCGCGGCGGCAGCGTGACGCTTGGCGGGCTCGCGCTCTCGGCGGGCGCCGTGACGTGGGCCGCGGGCTCCTGGCTGCAGGCGCGCGCCGCCGCCGCGGGCATCCGCCGCTCGCTCGTCAGCTCCGGAGCCGGCCTTATCGCGGCTGGCATCGCCGTCACCTCGCTCGTCCTGCTGCCCGAGGCGCCGGTCGCGATCGCGGCGCTCGGCTGGGGCGTGGCCGGGCTCGGGATGGGCCTCGCCTACTCGATGCTCGCGCTCCTCATGCTCGAGACGGCCACGCCGGGCGAGGAGGGCTTCAGCTCGGCGGCGCTGCAGCTCATGTTCACGCTCGGGACGGCGTTCGGGGCGGGCGTCGGCGGCGCGATCGTCGCGCTCGCCGACACCGGTGCGCTCGGCCTGGCGCCGGCCATCGGCATCGTGAACGCCGTCATGCTCGGCGCTGGCATCCTCGCCGCCGCGATCTCGCTGCGTGTCCCGCGCGCCCCCGCGGTCGGACAGCCGCGCGACTCGTCGGTCCCGGCGGTGCCGCTCGAGCACCCGTAGGCGTCCCGGTCGAGCCGGGACATCCGACCCTTGCTCGACGGGCGAGCGAGGCGCCTGATGAGCGGCAACCGGAACGGGACTGATGCCCATGCTGAGCCCTCAGCTGACCCCTCGCGAGATCTCCAGGCGTGGGTTCATGCGCCGCGTGCTCGGCGTCGGCGTCGGGCTCCTCTCGCTCGAGTTCGTCGGCGGCACGCTCGCCTTCATGTGGCCGAACATCACCGAGGGGCTGGGCGCGACCTTCCGGGTCGGCAGGATGGACGACATCCTCCTCGCCGAGCCACGTTTCGCCCAGGGCTATCCGTACGACTACACCGCGGCGCGGACGTTCCTCGTCAACGTCCCGGCGGCGCGGGCGCTCGCGAGTGGCGAGGCGGCCGACGTCCGTTCGCCGACGGCCGACGAGATGGTCGCGCTGTGGCGGAAGTGCCCGCACCTCGGCTGCATGGTCCCGGACCTGTGCGAGTCGGTGAAGCGCTTCGAGTGCCGCTGCCACGGGAGCACGTACAACGTGCTCGGCGAGAAGCTCGAGAACAGGGGGCCGGCGGAGCGGGGGATGGACCGCTTCGCGGTGCTCATCGAGGAAGACGGCACGGTCGTCATCGATACGCGCGAGATCACCCGCGGCGCCCCGGAGGGCATCGTCACGTTCAACGACCCGCATCCGCCCGAGGCCGGCTGCGCGTAGGGGCCGCCCGCGGCCGAGCTCAGACGACGTTGAGCTCCAAAATCGGCTCGCCGCGCGGGATCCGACCGTAGCCGAGGGGCGAGAGGTCGAGCGTCTCGTAGCCGCCGGTCGCGATCCACTCGGCGAGGCCGCGGCCCACCGCCGGCGCCTGCTGCAGGCCGTGCCCGCTGAATCCGTTCGCGAACAGCAGGTTCGAGATCGACGGGTGCGGGCCGACGATCGCGTTGTGGTCGAACGTGTTCACCTCGTAGTGGCCCGCCCAGGCATCGAGCAGTCGCAGGCGGTCGAAGGCCGGGACGCGGTGCGCGAGCGCCGGCCACACGATCGTCTCGAACGGCGCGCGATCGGCCGAGAGGTCGAGCGTGTCGGGATCGGCCATCCCGCCGCGGGGCGAGAAGCCGGTGATGTACGCCGGCCCCTCGGGCCGGAAGTAGACGCCCGTCGGGTCGATCGTCAGCGGCGCCGCGCCCAGGCTCACCGGCGCCTCCACGTGGTAGACGAGCCGCTTTCGCGGGCTGACCGGGAGGTCCACGCCGGCCATGCGAGCCACCGCCGCCGCGCGCGGGCCCGCCGCGTTCACGACCCAGCCGGCATCGATCGTCGAGCCATCCCCGAGCCGCACACCGCCGATCCGGTCGCCGTCGCGCTCCAGCCCGACGACCTCTCCGATGCGCTCCTCCACGCCCAGCGAGCGGGCCCGGCGGCGGAAGCCCTGGAGCAGCGCATGGGCGTCGAACCAGCCCTCGTCTGCGAGCCCGAGCGATCCACCGGCCAGGTCATCGGTCCGGAGCCAGTCGTAGCGCGCGCGCAGCTCGGCCCGCGACAGCAGCACGACAGGCACGTCGAGCCCGCGCTGGACGGCGTGGTTGTGCTCCAGCGTCGCGAGGCCGGCATCGGTGGCAAGGAAGAGGTAGCCGTTCTCGACGAAGTCGAACTCGGGCGCCTCGCCGTCCACGGCGAGGTATCGGTCCGGGTGCTTGACGACCTCGACGCCGAAGCGGCTGATCTCGATGTTCAGCGGCGTGCTGAACTGGAGGCGGATGCTCGCCGCCGACAGCGTCGTCGAGCTCGTGCGGTACGACGGGTCGCGCTCGACGACGACGATCCGCCCATCGAAGTCCGGGCGCATGGCGAGGAAGGTCGCCACCGAGGAACCGATGATGGCGCCACCGATGATGACGACGTCGGTGCGGTCGGATCGGCTCATGGCGTGATCGTAGCGACCTACACTTCGACGGATGCGCCCCGCGCCCGTCGTCCGCTTCGCCGACGCGCCGCCACCGACCGCGGACCTCGTGGTGATCGGCGGGGGCGTCATCGGCTGCGCGACGGCCTTCTTCGCGGCCCGCGCCGGCCTGCGCGTCGTCGTCCTCGAGCGGCGGGCGGCACTCGGCACGCTCACGACCGCGGCCTCGACCGGCGCCTTCCGGCTCCAGTTCGACAATCCTGAGGAGATCGCGCTCGTGCGCGAGGGCGTCGAGCTGTTCGATGCGTTCGCGGAGCGCACCGGCCTCGACGGCTGGGACCTCGGGCTCCGTCACGGCGGCTACCTGTTCTGCTCCCTGACCGATGCGACCGTCGAGCGCTCCCGCCGCCTCGTCGAGCGCCAGCGCGGGTGGGGGCTGACCGACGTCGAGCTCCTCGGCGGCGACGAGGCGCGCGCCCGGTGGCCGTGGCTCTCGCCCGATGTCCGCGGGGCGCGGTACCGGGCGGGCGACGGGTGGCTGGACGTGAAGCGCCTGACCGCCGGGTACGCCGTGTCGGCGTCCAATCCCGAGCGAATCCCCGATCGCGTGGCCGGCGGCGGCAGCAGCTTCGCGACCCGGGCCGGCGTGACCGGCATCCGGGTCGCGCACGGGCGCCTGCGAGCCGTCGAGACGACGCGCGGGGTCGTGGTGTGCGATCGCGCGGTCATCGCCGCCGGTCCGTTCACCGCCCACGTGGCGGCGCTCGCCGGCGTGCACCTCGAGCTGCGACCGACGCGACGGCAGAAGATGTTCGTGCCGGAGCTGTCCGCCGTCCCGACGGATGCACCGATGACGATCGACGAGGAGACGGCGGCGCACTGGCGGCCCGCCATGCGCGGCTGCCTCGCGCTCTTCACCGATCCGGAGACGCGCCCCAGCGAGCCGCACGACCCGGTGCCGGTCGATCACGACTGGGCCTTCGGGCTGCTGGATCCGATGTCGGGACACGCGCTCGCCCGGGTCGCGCCGTTCTGGCGCGAGGCCTGGGCCGGTGGCGCCTCAGCCGTGCATTGGTTCCTCCAGGCCGGGCAGTACGAGGTGACGCCGGATCGTCGCCCGTATCTCGGCGCGATCGGTCCCGAGGGGCTGTTCCTGAACGGCGGCTACTCCGGGCACGGGATCATGGCCGGGGCCGCCGGCAGCCGCCAGGTGGTCGACCTCCTGACCGGTGGCGCCGATGCGGAGTCCAACCCGCTCCGGCCCGATCGGCCGTTCGCCACGCGCGAGCACGACATCCTGTGAGGGGACGTCAGCCCCGGTCGGCTCCCGCGTCCGGATCGGCCTGGGATTCTCTCTGGCCGTAGGCGGCGTTCGGGCTCTCGCCGAACTCGTCGCTGGCGGCGTCGGAGTCGACGGGCTGGTTCATCGGTCCGTCCGGTCGCGGGTCGCGGACGGCCGGGTCGGCGTCGCCCACCTGCGTCGGCTCCTGCTCCGGCCCTTCGGTCTCGCCCTGGGTGACGTTCGAGTTGCGGTCCTGCGTCATCGGTCCATCCCTTCGCTCATGGCACACGTTTTGGCTCGCGAGAGGCAGGCTGCGTGCCAAGGCCGGCATGCCCCTTGACATCGGCGTCGGCGCCGACGTACCGTCCGTGGCACATCAGAAGACGGCGATGACCGGGAGGAGTACCCGCGTCAGGCGAGCCTACAGGGAGCCGGGAAGGCTGAGACCCCGGCGGCGGCGCGACCGGCGAATGGACCCGCAAGCTCCGAAGGGGAACGCCACCAACGGTGGCAAGTATCCGTCGGCGGAGAGGCACCGATAGCGAAGCCGAGGCCATCGAGCGTGAGCTCCGTGGTCGAATCGAGCCGGGGACGAGAACAACCCCGGGAACAACGGTGGCACCGTGAGACGACCCCCTCGCCCGTTGAGGCGAAGGGGTCTTGTTGTTCTCACGGAGGCTCTTGACAGCCATGACGGTCACCATCTCCCGCACCCAGCGTCGCTTCGTCCTGCCCGAGGACCGGCTGCCGACGCACTACTACAACATCGCGGCCGACCTGCCCGTGCCGCAGCCGCCCCCGTTGCATCCGGGCACGCGCGAGCCGATCGGCCCGGAGATGCTCGCCCCGCTCTTCCCGATGGAGCTCATTCGCCAGGAGGTCAGCGCCGAGCGGTTCATCGAGATCCCGGAGGAGATCCGCGAGGCATACCGGATCTACCGACCGACGCCGCTCCACCGCGCCACGGCCCTCGAGAAGGCGCTCGACACACCGGCGCGCATCTACTTCAAGAACGAGGGCGTCTCCCCGGCGGGAAGCCACAAGCCGAACACCGCGATTGCGCAGGCGTTCTACAACAAGCAGGAGGGGATCGGACGCCTCGTGACCGAGACGGGCGCGGGCCAGTGGGGGAGCGCGCTCGCCTTCGCCTGCAGCCTCTTCGGCCTCGAGACGAAGGTCTTCATGGTCAAGGTCAGCTACGAGCAGAAGCCGTATCGGCGCTCGTTCATCCAGTCCTTCGGCGCCACGGTCGTCCCGTCGCCGTCGGAGGAGACGAACGCCGGGCGCGCCGTTCTCGCCGACGATCCCGACTCGCCCGGCAGCCTCGGGATCGCGATCAGCGAGGCCGTCGAGGAGGCGGCGACGCGGGATGACACGAAGTACGCGCTCGGATCGGTCCTGAACCACGTGCTGCTGCACCAGACGGTCATCGGCCAGGAGGCGATGGTCCAGATGGAGATGGCCGGGGACGAGCCGGACGTCGTCATCGGCTGCGCGGGCGGCGGCAGCAACTTCGCGGGGATCGCCTTCCCGTTCCTCCGCGAGCGGCTGAGCGGGGCCAGGTCCACCCGCTTCCTGGCCGTCGAGCCGGCATCCTGCCCCAGCCTGACGCAGGGCGAGTACCGGTACGACTTCGGCGACACGGCGGGCACGACGCCGCTGCTGAAGATGCACACGCTCGGCAACGACTTCCGCCCGCCGCCGATCCATGCCGGTGGCCTGCGCTATCACGGCATGGCGCCGATGGTCAGCCATCTCCACGACCAGGGGTTCCTGGAGGCGAAGGCCTACGACCAGGAGGCCTGCTTCAGCGCGGCGCTGCAGTTCGCCCGCACCGAGGGGCTCATCCCGGCGCCGGAGTCGGCGCACGCCATCCGGGCGGCGATCGACGAGGCGCTGGACGCGCGCGACGCGGGAGAAGAGCGCGTCATTCTCTTCAACCTGTCCGGGCACGGCCACTTCGACATGGGCGCCTACGACGCCTACCTGTCGGGTGAGCTCGTGGGACCATCGATGGATTGAGTTTCCCGGTGTGACGGCCAGGATGGGGACGTGCTCTCCCCATCCTGGCCTACATCCGCCGATCGGCGGCACTCCATCTTGCCCGCTGTCCGCCGGCGAGTGGATGCCGCTCAGCGACGCGAGCTACGGACGGCCGTCGTCATGGCGGGGGCGACGGTCTCGGTCTTCATCGCTCTCGACGCCGTGCGCTCGATCCGCCTCTACGGCGGCGCGGGCGTCGACATGGCGGTCGTGCAGCTCGTCGAGCTCGGCGTCGTCGCGCTCCTCATGTGGCTGGCTGCGCGTCGCGTCGTCCGCATCGAGGTCCTGGCGCTGGCCCTCGCGGTCGTCGTCTTCGGCGTGCGTCTCTCGTTGTTGTCGCAGTCACCCGTGAGCGTCGCGTACCTCGTGACGATCCTCGCCGGCACCGGCCTCTTCCTCTCGTGGTCGTCCCGCTGGCATGCCGGATGGCTCGTGCTGGCCGTCGGCATGACGGGCGCCGCGGGGTTGCTGCTCCCCGGGTCGGGGGTCCACGCCGAGGTCATGTTCGCGACGGTGAGCGCCGCTGTCGTCAGCTTCACCGGACAGCGGCTCTGGCAGGGCCGCCTGCGTCGGATGCTCGAGCAGCAGTTCGAGCTGCGCGGCCTGAGCCGGTATGCCCGGCGCCAGGAGGCGCACGCCAGCGAGCTGAACCGGGAGCTCAACCACGTGGCACGGCGCGACTCGCTCACCGGCGTCGGCAACCGGCGGGCACTCGACGAGGCCATCGTCCGTCTGCTCGATCGCGGCGCGCGCCTGCGACCGGCGCGCTTCGCGCTCGTGCTCTTCGACATCGACCACTTCAAGGCGTACAACGACGAGCACGGTCACCTCGCCGGCGACGCCGCCCTGGGGCACCTCGGCGAGATCCTGCGCCGAGCGACCCGCGGCGGTGACCACGCCTTCCGCTACGGCGGGGAGGAGTTCGTCCTCCTCATTCCCGAGATGGACCTGGCCGGCGCGATGAAGATTGCCGAGCGGGTACGAGTCGCCGCCTCGGAAGCACGCGTCGACGGCCTCCCCCCGATCACGCTCTCCGGTGGAGTCGCGCTCTGCGATCCAGGCGACGGACGCGACCCCGAGCCGCTCCTGCGCCGGGCCGATGCGGCTCTCTACCTCGCCAAGCGCGCGGGGCGAAACCGAATCGCCGCCGACGAGCTGTCGGTCGCCATGCAGCGCCAGGAGCTGGCCGCCTCCGCCTAGCGTTCCGCCGTCGGTACGCCGTTCAGTAGTGCGGAGCGTCGAGGAGCCATCGGCCGTTCACCCGAACGAGCTCCCAGTAGCCGATGAAGTCACGCGTCGCGCCCGAGTCGTACGTCTCGGTGAAGTTCGCCTGGACGGTCGCGTTCGGTCCGGCCTGCTCGGCGACGTAGAGCTGGTGGAACGTGATGCTCGCCGTCTCGGAGAACCGCCCGTCGAGGTTCTCCGCCCGCGGGTACGTCGCCTTCATCCGATCGCTCCACAGGTCATAGGCGGCATCGAAGTTCCCCCCTGCGACGTTGCGGTAGAACGCGGCGACCGCGTCGTCGGGCTGCGCGACGGCGACGACGGCAGCCGTCGGCTGCGGGGTGGGCTGTGGGGTCGGTGCGGGTGTCGGCGGGGGCGGGGCCGGGGTACCTGCGGCAACCGGGGCCGGCGTCGGGCTCTCGTCCGGCGTCGCCGCGACCGTGCGGCTCGGCCGGGTGGAAATGACCGCGCCGCCCGGCTCGCCCGCCACGATGGTCGTCTCAGGCGTTGTCGTCGAGCTCTCGATCGGCCGCCCGGCGCCGAGCATGGCGAGGACGCCGAGGGCGACGATGACCGCCGTTCCGCCCGCGAGGGCGACGAGCTGCCTGGTGCGTTGATGCGTGGGCACGCCTCCCCCTAAGCAACGCGCGTACCAGCATGGCAGCATGAGGGCGTGAAGTTCGGGCTGCAGATCAACCAGTTCACCTGGCCGGGCGGCGCGGCGCGCATCGGTCCCACCCTTGCCCGAGTGGCTCGAACGGCCGACGACGCCGGGTTCGACTCCATCTGGCTTATGGACCACTTCTTCCAGATTCGGGGCCTCGGGCCGCCGGAGACGCCGATGCTCGAGGGCCAGACCGCGCTCGGCTTCCTGGCCGCGCACACCGAGCGTGCCCGCCTGGGCCTCATGGTGGGCGGGGTCCACTACCGGGCGCCCGGCCTCTGGATCAAGGCCACGACGACGCTCGACGTGCTCAGCGGGGGACGTGCCTGGTTCGGCATCGGCGCGGCGTGGAACGAGCACGAGTCGAAGGCGCTCGGCTTCGCCTTCCCGCCGCTGCGCGAGCGCTTCGAGGCGCTCGAGGACACGTTACGGATGGCTCACGCGATGTGGTCGGGCGGCAGCGGAACGGCCGAGCGGTTCGAGGGGGCGCGCACGACCGCCACGCACCTCGTCAACTCCCCGCAGGCGATCAGCCGGCCGCGCGTTCCGATCCTCGTGGGCGGTGGCGGGGAGCGCAAGACCCTGCGCCTCGTCGCGCAGTACGCGGACGCCTGCAACCTCTTCGGCCGCTCGCCCGAGTTCGTCCGCGCCAAGCTCGCCGTCCTGCGCGAGCACTGCGAGCGGCTGGGACGTCCCTACGACGAGATCGAGCGCACGGTTCTGACGAGCATCGATCCGGAGGCGGAGACTCCCGCGGCCACGGTCGAGCGTCTCGGCGGCCTCGGCGAGGCCGGCGCCCAGCACGTCATCGTCAGCGTGCGCGGCGTGGCCGACACGGCAAGCCTGGAGCGGATCGCCGCCGAGGTCGTTCCGCAGCTTCGCTAGTCGCTCCCGAAACGCGCGGTGCCGGCCTGCGTGGCCCAGCGGCCGCCGTCGATCGCCAGCCGGCCGGCTCGCACCATCGGGTCGGCGCGCGCGCGCTCGAGCGCCTCGGCCAGGGGCAGGGCGTAGATCGAGACGCCGCGATACCGCGAATCCGTCTGCTCGGAGAGCGGTCCGTTCGCGACGAGGGCGCCGCGCCGGGCCAGCTCGCGCAGGTAGGCGAGGTGCTCGGCCTGGAGCCGATCCAGCTCGGCGGCGCCGAAGTCGGGAGCGTCGGAAGGCCGCACGAGGAAGACGATGGTGTGCTCGTCGAAGGCCTCCGGGAAGAGCGACTCGCCGTGCGGGTAGCGCCCCTCGCTCATCGGGCCGTCAGCTCGGCAACGAGGTCGTCGATCGGGCGCACTGAGCGCTCGCCGCTCGCCCGGTCGGTCACCTCCGCGCCACCGGCGGCGAGCGAGCGCGGGCTGACGGTGACGATCGTCGGCATGCCAAGCAGCTCCGCGTCGGTGAACTTGACGCCCGGCGACTCGTCGCGGTCGTCGAAGAGGACCGTGATGCCCGCCTCCTGCAGCCGCGCGTAGAGCGCCTCGGCCTGCTCGCCGATCGCCGGGTCACGTTGCGCGCCGATCGACACGAGGTGCACCCGGTACGGGGCGACCTCGACCGGCCAGGCGATGCCCTTCTCGTCGTGATGCGCCTCGACGATGCAGGCGAGGGCTCGACCGAGGCCGATGCCGTACGAGCCCATGACCGGGTGGTGCCGGCTCCCGTCCTCGGCGAGGAAGGTCGCGTCGAGCGCGACGGTGAAGTCGCTGCCGAGCTTGAAGATGTTGCCGACCTCGATGCCCTGCGCGAGCCGCACTGCGCCGTCGCACTCCGGGCATGGGTCGCCCTCGCGGGCGTTGGCGATGTCCGTCGTCAGGTCGGGCTCGAAGTCGCGTCCGACGTTCACGTTGCGGAGGTGGACGCCGGGGCGGTTCGCCCCGGCCACGAGGTTCGGTGAGGCGGCGGCGAGCGAGTCGACGACGACGGTCGTGTCGTGGGCGCCGACGGGCGAGGCGTAGCCGGGCTCCATGCCGGCCGCCCGGATCTCCTCGGCCGTGGCGGGGCGCAGCCCTCCGACCGCCTTGACCGCGTTCATGAGCTTCGTCTCGTTCACCTCGAAGTCGCCGCGCACGACCGCGGTGACGAGC
>DATKDB010000080.1:0-13229 GCA_035512895.1 Binatia bacterium | reverse complement strand
CGATGCCCGCTCGCAAGAGCGGGAGTGAAACGGGCAAGCTCTAGCCGGAGCAAGACCGAATAGGGGAGCGCAGGCTGCTCGCTCAGCTCCCGGGTAGGTCGCATAGATGGATGGCCGTCCATGGGACCGATGCGAATCGGTCCCGGGACAGAACTCGGCTTACAGGCCGCTCTCCAGGGATCAGTCCTCGTCCTCGCGCCACACCGAGCGCGCCGTGCACGCGTTGCACACCGGCCGCGCCTCGTCCATCGTGCCGAGGGGGAGCGGGTGCTCCGGACCGCCGAGCAGGCAGTCGACCTGGACCGTGGCGGGATCCCCGGGCACGATGCTCACGTGCCGGACCGAGCAGCGCCGAATACGGCCGGATCGCGGGATCGGCCGGCGAACGTCTTCGCCCTCGATCGGGTTGAGCGCCATGAATCGCCTCTGGGTGACGAGTGCCTCGTTGTGCTCGGTCGAGTGAGGCTACGCCCCGTGGCGTCCTGTCAACAATGACGACTTCGTACCATCCCCTGGGCCGAGTGAGCGATCGCGGGGTCGACCGCGCGCACGCTAGACTCAGGCTCCGGCGGACGTGCCGTGGTGCGGACGAGGAGAGTCGTGTTCGGACGAGGCAAGCGCGAGAAGGCGGCGGCGGAGGAGGCGGCGCGAGAGGCCGAGCGGCGCGCCGTGTTCGCGCGCCTCGCCGAGCGTCCCGAGCACGTCTGCCCGTTTCTCGGTCTCGCCGACGAGCGCACCGGCTACGTCGAGGGCGTCAGCGACGAGCATCGGTGCTACGCCTTCGGCGATCCGGCTCCGCTGTCGGCCGAGCAGCAGACACGCGTCTGCCAGCAGCGCGGCTACGGGAACTGCCCGCGCTATCTCCGTGGCGTCCTCGTCATCCCGACCGAGGAGCTCGAGGCGCTCCGCCAGCGACGGGCTCCGCGACCGGATGTCGTCGCCCCGCCGCCGGTCGAGCGCCGACGTCGCGCGTGGCCCCTGCTCCTCGTGGCCGCCCTCATCCTGCTCGTCGCCGGCGCCGGCGCCGGCGCCTACCTGCTGACGGACGGCTTCGGCACCGCCCTCGCGCCGTCGCCCTCCCCGTCGGCGACGACCGAGCCGAGCGCGGTGCCCTCCGCGACCCCCTCGGCCGAGCCATCGCCATCGGCGAGCCCGGCCTCCTCCCCCGACCAGGCGACGCCGACGCCCGAGGCGACGCCGGAGATCGGGGACCAGTTCGCCTTCTACGAGGTCTCCGTCGGTCCGGGCGGCTTCACGCTGTACGAGGTCGACGCTGGCGGCGACGTCACCGACACGCTGTCCACCTCGTTCGCCGGCTTCTCGTTCGCGAGGGTCGAGCCGGTCCGGGGCGGCGACGGCGAGACGTACTGGGAGACCGTCGACGGCGACCTGGCCGGGTGGTCGTATCGGTACCCGGACTCCGGTGACTTCCGGATCCGCGCCGTCTTCTTCAACACCGCCGGCGAGCGACGCTCCGAGTTCCTGCCCGAGAGCGAGCTGACGACCTTCCCCGAGGCGACGCCCGCTCCCTGACTCGCCTGGCGCCTCGCCGCCGGCTCGACCGGCGGCCTCCGGGCAGCTGCCGGCGCTTCGACATCCCGCGTGAAAAAACCCTTGACGGGTGGCGTTTGCCCTGTATAGTGGCGCCCTGTGGTTCCAAATGGGGCCATATGGGGAGCAGTGGTGAACGACAGGTCACATGGAGCGAGCGTCTTTCCTGACCGGGGAGTTCCGGCACGCGCTGGACGACCGGGGCCGCGTCGCGGTCCCGGTGCGGTTCCGGCCGCGCCTGGCCCAGGGCGCGACGCTGGCTCGGTGGCTGGATGGGTGCCTCGCCATCTTTCCCTCCGACACGTGGGAGGAGCTGGCAGCAAGGATCCAGGGCCTGCCGACGACGAACGCGGCCGCGCGACAGTTCGGCCGCTTCATGAGCTCGGGAGCGGTCGAGGTGGAGCTCGACCGGCAGGGGAGAGTCCTCGTCCCGAGCTACCTGCGCGAGTACGCCGGCCTGACCCAGAGCGAGGTGGTCGTGGTCGGCGCGCTGAACCGGCTCGAGATCTGGGCATCGACGCGGTGGGAGCCGTATCGGTCCCAGATCGAGAACGAGCCGGAGGCGCTCGCCGAGCACCTCGCCGACCTGGGCATCTGACGGTGCCC
Organism: Binatia bacterium; assembly: GCA_035512895.1. Classification (GTDB taxonomy): domain Bacteria; phylum Chloroflexota; class Limnocylindria; order QHBO01; family QHBO01; genus JACDBZ01. The sequence goes on along the minus strand of DATKDB010000080.1, from coordinate 11,072 downwards.
GGGCCATTCATGCGTCTCCGGGCCGCTCGGCCCGCCGTCCGACACACGAGGTGCAACGCCACATGGGAGAAGGGCACCTGCCGGTCCTGGTCGACGAGGTTCTCACCTCGCTGGCCGTGGGTCCCGGCAGCTCCGTGGCTGATTGCACCGTCGGCGGCGGTGGGCACGCCGAGCGGCTCTTGGAGACCACGTCTCCGGATGGCCGCCTGCTCGGCATCGATGCCGATCGGGCGGCCATCGCGGAGGCGAAACGGGTCCTCGCCCGTTTCGGCGACCGCGTCGTGCTGCGCCACGTCAACTTCGAGGCGATCTACGACACGGCGATCGAGTCCGGCGTCGCGCCGCTCGACGGCGTTCTCTTCGACCTGGGCCTCAGCAGCTACCAGCTCGCCGATCCGGGTCGTGGCTTCAGCTTTGCGGCCGATGCGCCGCCGGACATGAGATTCGATGAAACGAGTGGCCTTTCGGCTCTTGAGCTCATTGAGCGCTCCTCGGAGCGAGAGCTCGCCGGAATCATCGCGACGTTTGGTGAAGAGCGCCGTGCAGGCCGCATCGCGAAGGCGATCGTGGCGGCGAGCGCGGAGAACCGGATCGTGACCGCCGCCGACCTGGCCGCGGTCATCGCCGCCGCCGGCGCGGCCCGCCCGGGCGGCGCGGACGCCGGGCGCATCCATCCCGCCACCCGCACCTTCCAGGCGCTGCGGATCGCGGTCAACCGCGAAGTCGAGGTGCTGACCGCCGGCCTGGCGGGCGCCCTCGCGGCGCTTCGGCCGGGTGGCCGGATGGCGGTCATCAGCTACCACAGCCTCGAGGACAGGATCGTCAAGCGCTTCATCGTGCGCGAGAGCCGTGACTGCATCGAGGATCCGTTGCCGCCGGCGTGCACGTGCGGCCACCGGGCGCAGCTGCGCGCGGTCACCAAGGGCGTCATCACCGCCGGTCCCGACGAGGTCCGGCGGAACCGCCGCGCGCGCAGCGCGAAGCTGCGCGTCGCCCAGAAGCTCGCGTAGGCAGTGAGCAGCACGAGGAGGGTTCGATCGATGAGCAAGGGACGATCACGTCACCAGGCCAGCAGGCGCCGGATGTACTCCGCCCGGCAGCGCGACCTGCGCGAACGGCGTCTGCACGCCGCGAGCGAGGAGGCTCATTGGCTCAGCGACCAGGTCGCGGCCATCGAGATCGAGGAGGGCCTCGACTTCGAGGCGCCCACGAGCTTCGCCATCAGCCCGCGCCGACGAGCGACGGCCGCGTAGATGGCGGTCATCGGCGCACGACCGGCCACGAGCCCCTGGTTCCTGGGGCGCCACGGTCGGTCACGCCCGCGTCCCAGGCCGCGGCCACGTTCCGCACGGCGTCCGCGCCGGGTCGGGATGACTGCGCGCATGCAGCGGCGCGTCGATGTCCGACCGATGCTCATCGGGATCGTCGTGGCCGCGATGCTCGCGTTCTTCTACCTCAGCCAATCGACGCACGTCGCGGCAACGGGCTACGAGATCGACGCGCTCGAGGCGACGCTCGCGCAGCGGCGCGGCGAGCAGCAGCAGCTCATCTGGGCGATCGGGCATGCCCGATCGCCCGCAGAGGTCACGCGGCGAGCGCAGGCCGACCTGCGGCTCGTTCCACTCCAGGAGGGCGCGGTCACGTTCGCTCCCCCCGTCAGCCAGCCAGCCGATTGACCTAGATCCGCGACCGAGGGCGGCCGCACGCACCGGAGACGTCAATGCTCGCCAGGACCGACAGCCGTGCCCGCGCGATGGTCCTCCTCATCCTCGCCGTCCTCGCGGCGACGCTGATCGGTGGCCGGCTCGTCTGGTGGCAGGTCGTTCAGCAGCCCTGGCTGGCGGAGATGGCTCTCAACCAGCTGGCGCAGCACGAGCAGCTGCCCGCCGAGCGCGGCGAGATCACCGACGTCAACGGGGAGCTCCTCGCCACGTCGGTCGAGCTGCAGTCGGTGTTCGCCACGCCGCCGACCGTCGCGGACGCCGGGCTGGCGGCGACGATCCTCTCGTCGGTCCTGGGGATGCCGGTCGACGAGCTGCGCGCCAGGCTGGAGAGCGACGACGCGTGGGTCTGGCTCAAGCGTCGGGTGACGCCGGAGATGGCCGACCGGATCCGGTCGCTCGACCTCCCCGGCATCGGCATGCTGCCGGAGACGAAGCGGGTCTACCCGGTCGAGGGCATCGCATCGGAGACGACGATCGCCGCGCAGCTCATCGGCTTCGTGGACGTCGACGGCCGTGGACAGTACGGGATCGAGGGCGGGGAGAACGCCCTCCTCGCCGGCACGCCGGGCACGGTCACTGCGCAGGGCGACGTCATCGGGCGCCGGATCGCCGCCTCGGCGACGCTCCTCCAGGAGCCGATCGACGGGTCGGACCTGCGGCTGACGATCGATGCCGGCGTGCAGCACCTCCTCGAGCAGGCGATCTGGGCGACCTTCCAGGCGAACAACGCCGTGGGCGCGACGGGCCTGATCATGGATGCCGAGACGGGCTCGATCCTCGGCATGGCGAGCTATCCGTCGTATGACGCGAACGAGTTCGCCACGACCGACGGCCAGCGATTCGCGAACCCGGCGGTCGCGCGCCAGTACGAGCCCGGGTCGGTCATGAAAGCCTTCACGATCGCGGCGGCGCTCGATGCCGGGGCGATCACGACGAGCGACACGTTCGAGGACGACAACGACCTGCGCATCGGCAGGATCCGGATCCAGAACGCGGACCGCTACGACTGGCCCTACGGCCACGGACCGATCACGGCCGGCGACGTCCTCGCCCTCTCGAACAACGTCGGCGCTGCGAAGATCGGCCTCGAGCTCGGGCGGCAGGCGCTCTACCAGGCCTTCCTGCGCTTCGGCTTCGGCGCGCCGACCGGCATCGAGCTGGCGGCCGAGGCGAGCGGCGTCGTCTGGGATCCCGACGGCCCGAATGCTTCGGGCGACCTGACCGCCGCCCAGACGGCCTTCGGCCAGGGGCTGAGCATCACCTCGGTGCAGCTCGCCGCCGGCTATGCCGCGTTCGCCAACGGCGGGATGCTCGTGACGCCGCACGTCGTCGCCGGCTGGACCGATCCGGACGGCACCGAGCACGAGGCGAGGCAGCCGCCGCGGGAGCGGATCCTGCGCCCCGAGACCGCGGACACGATGATCGAGATGCTGACGGACGCCATCGACGACGGGATCGCCAAGGGCGCCCGGGTGCCCGGCTACACCGTGGCCGGCAAGACCGGAACGGCGCAGGTCGCCGGGCCGGTGCAGGTGCCCGACGAGAACGGCGTGCTCGTCGAGCGCTGGCAGTACATCGACGGCTGGGTCGACTCGAGCTACGTCGGCATCCTGCCCGCCGCCGAGACGAAGCTCGTCACCGTCATCGTCCTCCACCGTCCCGCGATCTGGGACCGCTACCAGATGGCCGAGCGCCCCGAGACGGTGTACAGCCGCATCATGACGCAGGTCCTCGGCTACCTGGCGATTCCGCCCGATCGACCCGTCGAACCGGTCGCCCAGCCGTGAGACTGATAGACTCGCCGCTCGTCCGCATCGCCCACGGAGAGGTGCCCACGATCCGTCTCGACGACCTCCTGGCCGCCGTCGGCGGCCGCCTCATCGGAACCGGCTCCGCCACCTCCATCACCGGCGCCTCCGTCGACTCGCGGCGCGTCACCCCCGGCTCCATCTTCGTCGCCCTCCCCGGCGAGCGCGTCGACGGGCATCGCTTCGTCGCCGAGGCCCTGCGCGCCGGCGCCGCGGCGGCGCTCGTCGAGCGCCCGGTTGAGCTTCCGGACGGGCTCGACGCGCCGATCGTCCTCGTGCCCGATGCGCTCCACGCGCTCCAGGAGTTCGCCGCGTGGTGGCGCGCGCGCCACGTCGTGCGCGTCGTCGGCATCACCGGCTCGACCGGCAAGACGATTGCGAAGGAGATTGTCGCCGACGTCCTCTCACGCGGTCTCGTCACGCTGCGTAACGAGGGCAACCTGAACTCGGAGACGGGTTTGCCGATGACCCTGCTGCACCTCGAGGCCACGCACGAGGCGGCGGTGCTCGAGATGAGCATGTACACGACCGGTGAGATCGCGCGTCTGTCCGAGATCGCGCAGCCCGAGATCGGCGTCGTGCTGAGCGTCCATCCGACACACCTCGAGCGCGCGGGGAGCATCGAGCGCATCGCGCAGGCAAAGGCCGAGCTCCCCGCGGCGCTGCCCCGCGACGGGCTCGCCGTCCTCAACGCCGACGACCCGTGGGTCGCCGCCATGCGTGACGTGACGCGGGCGCCGGTCCGGACCTTCGGCCTCGGCTCGACGTCCGACGTGCGCGCCGAGGACCTCGAGAGCCGCGGCCTGTCCGGCACCGAGTTCACCCTCCATGCGCCGTGGGGAAGCCGCCGGGTCCTGACCGGCACCCCCGGCCGTCACCTCGTGCCGCACGCCCTCGCCGCCATGGCGGTCGCGGAGCGAATGGGCATCGACCTCGACGACGTGGCCGACGCGCTCGCCGCGGGGAGCCGCGCCGATCACCGGATGGCGGTCGTCGAGGCGGCCTCGGGCGCGACCCTCGTCGACGACACGTACAACGCCTCCCCGGTGAGCGTGGGCGCGGCCCTCGACTTCCTCGCGGAGACGCCGCTGGCGCCCGGCCGGCGTCGAATCGCGGTGCTCGGCGACATGCTCGAGCTCGGGCCGGACGAGGAGGAGCTCCATCGCAGGATTGGGGCGCAGGCCGCCCGCAGCGCCGACGCGATCGTCGCGGTCGGCGAGCGTGGCCGGTGGCTGGCCGAGGGCGCGCGGGCGGCCGGCGCGGCGCGCGTCGCGACGGCGGACGACGCGGAGGGGGCCGCATCGATCATCGAACGCGAGCTGGCGCCTGGCCCCGGCGACCTCGTGCTTTTGAAGGCGTCGCGTGGCGTCGGCCTCGAGCGAGCGGTCGAGCGGCTGCTGGAGCGCCGGCCATGAGCCTCGTCCCGATCGTCGTCGCGCTCCTGCTCGCGTTCGTCGGCATGGTCATCCTCGCGCCGATCTACATCAACCTGCTCGAGCGCCTCGGGTACGGCAAGCAGATCCGCAGCGACGGCCCGGAGGCCCATTACGGGAAGGCCGGCACGCCGACGATGGGCGGGATGCTCGTCGTCGCGGTCGTCCTTTTCCTGGCCATGGCCCTGCGCATCGAGGACGCGGCGACGCTGACGCCGATGCTGACGCTCATGGGCGTGGGCATCCTCGGCGCGATCGACGACTTCGTGAACGTGCGGACCGGGGTCGGGATGCGTGGCCGCTGGAAGCTCGTGTGGCAGACGGTCGTCGCCATCCTCGCCGCCTTCTACATCTGGCGTCACTTCGACCTGACCGGCATCAACATCCCGTTCCTCGGCCAGTTCTTCGTCGAGCCGGTGCTCCTCATCGCCTTCATCGCTTTCGTCATCGTCGGGACGAGCAACGCGGTGAACCTGACCGACGGTCTCGACGGCCTGGCCGGCGGCGTCCTCATCTTCAGCTTCGTCGCGTACCTGCTCATCAGCCTCGTGCCGGTGGCCGGCATCAAGATCGAGCAGCCGAACCTCGCGGTCTTCTGCGCCCTCGTCATCGGCGCGCTGACCGGCTTCCTGTGGTTCAACGTCCACCCGGCCCAGATGTTCATGGGCGACTCGGGCGCGCTCAGCCTGGGTGCCACGCTGGCCGTCGTCGCGACCGTGAACGGCCAGCTGCCGCTGCTCGCGGTCATCGGGATCGTCTTCTTCGCGGTGATCATGAGCGTCGTGCTGCAGGTCGTCAGCTACCGGCTGCGCGGGCGGCGCATCTTCCGCATGGCGCCGCTCCAGCATCACTTCGAGCTGATCGGCTGGGCGGAGGAGAAGATCACGGTGCGCTTCTGGATCGTTGCCGCCCTGGCGGGGCTCCTCGGCTTCAGCATCTTCCTCGCCAGCGTGAACGCGCTCTAGATGGACCGATGATGAGCGCACCCGCCGCACCCGTCCGATCGGTCGCCGACCTGCCCGGCCGGCGCGCGGTCGTCCTCGGCCTCGCCCGCTCGGGGATCGCCGTCAGCCGCTTCCTCGCCGATGCCGGCGCGGTCGTCACCGCCTACGACCGGCGACCGGTCGACGAGCTGGCCGATGCCGTGGCCGCCCTCGGTTCCCGCCCGGTGCGCCTGGCGCTCGGGGTCGACGAGGCGGACGCGGCGGCCCTGCTCGAGCGGGCCGACCTCCTCGTCACGAGCCCGTCCGTCTCGGCGCGCTTCCCGACGACCGACCCGTGGCTGCGCGAGGCATTGCGGGCGGCCGAGGCGCGCGGCGCGGAGGTCGTGTCCGAGATCGAGCTCTTCCTGCGCCTCACCCGCGCGCGGATCCTCGGCGTGACCGGCACGAAGGGCAAGACGACGACCGCCTCGCTCCTCGCCGCCATGCTCGACGCCGGCGGGCTGCACAGCGTCCTCGGCGGCAACATCGGGACCCCGCTCGTCGAGCGCGCCACCGAGCTCGGACCCGACACGTGGGCCGTCGTCGAGCTGTCGGAGCTCCAGCTGCCGACGATCGGGCGCGGCGCCGACGTCGCGCTCTACACGAACATCGGGGAGGACCACCTCGACCGCCATGGCAGCGTCGACGCCTACCGGGCCGTCAAGGCGCGCCTGGCCGAGCTCTCGGTCCCGGATGGGATCGTCGTGCTCAACCACGACGACCCGGGCTGCCGCGATCTCGCCGGCCGGCTGCCGGCCGAGCGCATCGCGTGGTACGGGCTGGCGCGCCCGGGGCGGGGCGAGAGCGAGGCCTGGATCGACGATGGCTGGGTGACCCTGGCAGGGGAGCGTCTCCTCCCGGCAGCCGAGGTCCCGCTGCCGGGCCGGCACATGCTCGCGAACGTCCTCGGCGCGGCGCTCGCGGCCCGCTACGCCGGCGTCGCGCCGGCCGCGATCGCCTCCGCCGTCCGTGGCTTCGCCGGTGTGCCGCATCGGCTCGAGCTCGTCGGGGAGCGCGGGGGCGTGCGCTGGGTGAACGACTCGCAAGCCACGATCCCGGTGGCCGCCATCGCCGCGCTCGAGGCGTTCGACGCCCCGGTCGTGCTCATCGCCGGCGGTAAGGACAAGGGCCTCGAGTACGGCGGCCTCGCCGATGCGATCGCGCGCCGCTGCCGCAGCGTCGTCCTCATCGGCGAGACGGCGGCCGAGCTGGATCGCCTCATCGCCGGCCGCGTGCCGACCCGCGCGGCGGGTGACATGGCCGAGGCGGTGGCGATCGCCGCCGCGGACGCCCGGCGCGGGGACGTGGCGCTCCTCGCTCCCGCGGCGGCCAGCTTCGACATGTTCGACGACTACGCGGCGCGCGGTGACGCGTTCCGCGCCGCGGTCGACGCCCTGGAGAACGGTCGATGAGCGTCCTCGCCGCGGCCGCCCCGACCGCCCGCCGCGCGGTCGCGCGCAGCGGCGTGCGTCGCGAGCGGCACGAGCCGGCGTACGCGCTCCTCCTGGCGGTCATCGCCCTCACGGCGATCGGCCTCGTCATGGTCTACTCCGCGTCGAGCGTGCGCTCGTACTTCAGCAGCGCCGACCCGGCCGCCCAGGGGCTCGAGCAGATGGTGTGGGCCGGGATCGGTATCGCCGGCCTGCTCGTGGCGATGCGCATCGACTTCCGCCACCTGCGCTACCTCGCGATCCCGATCTACGTCATCACGCTCGTGCTCCTCGTCGCGGTGCTCGTCCCGGGCATCGGCGCGGAGCTCAACGGGTCGCGGCGCTGGATCATCGTTCCCGGCGTCGGATCGCTCCAGCCGTCGGAGTTCGCGAAGCTCGCCGTCGTCCTCTACCTGGCCCACTGGCTCGATCGGCGCGGCACGGAGGCGCGGAGCTTCTGGAACGGGATCATCCCGTTCGCGATGCTCGTCGCGCCGGGGTTCTTCCTCATCGCGATGCAACCGGACCTCGGCACGGCGGGCGTCTACGTCGTCGTGGCCATCGGCATCTTCTTCATGGCCGGCGCGAACCTGCTCTACCTGACGGCGATCGGCGCAGGCGTCATGGCCGTGGCGTGGACGATGATCAATGCCACCGGCTACCAGCTCGAGCGGATCCGGACCTTCCTCGACCCGTTCCGCGACCCGCTCGACGGCGGCTACAACACGATCCAGGCGCTGCTCGCGCTCGGCCTCGGCGGGATCACCGGGCTCGGACTCGGCGAGAGCCGCCAGAAGTTCCTCTACCTGCCGGCGCCCTCGACCGACTTCATCTTCGCGATCATCGGCGAGGAGTGGGGCCTCGTCGGCACGCTCACCGTCCTGGCGCTCTTCGTCGTCATCGCGTACCAGGGCTACCGGATCGCGATCACCGCCCCGGACACGTTCTCGGGCCTCGTCGCGTGCGGGATCACGACGTGGCTCGTCGTCCAGGCATGCGTCAACATGATGGTCGTCACCGCGCTCCTGCCGGTGACCGGCATCCCTCTCCCGTTCATCAGCGCCGGCGGGTCGGCGCTGACCATCAACCTCGCGGCGATCGGCATCCTCCTGTCGATCAGCCGCGAGACCACCCAGACAGGATCCCTGCGTGATGCGGTGTTTGGTGTCGGGCGGCGGAACCGGCGGGCACGTGTACCCCGCACTGGCCGTCGCACGAGCCCTGCGCGACGAACGTCCCGACGTTGAGCTCGACTACATCGGCGGGGCGCGCGGCTTCGAGCGAAAGCTCGTGGCCGGTCACCCGATGGCCGGGGAGCTGCGGTACCACGAGCTCGTCGTCCGCTCGCTCCGATCGGCCGGCCTCTCGGTCCACACCGTCCTCGACCCGGCGCGCCTGGCGGCGTCGATCCCCCAGGCCTGGTGGCTCCTCGGGCGGCTGCGGCCCGCGGCCGTCTTCACGACCGGCGGGTATTTGGCGCTGCCGCTCGTGCTCGCCGCGCGGGCGCGCGGCATCCCGACGCTCGTGTGGGAGGGGAACGTGCAGCCCGGTCGCGCGACGAGGGCAATCGGCAGCGTCGCCACGAGGGTCGCGGTGAGCTTTCCACCGACGCTCGAGGCCTTCCCCGGCAACAGCTTCGTCTCCGGCACGCCGATCCGCTCGCTCGCCGGCATCGACCGTGACGCGGCGCGGCAAGCGCTCGGCGTCGACGTGGGGGACCGCCTGCTCCTCGTCTTCGGCGGCTCGCAGGCGGTCGCTCGCCTCAACGCCGCCACGATCGACGCCCTGCCCCGGCTCCTCGCCGACTGGCACGTCCTCCACCTGGCCGGCGAGGCCGGGATGGCGGCAGCGGGCGCGGCCCGCGAGGCGCTGCCAGCGGACCTGCGCCCCCGGTACAGCGCCGTCCCGTTCCTGACCGATCGTATGGTGGACGCCCTCGTCGCCGCCGACCTCGTCGTGGGGCGCGCCGGATCGTCGACGTGTGCCGAGGTGGCCGCGGCCGGCGTCCCATCGATCCTCGTCCCGTACCCGTTCGCGGGGGCGCACCAGCGCTACAACGCGGACTACCTGGTACGGGAAGGCGCCGCGGTCCTCGTCGCCGACGAGGAGCTCGACGCCGACCGTCTGCTGGCGGAGACCGCGGCGCTGCTCGACCCGCGGCGCCGCCGAGCCATGGCCGATGCCGCACGCCGCAACGGTCGGCCCGACGCCTCACTCGCCCTGGCCGAGGAGCTGCTCGCCCTCGCCGAGCGACGCCCGCCGCCGTCGGCGGCCGCCGAATGAGCTCCACCGGCCTCGCGGGCACGGAGCGCCTCGACGCCCTCGCCGCGCAGCGCGGGATCACGCTGCGCGAGCGGGTGCCGCTCGCCCCGCTCACGACGCTCCGCGTGGGCGGCCCGGCGGAGCGCCTCGCCTCGCCGGAGACGCTCGACGAGCTCGTCGAGCTGCTGCGCCTGGCGCGCGACGCCTCGGTTCCGGTCTTCATGCTCGGCAAGGGCAGCGACATCGTCGTCGCCGACGCGGGGCTGCGGGGGCTCGTCATCCGCACCCGTGCCGATGCGGTGCGTATCGATGGGACGACGCTGCGCGCGGAGGCGGGCGCGTCGATGACGGCCCTCGCGAAGCGCTGCGCCGGCGGGGGACTGGCCGGCTTCGACTGGGCGATCAGCATTCCGGGCTCGTTCGGTGGGGCCGTCTGGGCGAACGCCGGCGCGCACGGCGGCGAGATGGCCCAGGTGCTGCGCGAGGTGGAGATCTTCGACCCGCGCGACGGGGAGCGACGCACGATCGCCGCGACCGAGTGTGGGTTCGGCTACCGCGACTCGCGCTTCAAGCACTCGCCCGAGATCGTGCTGGCCGCGACGATCGAGCTCGAGCGCGGCGATCCGGAGGCGATCGGCGCGCTCGTGGAGGGCCACCAGGCGCACCGCCGCGCGACGCAGCCGCTCGCCGACCAGAACGCGGGCAGCGTCTTCCGCAACCCGCCCGGCGACCACGCCGGCCGGCTCATCGAGGCGGCCGGGCTCAAGGGCCATCGCCTCGGCACGGCGCAGGTGAGCGGCCTGCACGCGAACTTCATCGTCACCGAGCGGGGAGGGGCCCGAGCCTCGGACGTGCGCGCGCTGGGCGACCTCGTGCGCTCGACCGTGGCGGACAGGTTCGGCGTCGAGCTGCGCTACGAGATCGAGTTCGTCGGCGACTGGCCGTCGGGAGGAGGGGCATGAGCCGCCCGAGGCTGCGCGTCGGCGTCTTCGCCGGCGGGCGCTCCGCCGAGCACGAGGTGAGCGTCGCGTCGGCCGAGGCCGTCCTGCGCGCGATCGACCGCGACCGGTTCGAGCCGTACCTCGTGTACATCGACCGCAACGGCTCCTGGATGCTCCCCGACGGGCCGGCGCCGGCGCTCGCCGCCGGCCAGACCCTCGCGGGCCTCATCGGCGCTGCCAGCCCGGCGGAGGAGGTCGGCCGGCTGCGACGGCACGAGGAGCCGTCGCTCCCCGTGGCGCTCGGCGACCAAGCGCTTGCCGCTCGAGCGGCCGTCCGCTCACTGGGCGAGACGATCGACGTCGCGTTCCTCGTCGTCCACGGGCCGTTCGGCGAGGACGGCACGCTCCAGGGCTTCCTCGAGCTGGCTGGGATCCCGTACGTCGGTGCCGGCGTCCTGGCGAGCGCGGTCGCGATGGACAAGGTCGTCTTC
>DATKDB010000079.1:0-8046 GCA_035512895.1 Binatia bacterium | reverse complement strand
GCCGCCGACGCAGCCGACGCCGCCGAGAAGGCCGAGGCATGAAAGAGTTCCTCGAGTACGTCGCGCGCGCGCTCGTCGACAAGCCGGATGCCGTCCAGGTCGAGGTCGAGGACGATGCGGACGGGACCCTGCTCACGCTCGCCGTCGACCAGGAGGACATGGGCCGGGTCATCGGGCGTGATGGACGGATCGCCAACGCGCTCCGCAGCCTGTTGCGCGTGATGGCCACCCGGGACGGGCGCCACGTCGAGCTCGAGATCGTCTCCGACGCCGACTGATCGCCGTCTCGCGATCGCGCGCATCTTCGGCCCGAAGGGGCTGAAGGGGGGCGTTCGGGTCGAGCTGCTCACCGACTGGCCCGAACGGCTGGCGCCCGGGGCGGAGGTCTGGCCGGAGGGCGACGCCGCGCCGATGCGGATCGCGCGCGTCGAGTTGGGCGGCCGCGTACCGGTCATCTACCTCGAGGGCGTCGACTCGCGCGAGGCGGCGGAGGCGCTGATCGGCCGCTATCTCGAGGCACCCGCGCGCGCGCTCGAGGAAGGCTCGTACTTCTGGGGCGACCTCGTCGGCCTGCGCGTCGAGGAACCCGACGGGAAGCGCATCGGTGAGCTCGTCGAGGTCTTCCGCACCGGCGGCAACGAGGTCTACCGCGTCGTCGGCGACGCGGGGGAGCGGCTTGTCCCGGCGCTGCGCGAGGTCGTCCTGCGCATCGACCTCGATGCCGGGCTCATCGTCGTCGCCGCCGACGATTCGGAGGAGGTCCGGTGATGCGGATCGACGTCGTGACGATCTTCCCGGAGCTGTTCGAGCTCCCGCTGCAGACTTCGATCATGGGCCGCGCCGTCGAGCAGGGCGTGGCGACGTTCGGCGTCCACGACCTGCGTGAGCACGGCCTCGGGCGGCACCGATCGGTGGACGACGAACCGTACGGCGGCGGAGCCGGGATGGTCATGCGTCCAGAGCCGCTGTTCGCCGCCATCGAGCCGCTGCGCGACGCTGGCGCCCACGTCATCCTGCTGGACCCGGCCGGCGAGCGACTGACCGACGCGCTGGCCCGCGACCTCGCTCGGCTCCCGCATCTCGCGCTCGTCTGCGGGCGCTACGAGGGGATCGACGAGCGCATCCGGACGCTCGTCGACCGCGAGGTCAGCATCGGCGACTACGTCCTCACCGGTGGAGAGCTGCCGGCGCTCGTTTTCATCGACACGGTCGTGCGGCTCCTGCCCGGCGCGATCCAGGAGGCGTCGCATACCGGGGACTCGTTCGCCGACGGCCTGCTCGAGCACCCGCAGTACACGCGGCCGGAGTCTTTTCGCGAGCTGCGCGTGCCCCCGGTCCTGCTGTCGGGCAACCACGGCGAGGTCGACCGCTGGCGTCGACGCGAGGCCCTGCGCCGGACGCTCGAGCGGCGGCCGGACCTGCTCGAGGCCGCGCCACTGTCGGACGACGACCGCCGCGTCCTGGAAGAGCTGCGCGGAGGCGAGAGCGAGGGACCTTGACCGCGTCGAGCGCCGGAGGGACGATGCGCCACATGGACGGCACCCAGCCCTGTGTCGGCTGCGGCAAGCCGACGGCGGCCGGCAGACGTCGATTCGCCGATCGGCGCACGATCGATCACGCCGACGGCAGCCGGAGCTACGTCTGCGACGGCTGCGAGCTGTCGATCTCGGCAAGCGGCCGGAAGGGCGAGCTCAGCGACGACGAGCTGCGTCAGCTCCTCGAGAACGGGTGGATGGCCGGGATCGCGTGGTCGAGGACCGGGCCGGGGGGAATGGGGGGCCCATAGACGGGTCGGTTGCCCGGCAGATGGCGGCGCGATATACTCCGCCGGTCGCGGCCGCATGCGCGGTCGCGTTCGTGTGTCACATTGATCAACCGCGGCAACGCCGCGAAAACGAGGTCACTCTCGATGAACGCCATCAAGGAGCTCGAGCGCGAGCAGCTCCGCACCGACGTTCCGGAGATCGCCCCCGGCGACACGGTTCGGGTGTCGGTGAAGGTGGTCGAAGGCGCCCGCGAGCGGATCCAGGTCTTCGAGGGCACGGTCATGCGGATGCGCGGCGGCGGCCTGAACCGGGCCATCACCGTCCGGCGCATCGCGAGCGGCGTCGGGGTGGAGCGCACGTTCATGCTGCACGCCCCGCGCATCGAGAAGATCGAGGTCGTGCGCCACGGCGTCGCCCGACGGGCGCAGCTCTACTTCCTGCGCAAGCGGATCGGCAAGTCCGCCACGCTTCGCGAGCGTCGCGCCAACTGACCATCGCGCGGCCGCCGGCTCGATAGACTGGGAGCCGTGACGGTCCGCAGGCGTCCGGGACGCATCATCAAGCCCTCCACGCGCGTCGAGCGCGCGCACTGGACCGACGGGGCCACCCTCGTCGTCGGCGCCGATGCCGTCGGCGTGGCCTGCCTCAGTGGACCGGTCCTCGCCGCAGCCGTGGCGATGCCCCCCTTCGCCCGCAGGATCCCCGGTGTGCGCGATTCGAAGATGCTCTCGCGCGCGCAGCGTGAGCGGCTCTACCCACTCATCCTGCGCCACGCGGTCGCCGTCGGCATCGGTGCGGCCAGCGTCGCCGAGATTGACCGGCTGAACATCTACCACGCGACGAACCTGGCGATGCGCCGCGCCATCTGCCGCATCGAGGGCCGGGAGCACGTCCTCATCGACGGGCTGCGCGTCCGTCGGCTCGAGGAGCACGTCGGGGCGTACACCGCCATGGTGCGCGGCGACGCGCACTGCTACTCGATCGCAGCTGCGTCAATCGTCGCCAAGGTCGTGCGCGATCGCCTCATGGATCGTCTCGCCGCGCGTCACCCGCACTACGGATGGGAGCACAACGCCGGCTACGCGACGCTCACGCACCGCAGGGGGATCGCGGAGCACGGCATCACGCCGTTCCACCGCCGCTCGTTCGCCCGCGTCCGGGCGATCGCGGTGGGGGAGCAGCTCGAGCTGGAGCTGCCGAGTATCGGCCGGATCGAGGAGCTCCTCGCCCCGGCGTGACCCGGCCGTGACCCGGTAAGGCTCCGATAAGCGGCCGATGCACCCGCGCCTGCGATCATCCGCCGATGAGCGACCGGCGACACGTCCTCGGCCTGGCGGCCGAGGAGGCGACGGCGCGGTGGCTCGGCGCGAGCGGCTGGCGAGTCGTCGCGCACCGTCAGCGCTCGCCGGGTGGCGGCGAGGCGGACCTCGTCGCGCTCGATCGCGACGGCATCCTCGTGGCGATCGAGGTGCGAGCCCGCCGCTCCGGGCGCGCCGGGACCGCGGCCATGACCGTCGATCGGCGGCGCATCGAGCGCCTGCGGCGGACGCTCTCGAGCGTCGCCCGCTCGTCGGGTGAGCCACACCGTGGCCTGCGCGTCGACCTCGACACCGCCGAGCCGGCGCCCGGGCTGCCCGGCCGCTGGCGACTCGCCCGAATCCCGGGGATTGGCTGACGGCGATCAGCCGCCGAAAAGGCGACTGATCGCGTTGATGGAGGCGACGTACGAGCGGCTGACCGGGTAGACGCCGTGGCGGTCCGCTGCCGTCTGGCCCTGGTAGTAGGCCGCCAGGACGAGATCGCGGTTGCCGGCGTACCTCGCCAGGTAGTGAGCGAGCAGGCGGACGCCGGCACGGACGTTCTCGCGCGTGTCGTGGGGGTTGACCGGCGCACCGAGCATCGTCTCGCCGACCCACGCGGCCGTCGCGGGCAGCAGCTGCATGACGCCGATCGCCCCCGCACGGCTGACGACGTTCTGGCGCCACCCGGACTCCTGCCAGGCGACGGCGAGCGCGAACGACGCGGGCACGCCGTAGCGGGCAGCCTCCTCGACGATGACCTGGCGGACCGCATCACGGCTGGCGACGAGGGCGGCCATCGATGCGGGCATCCCCGGCGCCGGTGCGGGGGCCGGGGTTGCCGCGGCCGGCGCGCTGCCGGGAATCGTCAGCCGCTGGCCGCCGAAGATGCGGCTCGGGTTGGCGATCGCGTTCGCGGCGACGATGGCCGCCACGCTGACGCCGTAATGACGCGCGATCGTCGTCAGGTTCTCGCCGCGCCGCACGACATGAACCGTCGCCGTAGCCGGCGCGGCTGCGGGCGCCGGTGCGGGGGCCGGGGTTGCCGCGGCCGGCGTGGCGATACGCAGGTGCTGGCCGGCGTAGATGCGGTTCGGATCGGCGAGCCCGTTCAGGTCGACGAGCTCGCGGATCGACACGTTGTGCCGTTTCGAGAGGCCGGTGAGCGTGTCACCGGGGCGGACGACGACGGTCGGATCGGAGGCCATGGCGACGGCGCCGAGAATCGGGCCCGAGGCAACGGCCGCGGCGATCGTGCCGGAGAGAAGGAGGAGCCTGGGTCGGTGCAAGGAATCGGTCCTCTCGGAGAAGGGCTGCGGGACCGCGGGCATCTGTGTCACGGCGGTGCCGATGCTACGAGCAGGCTCCGGAGGGTCAAGGTACGACCGGGGGACCTCGGGAGTACTACGGTACCGACGGGTGCGGTGCGGAGCATCCAGGGGCCGGATCGGTCGCTCGGGGGCGCCTCTGGTATACTCGATGAGCTCGCCTGTCGTGCGAGCGTCTTCCCATCACACACGCTCGACGGATTCCGCTGGTCGTCGGTGCCCGCAAGAGGGTCGACCCGGGAGTGCGATGTCGGGCGGAGGAACAACCGGAGGTATCTCTTGGCTGCAACCAGCATGAAGCAGCTGCTCGAGGCGGGCGTCCACTTCGGACACCAGACCCGTCGGTGGAACCCGAAGATGCGCGAGTTCATCTTCGGCGAGCGCAACGGCATCCACATCATTGACCTGGCCCAGACGGTCTCGCTCCTCGACGCGGCCCTCGAGTTCGTGCGGGAGACCGTGCGGCGCGGCGACAGCGTCCTGTTCGTCGGGACGAAGAAGCAGGCCCAGGAGGCCCTCGCCGAGTCGGCCAGGCACTCGGGTCAGCACTACGTCAACACCCGCTGGCTCGGCGGGATGCTGACGAACTTCACGACGATCAAGCGACGCATCCAGCGCCTCGAGGCCCTCGAGGCTCGGCGCGACGCCGGCGAGTTCGAGCGCCTCACGAAGAAGGAGGCGACGAAGCTCACCGAGGAGATCAACAAGCTCGACGCCGCGCTCGGCGGGATTCGCAAGATGCGGCGCCTGCCCGGCGCAGTCTTCATCGTCGACCCACCTCGCGAGGAGATCGCGGTCGCCGAGGCCCGACGGCTCGAGATCCCGATCGTGGCGATGACCGACACGAACTGCGACCCGGACCTCATCGACTGGGTGATCCCGGCCAACGACGACGCGATCCGGTCGGTTCGCCTCATCTGCGGACTCGTCGCCGATGCGGCCATGTCGGCCCAGCAGGAGCGACAGGCCCGCCTGGACCAGGAGTTCGAGCAGGCGGAGGCGATGCCGCCGGTCGACGAGACGACGCTCACCTCGGAGGCGGATTACACCGCCGCGCTCGCGACCGGCGAGGCGCTCATCTTCGAGCCCGAGCCGGAGGATGACGAAGAGGAGGAGCGTCGGGCGCGTGCCCGGCGAGCCGCCAACATCGACGAGGGCGAGCCCGAACACGATCCCGACCGGGAGCACGAGCGACAGATCGACGAGCACGCAAAGGAGCCACGCCCGACGGCGTAGGCGGGGAAAGGAATATGACGAACACGCTGATGATCAAGCCAGAAGACGTCAAGCGGCTCCGGGAGCAGACCGGTGCCGGCATCATGGACTGCAAGCACGCCCTGGAATCGTCCGGCGGCGACTACGAGAAGGCGGTCCTGTGGCTGCGGGAGAAGGGACTCTCGACGGCCGCGAAGAAGGCCGGCCGCGCGGCCCGCGAGGGGATCGTGACGAGCTACATCCACCACGGATCGCGCCTTGGCGTCCTCCTCGAGCTGAACTGCGAGACGGACTTCGTGGCTCGGACCGACGACTTCCAGCAGCTGGCCCGCGAGATCGCGATGCAGATCGCCGGCATGGCTCCGCAGTACGTCAGCCGCGAGGACGTGCCCGCCGACGTCGTCGAGGAGCAGAAACGGCTCTTCGCCGTCGATGCCGAGCGCGACGGGCGACCCGCCGATCGCGTGCCAATGATCGTCGAGGGCAAGCTGAACAAGTGGTACGAATCGATCTGCCTGCTCGAGCAGCCGTATCGCGACACCGACCGCAAGATCGCCGATCTCATCACCGAGAAGGTGGCCGTCCTCGGCGAGAACATCCGGGTCGCGCGCTTCGCGCGGATGGCGGTCGGGGAGTCGGTCGCCTCAGACGACGAGGCCGCCTGACGGATGGCCGATGCAGCCGTCAGCCCCACGACGGCACCGCCTCGCCGGGTGCTCCTGAAGCTCTCCGGCGAGGCGCTCATGGGCGACGGCGAGTACGGGATCGACCCCGGCACCGTGCGCGACATCGCCGGCCAGGTGGCCGAGGCGGCCGGTGAGGGCACCGAGATCGCTGTCGTCGTCGGCGGCGGCAACATCTTTCGCGGGCTGGCCGCGAGCGCGCGCGGCATGGACCGCGCCACCGGTGACTATATGGGCATGCTGGCGACCGTGATGAACGGGCTCGCCATGCAGGACGCACTCGAGCAGGTCGACTGCCCGACGCGCGTGATGAGCGCGATCGCGATGAACGAGATCGCCGAGCCGTACATTCGGCGGCGCGCGGTGCGGCACCTCGAGAAGGGCCGTGTCGTCGTCATGGTGGCCGGCACGGGCAATCCGTACTTCACGACCGACACTGCGGCGACGCTGCGCGCGGTCGAGATCCATGCGCAGGTCATCCTCAAGGCGACCCGCGTGGACGGGGTGTACGATGCCGACCCGGAGACGCACCCGAACGCCCGGCGCTACAGCCGCATCGGTTACACGGAGCTCCTGAGCAACCGGCTCCAGGCGCTCGATGCCACGGCAGTGAGCCTGGCGATGGACAACGATATGCCGATCGTCGTCTTCGACATGACCCAGCCCGGCAACATCGCACGTGCGGTCCGCGGCGAGCGGATCGGCACCCTGATCTCAGGAGAGGACACCGACGATGCATGAGGCCCTGAGCGCCATCGAGCCGAAGATGCAGCGGGCCATCGAGGCCATGGAACGAGACTTCTCGGGGATTCGGACGGGTCGAGCCTCGACGGCGCTCGTCGAGCGCATCACGGTCGACTACTACGGCACGCAGACGCCGCTCAACCAGGTCGCCGGCATCAGCACGCCCGACGCGCACCTCATCGTCATCCAGCCGTGGGACCGATCGGTCCTGTCGGCGATCGAAAAGGCGATCACGAAGAGCGACATCGGGCTCATGCCGAACGTCGACGGCACGGTCGTGCGGCTCAACGTGCCGCCGCTCACCGAGGAGCGCCGCCGCGAGATGGTGAAGCAGGTGCGTCGTCGCACGGAAGACGCCCGGGTCGAGGTCAGGAACCATCGGCGCGAGGCCGCCGACGCCCTGAAGAGGGCGCTCCGTGACGGGGACCTGAGCGAGGACGAGGAGCGCCGCGAGCTCGAGAACCTGCAGCGCCAGACCGACCGTCACATCGAGGCGATCGACGCCCGCGCCGACCGCAAGGAAGCCGAGATCCTGGAGGTCTGACCGGTGCCGGACGAGGTCCGACCCCGGCACGTCGCCATCATCGCCGACGGGAATCGCCGCTGGGCGCGCGACCGCGGCCTGCCCGTGCTGGCCGGCCACGTCCAGGGCATCGAGGCCATCCGACCTGTCGTGCGGCGAGCACGCGACCGTGGCGTCGGGACCCTGAGCGTGTACACGTTCAGCACCGAGAACTGGGCCCGTCCCGATGACGAGGTGTCGGGCCTCTTCGGGCTCATCGACGGGGCGGTGCGCCAGTACACCGACGAGCTCATCAGCGAGGGCGTGCGCGTCCGCGTCATCGGCCGGCTGCACGAGGCGCCGGCGGACGTCCAGCGCTCGATCCGAGCCGCGGAGGAGCGAACGCGGAACGGCAGCCGCCTGACCCTGAACATCTGCTTCAACTACTCCGGGCGCGCCGAGATCGTCGATGCCGCCCGCGCGCTGCTGGCCGCCCGCGCCGACGCGACC
>DATKDB010000078.1:0-35116 GCA_035512895.1 Binatia bacterium | reverse complement strand
GAGCGCTGCCGGTCGAGGGTAGCCGCCAGTGACTGCTGCGCCGACTGTGCGTCTGCGAGCTGTGCGCGGGTCTTGGCCAGTTCGGCCTGGGGATCAGCGGCAAGGGCCGAGCCGCTGGGCTGTGTTGTGACGGCGGTCCATCCGACTGTCAGCAGGGCAACGAGCGTGACGGCCAGATGAGATCGCCGCCTCATCGAGCGGTGATCCTGCTGTGCAATTTGCCCTTATGCCCCGTAGCGAGTGATGCGGGGCGATGGTGACCGATGCCTAACGGCACCGGAACAGGGCCGAATGTACTACACCCGTCTAGTCCCGCGCCAGCCGCACGCGCCTAGAGATCGTCGTCCTGGCGCTTCGTGACCCGCCCGATCACGATCCCGACGAGCGCGCCACCGGCCAGGACGATGAGCCGCGGGAGGCCCCGCTTCGGCGCGGAGACGGCGCCTGGAGGGACCTCGGCGACGACCGGCAGGAAGCGAGGATCGGCCTCGATCATCCCGACCTCGTCGTCGATCGCGTTCGCCCGCGCGAACTCGGCGCCGAGCAGGACGACGACGCTCGCGAAGTAGAGGAAGACGAGCAGCGTGATGCCGGTCGAGAGCGGACCGAAGGCGGAGTCGTAGTTCGCGACGTTCGTCGCGTAGTACGTGAACCCGAAGCGCAGGACCGTCCACAGCACGGCCGCCAGGATCGCGCCGGGGAGGACCTCGCCCCACGTCACGGGCCGGTTCGGGACGATGCGGTAGATGAACCAGAAGGCGAGGAAGATGAAGACGATCGGCACGACGAAGCCGATGAGCCAGAGCGCTGTGCCGCCCCCTGGCACCCCGGTGACGACGCCGGCGGCCATCTCCTGCAGGATGCCGGTCACGATGCCGATGACGAGCGACCCGACCGCGAGCCCGCCGGTCATCGCCATGAGCAGCAGGCCGATGAGCTTGTCCTTGAGGAACGGGCGCTGCGGCGTATTCTCGAAGGCGCGGCTGATGCCGTTCGAGAGCGCGGAGAAGATGCCGAGCGAGCTCCAGACGAGGAAGCCGATGCTGATGATCGTCATGCCGCCCCGGGACTCGATCACCGCGTCGATGATCTCGGCGGCGGTCTCCCCGGCGAACGGCGTGCTCGCCTCGACCTGCTCGATGACGAAGGCCCTGGCGCCGTCATCCCCGAGGATGAACGAGCCGGCGACGACGCCGAGGACGAGCAGCTGGAAGATGGAGAGCACGCCGAAGTACGCCATGCTGCCGGCGTACTGGAGCGCCTCGTGGTTCATGAAGCCGGCCATCGCGCGTCGCGAGACGCGCGACAGCCGGTGCTCCATGCTCCACACGTCGAGACGGGAGAGGATGCCCTTGGCTCGGTCGATCATGAGTCGAAGCCCCTTCGCAAGGCTCGTGCCGGTCGCTCCACAGAGGGTACGCTGTCGGCGAGATGGGACGCGGCGAAACGGAGATCCTCACGCTCGACGGGCACGAGGTGACGATCAGCAACCCCGGCAAGGTGTTCTTCACCGAGGCCGGGATCACGAAGCTCGACCTCGTGCGCTACTACCTCGCCGTGGCCGACGGCGCACTGCTCGGGGTTCGAGACCGGCCGATGGCGCTCAAGCGGTTCGTCGACGGGGCCGAGGGTGAGGCCTTCTTCCAGAAGCGCGCACCGAAGTCGGTTCCCGCGTTCGTGCGCACGGTGGAGCTGTCCTTTCCGTCGGGACGGACCGCCGACGAGGTCGTCGTCGACAACGTCGCGGCCCTCGCGTGGGTCGTGAATCTCGGGTGCATCGACCTCAACCCGCATCCGGTGCGATCCGCGGACCTCGAGCACCCCGACGAGCTACGCGTCGATCTCGACCCGGGCCCCGGCGTGCCATGGGCCGACGTCCGCGCGGTCGCGCTCGTCGTGCAGGAGGTCCTCGCCGAGCTCGGCTACGCGGCGTGGCCGAAGACGTCGGGCTCGCGCGGCATCCACGTATACGTCCGGCTCGAGCCGCGCTGGGGCTTCGGCGACGTCCGGCGCGCGGCCCTCGCGCTCGCCCGCGAGGTCGAGCGGCGCGCGCCGGCCCTGGCGACGAGCAAGTGGTGGAAGGAGGAGCGCCATGGCGTCTTCCTCGACTACAACCAGAACGCGAAGGATCGGACGGTCGCGTCGGTCTACTCGGTCCGGCCGCGGCCGACGGCCACGGTCAGCGCGCCGCTGACGTGGGACGAGGTCCCCGCAGCCGAGCTGGACGACTTCACGCTGCGCAGCGTCCCGGAGCGCCATGCGCGACTGGGCGATGTGGGCGCCGGCATCGACGACCGCGCCTTCTCCCTCGAGCCGCTGCTCGATCTCGTCGCCCGCCACGAGGCGGAGGGGCTCGGTGACGCGCCGTGGCCGCCGCACTACGCGAAGCAGGCGGGCGAGCCGGCGCGCGTCCAACCCTCCAAGCGCCGCGCGCCTCCGGACGGCACGGCGCCCGATCCGTCCGCCCCTCGCGGACGGATCGGCTCGGTGGCGCCGGCGATGCCCTCACCGCCGGCGCGCAATCCCGATGGCAGCGTCCCGCCCACCGGCCGCCGTCGATCGACGCAGCCGCTGCTCGTCATCAGCCAGGCGGCCGACAGGGCCGACGTGCTCGCCGGCCTCGACCGCTGGCGCGAGCGGCATCCCGAGGCCGCCGCGTCCGTGCGCGATCCCGAGGACGTACTCGTGGACGCGATGCGCGGACGGTCCACGGTGTGGTGGCGCGTGCGCGTGAACCTGCGCAACGTCCCGGAGCCGCTACGACCCGCCGCCGAGCCGCCGGAGCCCGACTACGACCCGTGGGCCGAGTAGGGAGCGTGGACCCGGCGGCTGATCAGCGCTCGGCGACGGCGGCCTCGACCCAGCCGAGGATCTCCCGACGGAGCGTCGCGAGCGGAACCGAGCCGTGACCGAGCACCTCGTCGTGGAAGGCGCGCAGGTCGAAGCGGTCGCCCATGCGCTCTGACACGTCCGCCCGAGCCCGCTCGATCTCGCGCTGGCCGAGCTTGTACGACAGCGCCTGGCCGGGCCACACCGTGTACCGGTCGACCTCGATCTCCGCGTCGACCATCGGCAGCGAGCCGCGCTCGTGCATGACCGTGATCGCCTGCTCGCGGGTCCAGTCCATCGCGTGCAGCCCCGAGTCGACCACGAGTCGCGCCGCTCGGAACGACTGGGCGTCCAGCATGCCGAGCCGCTCCCGGTCGTCGGCGTAGAGGCCCATCTCGTCGGCCAGCCGCTCGGTGTACAGGCCCCAGCCCTCGACGTAGGCGGAGCCGGCCATCCGCGCGCCGAGGGTGCGGAAGGCGGGCAGGCCGGTGAGCTCCATCTCGATCCCGATCTGGAAGTGGTGGCCCGGCGTGGCCTCGTGGAACGTGATCGCCGCGATCTTGTGCAGCTGCCGATCGGCCGGCTGGTACGTGTTGATGTAGTACTGGCCCTGGCGCGATCCGTCGATCGACGGCGGCATGTAGAACGCGGGGGGTGACTCCGCCTCGCGGTACGGTTCGACCGCCTTGACGTAGCAATTCGCGCTCGGGAGCCGGCCGAAGTAGTCCGGCGCAGCGGCGTACGCGCGATCGGTCTGCTCCTGTGCCAGGCGCACGATGACATCCGGGTCGAAGGTGTGGTTCACCGGATCGGCCGCGAGCGCCTCGCGCAGGGCGTGCCGGTCGGCATGGCCGAGTCGCCGGGCGATCTCGTCCTTCTCCGCCTCGATCGACTCGAGGTCCGCGAGCCCGAAGGCATGGACCTCGTCCGCCGTCGCGTCGACCGTCGTCTGCGTCCGGATCGCCAGCCGGTAGGCGGCCTCTCCGCCGGGGGTCGCGCTCAGGCCGGGCTGCTGCCGGGCATGGGGCTCGTACTCGTCGACGAGGTACTCGCGCAGCCGGCGCAGGCCGTCGTACACGTCCTGCTCCACGGCCTCCACGACCCGCGGCCGATCCTCGTCGGAGACCTGCGCCATCGACGCGGCCGGGTGGTCGGCCGGCGTCATGGCCAGCAGGCGGTCGATCTGCTCGATCGCTCGCCGGACCGGCACGGCGGCGGCCGTCCGGCCATCCGCCACGCCCTCCGCCAGCGTCCCGATGTACTGCTCGATGAGCGTGGGATAGGCGCGGTACCGGGCGACCAGCTTCTCGAGCCGCTCCGGCGTGTCGGCCGGCTGGTACTGGGCCATCTCGGCCGGCCACACCTGCGGCCCGGACATGTGATCGACCGCCAGCTGGTACTGCTTCTGGGCCAGCGCCTCGAGCTGGTTCTCGCTCACGAGGATGAGCAGGTCGCGGGTGATGACCTGCTCCGGATCGAGGCCCTCGACCGGGATTTCCTGCGCCTCGGCCAGCGTGGCGCGGAAGGCCGCCTCGTCGGCGGCCCGGCCGTCCGGTCCCAGGTCCGGCCAGCGGTCGTTGAAGCGCTCGTCGCCCAGGACGGTGGCCCACATCGAGTCGCGCTCGAGGATGCCGTCCCAGAATCGGTCGGCGAGATCGTTGACGGCGGCATTCGGGTCGAGGGCGACGGACACGAGGGACCTCCGGGCACGTGGTTGGTTCGGCTGGCTCGCGCAGTCTCAGGGCCCGTGAGTGTAGCGCCAGCGCCGCGGCACGACCCGTCGTCGAGCGGCTCGCAGGGCAGGCTCAGCGCCCGAACAGGTCGGAGAGGAGGGCGGCCGGCGTCTCGTCGAGCTGGTCGTAGCGGCAGTCGGCGGGCGAGCGGTCGGGACGCCAGCGGCGGAAGGTGGCGGCATGGCGGAAGCGGTCGCCCTGGAGGTGATCGAACGCGACCTCGCACACGAGCTCGGGCCGAACCGCCTCCCAGGAGAGGTCCTTGCCGCGGTTCCAGCGGGATTGCGCGCCGGGCAGGCGCCGGCCCTGCTCCACGGCGGAGGCCTCCGCCAGCGCCCAATCGCGCCACGGATGATCCTCCATGCCGCCATGCCGGTACGGCTCCAGCTCCTCGACGAGCTCGGCACGGCGGGCCATCGTGAACGAGGCGGTCACGCCGACCGACTGGAGGTCGCCGGCGTCGTTGTACAGGCCGAGCATGAGCGAGCCCACGAGGGTCCCAGGCCCGTTCTTGTGCCAGCGGAAGCCGGCGACCACGCAGTCGGCGGTCCGGGCGTGCTTGATCTTCGCCATCGTGCGCTTGCCGGGCGCATACGGATCGGACGCTCGCTTCGCGATCACCCCGTCCAGGCCGGCTCCCTCGAGGACGTCGAACCAGTGCTGGGCGACGCCGGGGTCGGCCGTCGAGGGCGTGAGCCGGACCGACGCCGGTGGCGAGGCGAACAGCCGCCCGAGGGCCGCGCGGCGCTCCTCAAACGGGCGCTCGCGGAGGTCCTCGCCGCCGTCGGCGAGGCAGTCGAAGGCGACGAACGAGGCCGGCGACGCCTCCGACAGCATCTTCACCCTCGAGGCCGCGGGATGGATGCGCAGCAGGAGCGCGTCGAAGTCGAGGCCGCCGTCCGGGCGAGCGATGACGACCTCGCCGTCGAGCACAAAGCGGCCGGACCGGCCGCCGACCGCGAGGAGCGGCGCCTCGAGCTCGGGGAAGTATCGGTTCAGCGGCTTCAGGTCACGCGACTGGACGAAGAGGTCGGAACCGTCCCGGAAGATGAGGGCACGGAAACCGTCCCACTTCGGCTCGTAGATCCAGCCCTCGCCGATCGGGATGGCGGCGGCCGGCTTGGCCAGCATCGGCTCGAGAGGCGGCTCGAATGGATAGGCCATCGTGCCGATCATACGCGGCCCCCGGCCCACATCGGCGATACTCGATGGCCCGAGCGCCAGCCCACCGATGGAGAAGAACCGATGGGGATCGAGATCCAGTTCCTTGGTGCCGCCGGGTGCGTGACCGGCTCGCAGTTTCTCGTGACGGCCGGCGAACGTCGGGTCCTCGTCGACTGCGGCATGTTCCAGGGGTCGCCGGAGGAGGTCGAGCGCAACCACCTGCCCTTCGCCTTCGAGGTCGACGCCCTCGACGCGCTGCTCCTGACCCACGCCCACCTCGACCACTGCGGCCGAACGCCCGCCCTCGTGCGGGCCGGCTTTCGCGGGCCGATCCACGCCACGCGCGCCACGGTCGACCTCGCCGAGATCGTCCTGCGCGACTCCACCAAGCTACAGGTGGAGTTCACCGAGCGCTGGAACCGGCGCCAGGCGCAGAAGGCCGACCGCGCCGCGCAGGCGGAGTCCGAGGCGACGGCCGAGGAGGTCGACGATGACCAGCTGCCGGAGCGCCTGCGCACGGCCCAGCCCGAGGGTCGTACGACGACCCGCTCGCCCCTCTACGACGAGCGCGACGTCGACATGACGATGCGCCAGATGCGCGGCTGCGACTACGGCGACGAGGTGCGCGTCGCCGACAACGTCACCGCCGTGTTTCACGATGCCGGGCACATCCTGGGCTCGGCGATCATCGAGCTGCGGGTCAGCGACGGCGACGTTTCGCGCATGATCGTCTTCTCCGGCGACCTCGGGCGCGACGGGAGCCCGATCCTGCGCGACCCGACTCCGATCGCCCAAGCCGATCACGTCGTCGTCGAGTCGACGTACGGCAATCGCGAGCACGACTCGCACGACGAGGCGATCGAGGGCCTCGTCGCCGCGGTGAGCGAGGTCAGCGCCGACGAGGGCGTGCTGCTCGTCCCCGCCTTCGCCATCGGCCGCACGCAGGAGGTGATCTGGGTCCTCGACGACCTCGTCCGCGAGGGGCGAATCCCGCGCGTGCCGCTCTACCTCGACTCGCCGATGGCCTCGCGCGCCACGCGGGTCTATCACGACCACCCGGAGATCTACGACGCCGAGACGAAGGCGCTCATCGCCTCCGGTGACTCGCCGCTCGAGTACCCGGGCCAGCAGTTCACCGATACGCCCGACGAGTCCAAGGCGATCCGCCACGCCAAGCGGCCGATCATGGTCGTGGCCGCCTCCGGCATGCTGACCGGCGGGCGGATCATGCACCACCTCAAGGACTTCCTGCCCGATCCGAAGTGCACGCTGCTCTTCATCGGCTACCAGGCCGAGGGAACGCTCGGGCGCCATCTCCAGGACGGGGGCAGGAGCGCGCGGATCGACGGCGAGGAGGTCCCGGTCCGGTGCCGGGTGCGCGTCATCAGCGGCTTCTCGGCCCATGCCGACCAGCACGAGCTCGAGGACTGGTTGCGGCATTTTGGCAATGGAGGAACGCCGAAGACGATCTTCATCGTCCATGGCGACCCGGATGCCGCCGAGGCGTTCGCCGGGCGGATCGGGTCCGAGCTCCGAATGACGGCGCACGTCGCGCGGCACCGCGAGACGGTCTCGCTCGGCTGACACGATGGAGCGCGCGGAGCGGCCGGTCATCGGCTTCCTCACCGACTTCGGGCTCGACGGCGCGGCGGCGACGTGCCGCGGCGTCATCCTCTCCATTTGCCGCGATGCGCAGATCGTCGACATCTCGCACACGGTGCGGAAGTTCGCGATTCGCGATGGGGCGTTCGTGCTCCGGTCCGCGCTTCCCTACCTGCCGGTCGGCGTGCACCTCGCCGTCGTCGATCCCGGCGTCGGCACCGCACGGCGGCCGGTCGGCATCCGGACCACCCGCAGCGACGTGCTCATCGGTCCCAACAACGGGCTCCTCATCCCCGCCGCCGAGGCGCTCGGCGGCATCGAAGAGGCGCGCGAGCTCGCCAACCGCGACCTCTGGTTGCCCATCACGACATCGACGTTCCACGGCCGCGACGTCTTCGCGCCGGTCGCCGCGCACCTCGCGAACGCCGGCGCGACGTTCGAGGAGGTCGGTCCGCGGCTCGAAGCGGGCCTGCTGGCGCGCCTGGCGGAACCCACGGTCACCGCGCAGGAAGGACGCATCGCCACCTCGGCAACCTACGTCGACAGCTTCGGAAACGTGAGACTGGCGGGCGGCAAGTCGGAGGTGGAGCTGGCCTTCGGCGAGCTCCGGATCGGCGACGCGGTATCGGTCGACGTCGACCAGGACGCGGTCCTGGAGGCGCGGTTCGCACCGAGCTTCGGCCACGTCCACGAGGGCACGCTGCTCCTGTACATCGACTCCAGCGGCAACCTCGCACTGGGTGTCAACCAGGGCGACCTGGCCTCGCGCTCCGGCATCGGGACGGGAGCACGAGTCACGATCACGAGGCCTGACGGCAACCATTGATCGAGCCGCTACACTCGCGTGCATCGAGACCCATCGAACTGGAGCAACTCACCGATGTCCCGGATCACCCGAACGCTCGCCCTCATTGGCAGCATCACCCTCCTGGCTGCCTGCAGCAGCCCGGCCGCATCTCCGGCCACCACGACGGACCCGACCACCGGCGACGCGACCCCCGAGGCCACCACGGAGTGCGCCCGCGAGAACCTCGAGGTCAGCAACGAGGGCCGGCTGACGATCGGTACCGGAAACCCTGCCTACCCGCCGTACTTCGATTTCCCTGCGGATGACGAGGAGGCAGCGAATCCGGCGAATCAGGAGGACCCGTGGGCCCTCGGCGACCCCACCAATGGTCGCGGCTTCGAGGCGGCGGTCGCCTATGCCATCGCCGAACAGCTCGGCTTCTCCGAGGACGAGGTCGACTGGATCGCCGTCGAGTGGGAAGACTCCTGGGCGCCCGGCCCGAAGGACTTCGACTTCAACCTGAACCAGACCTCGTATCGGCCGGAACGCGCTGAGCAGGTCGACATGTCCGAGGGGTACTACTTCCTCAACCAGGCTCTCGTTGCCAACGCCGGCACGCCGATCGAAGAGGCGACGACGATCGAGGACCTGCGTGAGTACCGCCTCGGCGCGCAGATCGGCACGACGAGCCTGGCCTACATCGAGGACGTGATCCAGCCAAACGAGGAGCCTTCGGTCTACGACGACAACGAGGCTGCCATCGCCGGCCTCGATGCCGAACAGATCGACGGCATCGTCGTCGACCTGCCGACCGCCTTCTTCATCACCGCCGCCCAGATGGACAACGGCGCGATCGTCGGCCAGTTCCCGCCGGCCGACGGCGAGCAGGAGTACTTCAGCGTTGTCATGGAGCTGGACAGCCCGCTGACCGACTGCGTGAACGAGTCGCTTGCCGACCTCGAGGACGACGGCACCCTCGACGACATCACACAGGAGTGGCTGGCCGATCGGGCCGACGCCCCGCTGATCGGGAACTAGCCCGACAGTGCTCGACGCCGGCGCCAGCGGGGCGGGGGCGATCCCGCCCCTCGCTCCGCGGCGGTCCCGGCTCGGAATAGGCGGGACCGGCACGAAGGCGATCCTGATCGCAGCCCTCTCGACCGTTGTCTTCTTCGGCGGGCTGACGCTCATCGTGATCAACGCTCCCGGCTGGGCCCAGGTGCAGCGCTCGTTCTTCAACGGCGAGGTCTTCGTCGAGTCGATCCCCCGGATCGTCCGCGGCTTCGGGACGAACGTTCGGCTCTTCCTCATCGCCGAGGTGCTGATCCTGGCGTGGGGCCTCGTGCTGGCCGTCTTGCGCAGCACGCCGGGGCCCGTCTTCTTCCCCGTGCGCGTGCTCGCGACCTTCTACGTCGATCTCTTCCGTGCACTGCCGGGGCTCCTCGTCATCTACGTGCTCGGCTTCGGCGTCCCCGCCCTGCAGATCGAGGGGGTTCCGAACGACCGATTCTTCTGGGCGGTCGTGGCGCTCACGCTCCTCTACTCGGCGTATGTCTCCGAGGTGTACCGCGCCGGGATCGAGTCGATCCACCCGAGCCAGATGGCCGCGGCGCGCTCGCTCGGCCTGACCCAGCTCCAATCGATGCGGCACGTCGTCGTCCCGCAGGCCATCCGTCGGGTGATCCCCCCACTGCTCAACGACTTCATCGGACTCCAGAAGGACACCGTGCTCGTCTCCTTCATCGGCGTGGTCGAGGTATTCCGCGCAGCGCAGATCGAGTCGTCCGCGCGGTTCAACTTCACCCCATTCCTCGTGGTCGCCCTCATCTTCCTCGTGGTCACACTGCCGCTCGCTCGGCTGACCGACATGCTCGTCGCGCGTGAGCAGCGCCGCCGCGCCGCCGGGTTCCGATGACCACGCACGCGAGGCCAGCCGAGGCGCTCCGCATCGAGCGGCTGCACAAGTCGTTCGGCTCGCTCCAGGTCCTGCGCGGCATCGACATGGCGATGGACGAGCACGAGGTCGTCTGCCTGATCGGCGCGTCAGGTTCCGGGAAGTCGACGCTACTGCGCTGCATCAACCTGATCGAGCCGATCGACTCCGGCCGGATCGTGGTCGCGGGCGAGGAGATCACGGCGGAAGGGGTCGACGTCGACCGCATCCGGCGTCGAATCGGGATTGTCTACCAGGCCTTCAACCTGTTCCCGCACATGTCGGTCCTCGCCAACATCACCCTCGCGCCACGAAAAGTCCTGCGCACGCCCCGACGGGACGCAGAGGAGCAGGCCACCGAGCTGCTGGACCGATTCGGCCTGCTCAACAAGCGCGACGACTACCCTGATCGGCTCTCGGGCGGGCAGCAACAGCGCGTGGCCATCGTCCGCGCCCTCGCGATGCAGCCGGACATCCTCCTGCTCGACGAAGTAACGAGCGCGCTCGATCCGGAGCTCATCGCCGAGGTACTGAACGTCATCCGAGAGCTCGCCAACCACGGGATGACCATGGTCATCGCCACGCACGAGATGGGCTTCGCGCGGGACATCGCACGACGAGTGGCCTTCCTCGACGCCGGACGCATCCTGGAGGAAGGGCCGCCGGAACAGATCTTCCGGGAGCCGCGCGAGCCGCGCACGCGCCAATTCCTGCAGCGAATCATCGAGGCCGGGCGGCTGTAGGGCGTAGAGTGGCCAGCGATGTGGATACTCGGTGGATAACCGGACGGTGAACGTCCGAATCCGTGGACAAACCCCCTTGGCAGTGCGCGGCGGCGACCGTATTGTAGTTCTTGTCCCGGAGGAGTCTCTGGACCTAGAGATTGCATCAACAGGTCTTGCGGTTCCTTCGGGACGTTTCTATGCCCGGCGGATGCGCGAGGTGACCGAGGCAGCATGACCGACGAGCGGTATCCGCCCCTCCGCCCGCAGACGCCCGCGCGGCGGCACCAACCGACGCCGTGGCCGATGATCATCGGCGTCATCGTGCTCGGAGCGCTCGCGACGATCCTCGCTGTCGTCCTCTTCGGCGGCGACGGGGACGACGACCCGGCCGCCTCGCCCGGCGCGAGCGAGACGGCGCCGATTTCGGCCGCTCCGAGCGCCGACGCACCCTCGCCAACCGGTGGAACGCCGACGGACGAGCCCGCAACCGGGGTCGTGCCGGGCTCGGTCGTCGTCACGAGCGTCGAGGGCCTCGCGGTCCGCGCGCAGCCCGGCACCGCGGCGGAGCGGCTCGGCAGCCTGGCCGGAGGCGCGCTCAGCTTCGTCGCCGGTGGTCCGACCGACGCCGACGGGCATCGCTGGTACCTCGTCTCCGGCCTCGGGCTGCCTCCCGCGTCGGGGTGCGCCGGGCCGCCCGCAACCGATCCCTACGAATGCCCGGTCTGGTTCGGATGGGTGGCCGGCACGGGCCAGGCCGGCGAGCCCTGGCTCGTTCCGCATGCGATCGAGTGCTTCGCCGAGCCGCTCACGGCCCAGGACCTGATCCTTGCTCGCACGAGCCTCCAACGGCTGGCGTGCTTCGGCGCGACCCCGTTCACGTTCCGCGCATGGTGGCCGACGATGCCCGACGATGCCGAGTTCGGTGGCTCGTGCGCCGCCCAGGACCAGCCGAGTGGCTGGCTCGTGTGCCAGAACGTCAACAACCAGGTCG
This sequence comes from Binatia bacterium, assembly GCA_035512895.1. Taxonomy (GTDB): domain Bacteria; phylum Chloroflexota; class Limnocylindria; order QHBO01; family QHBO01; genus JACDBZ01. The sequence goes on along the minus strand of DATKDB010000078.1, from coordinate 23,352 downwards.
TGACGATCAGCGAGAGCGAGGGGGACGGGGGCATCGGGGCGCGTATCTCGATCGATCCGGCCACGGGCCTGACGATGCCGGAGCGCGGCACGTGGGTCGAGCTCCGCGTCCACCTCGACGATCCGGCGGCACAGGGCTGCGACGACGCGATCCGGGCCGTCGGCGGGCAGGACCGTCCACTCGAGCAGTACGTCCTCGAGTGCCGTGCCGAGATGGTCCTCGAGGCCGTCCAGGCCGTGGACGGCCCGTAGCGTTTTCTCGCCGGTGAGTCCGGCCGGTTACTGGCGCTCGCGTCGAAGCAGGTAGCCGCGGTAGCTCGGGCGGAACCCGGCCTCCGCGAGGAGCGCGGCGATCGGCGACTCCCCCACCGGGCCGCGGTCGACACGCTCGATCCGCAGCTCGCGCATCGGCCCGCCGGGCGCGACGAGCGACGGCAGGGCCGCGACGGCTCGTGATCGGGCCTCGTGCGCGCGGGCCGCGGGCAGGGTGATCAACCCGCGGCCGCCGCGCTCGAGGTACAGGACGGCGAGACCGTCGACGAGGACGACGTAGGCGCCCGCGGCGCGCTGAAGTGGCAGGCGCTCGTCGGTCGAGCCTCGCGGCCAGGCGAGCGCCGCGCCGTACGGCTGTCCCGGGTCGGTCGCCGCGAGGATGCGGACGGACGGCTCGTCATCGTCGCGGGCGGCCCGCAGCCGGTCCACGGCCCCGGGCAGGGCGAACTGCGCGGCGCCGAGGCCCGCGACGAAGTACCCGCGACGCGCCCGCCCCGACTCCTCCATGGCACGCAGGACCGGGTAGACCGATCCATAGCCGCCGGCGATCCCCTCGGACGCGACCGCCTCGCGGGTGACAACGCCGTGGCGCTCGAGAAGCGACGTCGCGAGCGCGTGGCCGCGCTCGGTCGGGCTGCGACCCTCCCCGACGAGGTCCTCCACGAGCGACCAGCGCCCGGCGGCGTGCGGCGGGCCGAGCGCCACGATCCGGCCCGAACGCGGGGCCGCCTTCGACCTCGAGCGCGGCAGCGAGAGCGCGCGGAGCGCCGCGAACGTGTCGTTCGTGACCTCGCCGGCCCAGACGAGGTCCCAGAGGGCGTCGAGGAGCTCGTCGTCGCTGTGCGCCATGGTGACCGCGGCGCGGAGCGGCGGAAAGAACGACGCTCCCCGGCGCTGGAGGTGCTCGCGGATCGCCTCATGGATCGGCTCGGCCGGTCGCGCCTCGCCTCCACCGACGCTGGCCAGCAGGTCGACCCGGTCGCGGCGGAAGAGCGCGATCCGGCCGTCGTCGCGCCCGAGCGTTCCACGCCCGAGCCAGACGACCTCGCCGGCGGCGCCGAGCTCGTCGAGGAGGCGCGGCGTGTAGCCCGCGACGCGGGCCGCCAGGACGTCGCGCTCGAGGACCGAGGCCGGGATCGGCACTCCCTCCAGCTGCGCCACGACCTCGACGAGGCGGCCGAGCCCGCCGGCCGTCGAGCCGACCCCGTGCCAGGCCGGCAGGAAGCGGGCGAGAGCCTCGGGATCGACCGGCTCGACCTCCCGGCGGAGGCGGGAGAGCGAGCGACGGCGGAGGAGGCGCAGGACGTCCGGGTCGGTGAACTCGCGATCCGCGCCACCGGGACGGAACGCGCCCTCGAGCAATGCTCCCGCGGCCGCCATTGCCCGCAGCCGGTCCTCGACGGTCGCGCGCGCGAGGCCCCACCGTCCGGCGGGAGCCTCCGCCGTGAACGGCGCATGCGACCGCGCCCAGCGGGCGAGGAGCGCGTCGAGCGGCGCGTCGCCGGGGGTCAGCCACGTCTCGGCGACGCCCGGCGGCGGGCTCGCGCCGACCGCGTCGCGGTAGCGGGCCACGTCCTCGATCGCGATCCAGCGCTCCTCCCCGGCGACCCTGACCCGGACCGCGCGGCGCGCGGCTTCGAGCTCCCGGAGGGCGGCGCCCACGTCGAGGTCGCCGACGGAGCGTGCCTCCACCTCGTCGGTCCGGAGGTCGCCGAGGCGGCGGAGCAGGTCCGCGACACCGTCGACCGTCCGCGCGCGGCGGCCATCGGCAAGCGCCTGGAGCTCGAGCTCGAGGTCGGCGACCGCCTCCGGGTCGATGAGCTCCCGCAGCTCCTCGGTCCCGAGGAGCTCCGCCAGCAGCTCTCGGTCGAGCGCGAGCGCCTGCGCCCGGCGCTCGGCCAGCGGGGCGTCGCCCTCGTACATGAACGAGCCGATGTAGTCGAAGAGCAGCGACGAGGCGAACGGCGAGGCCGAGCGCGACTCGACGCTCACGACCCTGATGCTGCGCGCGCGGATCGACGCGAGCAGGTCGATGAGCCCGGGCATGTCGAAGACGTCGCGCAGGATCTCGCGGTACGTCTCGAGGATGATCGGAAACGAGCCGTAGCGGCTGGCGACGGAGAGGAGGTCGGCGGACTTCTGGCGCTGCATCCAGAGCGGCGTGCGCTGCCCGGGCCGGCGACGCGGCAGCAGGAGAGCGCGAGACGCGTTCTCCCGGAAGCGTGCAGCGAACATGGCCGAGCCGCCGAGCTCCGTCATGAGCAGCTCCTCGATCTCGTCCGGGTCGAACAGGACGGCCGACTCGATCGTCGCGCCGTCGCTCTCGATCCCCTCCGGCAGGCGGACGGCGATGCCGTCGTCCGACCACATCGCCTGGACGTCGAGCCCATGCTGCTCGCGCAGCCGTGCCTCGATCGCCATCGACCACGGCGCGTGGACGCGGCCGCCGAACGGCGTGAGCAGCACGACGCGCCAGTCACCGAGCTCGTCACGGAAGCGTTCCACGACGACCGTCCGATCGGTCGGGAGGACGCCGGTGACCTCTCGCTGCTCCGCCAGGTAGCTGACGAGGTTCGTCGCGGCCAGCTCGTCGAGCGCGTGCTCGTCGCGGAGGCGCGCGATGGCCGCGGCGGCCGGCATCGGCTCCAGCTCGCGCAGGAACGCGCCGATCGCCCGTCCGAGCTCGATCGGTCGCCCGACCGCGTCGCCGTGCCAGAAGGGCATCTTGCCCGGCTCGCCCGGGGCGGGCGTGACGATGACCCGGTCCGGCTTGATCTCCTCGATCCGCCACGTCGACGCGCCGAGCAGGAACGTCTCGCCGACGCGCGACTCGTAGACCATCTCCTCGTCCAGCTCGCCGACGCGGCGTCCCCCTCGGCCGGCATCGTCGCCGGGCAGGAAGACGCCGTACAGGCCGCGATCGGGGATCGTGCCGCCACTCGTTACGGCGACGACGCGGGCATCGTTGCGCGACGCCACCGCATCGGTCTGTCGGTCCCAGACGACGCGGGGCTTGAGGTCGGCGAACTCGTCGGACGGATAGCGCCCGGAGAGCATGTCGAGGACGCCGGTCAGCTGCTCGCGCGAGAGGTCGCGGAAGCTCTCGGCCCTCGTCACGAGCCGGTGCAGGTCGTCGACCGTCCAGTGCCCCTCGACGCAGATGGCGACGAGCTGCTGGGCCAGGACGTCGAGCGGGTTGCGCGGGATGCGCGTCTCCTCGATCTGGGCGGACTTCATGCGCTGGACGACGACCGCCGCCTCGACGAGATCGCCGCGGTACTTCGGGAAGATCTTCCCGGTGGACGGCTCCCCGACCTGGTGCCCCGCGCGGCCGATGCGCTGCATGCCCGAAGCGACCGACGGTGGCGACTCGATCTGGACGACGAGGTCGATCGCCCCCATGTCGATCCCGAGCTCGAGGCTGCTCGTCGCCACGAGGGCCGGAAGCGTGCCCCGCTTCAGCTGCTCCTCGATCTCGAGCCGCTGCTCCCGCGCGACGCTGCCGTGGTGCGCTCGCACGAGCTCCTCCCCGGCCAGCTCGTTCAGCCGGCTGCTGAGCCGCTCCGCGAGGCGTCGCGAGTTCACGAAGATGAGCGTGGACCGATGCGCCCGGATGAGCTCGAGCAGCCGCGGATGGATCGACGGCCAGATCGAATGCCGCGCCTCCGGTCCCGCCGCCGGCCCGCCAGGCGCCTCGTCGAGCTCCAGGACCTCACCCATGCGCGCCATGTCGGCGACCGGGACGATGACCTCGAGATCGAGCTCCTTGCGCGCCCCGGCGTCGACGATCCGCACCTCTCGCTCGACGCCACCGAGGAAGGCGCCGATCAGCTCGAGCGGACGCTGCGTGGCGGAGAGGCCGATGCGCTGCGGGTCGGTGTCGGCGAGGTGGCTCAGACGCTCGAGCGAGAGCGCGAGGTGCGATCCGCGCTTCGTGGCGGCGATGGCGTGCACCTCGTCGACGATGACGTGCTCGACGCCGCGCAGGATCTCTCGCGCCCCGCTCGTCAGGAGCAGGTAGAGGCTCTCCGGCGTCGTAACGAGGATGTCGGGCGGCGTCCTCGTCAGCTGGCGTCGCACCTCGGCCGGGGTATCCCCGGTCCGGCTGCCGACGCTCACCTCGGGGACCGCCAGGCCGAGCCGCTCGGCCGTGCGGCGGATCCCGGCCAGCGGCGCACGCAAGTTGCGCTCGACGTCGTAGGCGAGCGCCTTCAGCGGGCTGACGTAGAGGACCCGCACGGTCGCGCGCGCCGGTGCCGATTCCGTCATCAGCCGGTCGAGACACCAGAGGAAGGCGGCAAGCGTCTTGCCGCTCCCGGTCGGGGCGTGGATGAGCGCGTGGCTGCCGCCGCTGATCGCCTCCCAGCCCAGCGCCTGCGCCGACGTCGGCGCCTCGAACGCCTCGGCGAACCAGGTGCGCGTGGCCTCGCTGAAGGGAGCGAGCGGAGCGGCGGTCGGAGGAGCGGTGGTCACGGCAGGTCCAGTCTATCGGGCCACGAGGATGACGCCGAATCCTGCCAGCCGGTGACCGGAATGCGTGGGAGCCATCGCCGAGCGGCTCCCACGCGACGCCGGCTCAGGTCGTCCGGATGCGCTCCCCGTCTCGGGTCGCGGGACGCCATGGCGTCCCGAGCATCGGCAGCAGCCAGCGGTCGAGCCCGTACCAGCCGGCGACGCGCCAGGCGAGCATGAGCCCGATCGAGGCGGTGAAGAGGACCGGGTTCGTCGATGCCGTGCCGGCGAGCAGGAAGCTCATGTTCATGAGCGCTCCGAAGAAGGCGGCGATGCCGGTGAGGGCGCCGAGGATGAGCGCGAGGCCGATGGCGAGCTCACCGAACACGATGACGTAGCTGAACCAGCTCTCGTGCCCGCCATCGAGCAGGATGGTGATGAACTCGCGGTACCAGTCGTACGTGATCGGCGGACGGCCCGGCGCTTCCGGGATCGAGACCGCTCGTTCCCAGTACGCCGCGAGCGAGGAGCCGCCGTCGAGCCAGCCTTCGCCGGTCAGCTTGCCCCAGCCCGAAACGAGCCACGAGAACCCGAGGAAGAGGCGGATCGGCAGCCAGAACAGTCCGGCTCGGCGGTTCGCGAACAGGTAGCGCGCGAAGGCCGGTCCCTCGACCTCGACCTCCGAGGCCTCGGGCTCGCGACGGTCCATGAAGAGCAGGACGACGACGAGGACCGACAGCACCCAGAAGGTCACCGTCAGCACCGTGTTCAGGGTCCCCTCGGGGCGGCTGACAGGCCAGTCCTCGGGCAGCTGGAGCCACACGAGGATGAGCGCCGCCGCCACGGCGATCGGTGTCACATACCCCCGCAGTCTCGTCACGATATGGTCCTCCTCCGTTTGGCGTACGTGGCGTCTCGGTCGATTCGGGCCCTATCGTGCGCGGATTGGCGGTTGCGTGTCGGGGGAATCGGACACGCCTCGGGTGGGCCGTTGCGACGCTCACCCCGGCTGCACGGCCAGCAAGCGGTTGACGGCAGGTTCGCCGACGTCGCGGCATGGCATCTGCACCACTCTGCAGGTACAACGCATAGGGGAACGATCGAATGATGAACCGCACGGTTACCACCGACATCGCGATCTGGACGTACTCGGAAGACGCATGGATCGGGATGGACCTGATCGACTTCGAGGTCGAGGCCACAGACGGCGGCATCGGCAAGGTGCACGAAGCGACGAATGACGTTTCGGGCAGCTACATCGTCGTCGACACCGGACCGTGGATCTTCGGCAAGAAGGTCCTCCTGCCGGCCGGCATCGTCGACCGCGTCGACGTCGACGAGCGCCACGTCCACGTCAACCTGACGAAGGACCAGATCAAGAACGCGCCCGAGTTCGACGAGGGCACGTATCACGACGACCACTACCGTGACGAGGTCGGGTCCTACTACGGCCGCATGGGTGCGAATCGCCCCGCCGGCCCTGACTACGGTCGCGACGATCGGACCGATCCGATCCGCTAGCACCTGACCGATTTCGAACGCCGCGGTCGCCGATGACCGCGGCGTTCGGCTAGCCGGGCGGCGGGTCCCAGGCCGCGCGCCAGACGCGCCAGAGCGACTCGGGGTCCGAAAGCGGATCGCCGTGGACGCAGAAGAAGTCGGCCGGCCCGCCCTCGCGGATATTCCCGGCTTCGTCCTCGCCTAGCAGCTCCCCGCCTCGCCAGGTGGCGGCCGCCAGCGCATCGACGGGCTCGAGCCCGGCCGCCACGAGGCTCGTCACCTCCCACGCGAGCTGGTTCGCGCGCAGCGAGCCACCGCCAAAGTCGCTGCCGGTGGCGATCGAGACGCCGGCATCCCGTGCGAATCGCACCGAGGCCTCGCCCTGCTCGAGGCGTGCCGCGACCGCCGCCCGGCCGGCGGTGCCCGCGAAACGCTCCATCGTCGTCGTGTCGCCGAAGCTCAGCCAAGAACGCGGTACGGCGAGCGTGCTCACGAGCACGGTGCCGCGGGTCGCCATTTCGGCGGCGACGGTGGCGTCGAGGTCGAACCCGTGCTCGATCGAGTCCGCACCGCCCACGACGGCCTCCCGCGCGCCGTCCAGGCGTCCCGAGTGCGCGGCGACCGGGGCACCGCGACCGTGGGCCGCCTCGACGACGCGGGCGACCTCGCTCGCGGTCCAGGGCGAGACGTTAACGTCCGGCCCATCCATGTACAGCTTCACGAGGTCGGCACCGGCATCGAGCTGGCCGATCGCCGCGGCCACGAGTTCGTCAGCGGTCTCGGCCTCGATCGCCGAGTTCATCGGGTTGACGCCGCGCTTGAAGAGCCATGAGCCGGCAGCTCGCAGGTACGGCCGGTCCGTTCGTCCGGCCCACCGGTCGCGGACCCCGAGGGCGAGGGCGCGCTCGCGGCCGTCCGACGGATCGATACCGATCGGCGAGCCGACGTCCCGCATCCAGCGCACGCCGGCCGCGAGGCCGATGCGCCCGTTGTGCTCGGCCGCCGCCAGCAGCGTCTCGGGCGGATCGTTGAAGCGCTCGATCCAGTTCGCGCCGCCGGGCCCGGTCACGTGGCTGTGGCAGTCGACCATTCCCGGCACGAAGCTCGTGCCGGCGCAGTCGACGATCGTCGCGCCGGCGGCCTCCTCCTCGCCGCCGGACGGGCGAATCCACGCGATGCGGCCGTCCTCGACGAGGATGCTGACGTTGCGCTGCAGCGCCGGCGAGCGCCCGTCGGCAAGCGCACCGTCGCGGTAGAGCACGCGCCCGAGCGCCGGCCGCGGCGTCCCCGTCGGGGTGGCGCGTGCCGTCGCCTCCGGCGGGGACGCCGGCGTGGGTGCCGCTGGCGCGCTCGCCGAGGGTCGGGGCGTCAGCGAGGGGATCGGCGAGGCGCAGGCCGCCAGCCCGGCTGCCGACGCGGCAGCGCCCAGCTGAAGCAGCCGGCGGCGGGAGATGGGCGCCGAATGCGTGTGCATCGCCCCATTATCGGCCCGTCATCGGCCGATGCGTCCCAGGTGCGTGTCACGGAAGTCGGTCGGCAGCTTCAGGCCGAATCCGAGCGCCCGGTCCATGCCGACGTGCGCCACGAGAACCGCCCCGGCCAGGGCCAGCGGGGCGATGGCTGCCAGCCAACCGATCGCCAGGACCCCGAGCGCGGTCGCCAAATTGTGGACGAGGTTGTACGTGATCGCCCCGAGCCGCGGCCCGGCCAGGTACCCGATCATCGAGAGGTCGGGGGCGAGCAGCAGCGGCAGCAGCCAGAGCGGATGGCCGTTGAGCTCGAGATACGCGATCACCCCGGCCAGGAAGAGCGCGAGCGCCTCGGCGCGCAGGACGAGGTCGACGCTGCCACGGTCGCTGCTCGGGCCTCTCATGCGCGGATGCTACCCCGGCGGCGGCCAAGCCAGCGGACGGGTAGGGAAATTCGGTCGCCGACGCGGTAGCCTCCGCCAATGACCCCGCGACGTGGTCGGGGGCGACCGCCGCACCCGGACCTCCTCACGCCCGCCGAGTGGCAGGTGCTCGACTGGATGCGGCACGGGGTCCACCGGGCGGAGATCGCTCGCCGCCGCGGCACGAGCGTCGACGCCGTGAAGTACCACCTCTCGAACATCAGCGGCAAGCTCGGCGTCCGCGGGCGAGAGCTGCGACGCTGGCCCGGCATTCCCGCCGGCAGCGCCCTGTCGCACAGGAGGACCCACAGCGCCATGACCGGCCCGACCATGCCCCGCATCGGCCCCATCGGCCAGATCGCCCTCTCGATTCGCGACGTCGCGCGCGCCGAGCGCTTCTACGGCGAGACGCTCGGCCTGCCGCACGTATTCACGTTCGGCGACCTCGCCTTCTTCGACGCGGACGGGATCCGCCTCTACCTCCATCGGCATGACGAGGCGGACTGGCGGCCCGGCTCGATCCTCTACTTCCTCGTCGAGGATATCCACGCGGCGCAGGCCGCACTGAGCGAGGAGGGCGTCTCGTTCACGGGCGCACCCCACGTCATCTACACCGACGACGCGACCGGCGTCGAGGAGTGGATGACGTTCTTCGAGGATGGCGAGGGCAACACGCTCGCGCTCATGTCCCGGGTCGAACCGCTTCGTTGACCGACGAGGTGGGACGCCGCCGCGATCATTCCACGAGGGTGCTGTAGAGGTCGACCGTCTGGCGCGCGATGGCGCCCCAGCTGAAGTGCTCGACGGCGCGGCGACGTCCGGCACGGCCCATGACCTCGCGCGTCGAGGCATCGCTCATGAGGGCGTTGATCGCGCCCGCCAGGTTGCGCTCGAAGCGGTCGGGGTCGACCGGCGACATCGGATCGTCGAGCGACAGCTCGACCGGGACGAGCAGCCCCGTCTCGCCATCGACGACGACCTCCGGTATGCCGCCGACGGCCGAGGCCACGACCGGCGTCTGGCACGCCGCCGCCTCGAGGTTGATGATCCCGAACGGCTCGTACACCGACGGGCAGCAGAAGACCGCGGCGTGGCTGTAGAGCTGGCGCGCCTCCTCGCGGCTTACCATCTCGCCGATCCAGACGACGTTCGGGCGCGTGGCCTGGGCCGCCCGCACGCCCTCCTCGATCTCCCGCGCGATCACCGGCGTGTCGGGCTGCCCGGCGCAGAGCACGACCCCGATGCCCGGATCGAGGTGCTGGATGGCACGGACGAGATGGACGATCCCCTTCTGTCGAGTGATGCGGCCGAGGAACAGGAGGTACGGCACGGACGGGTCGATGCCGTGCCGTGCGAGCGCATCGGTCTCGGCGACGGGGCGGTAGAAGTCGGCGTCGATCCCGTTGTGGATGACGTGCACGCGCTCGGGCGCGACGTCGAAGAGCCGCACCACGTCCTGCCGCGTGCCCTCGCTGACGGCGATGACGGCATGCGCGGATTCGATCGCCGTGCGCTCAGCCCAGGAGCTGACGTCGTATCCCCCGCCGAGCTGCTCTCGCTTCCACGGGCGCAACGGCTCGAGCGAGTGGACGGTCAGGACGAGCGGAATGCCGTACGCCAGGCGGACGAGGATGCCCGCGAGATGGGTGTACCAGGTGTGGACGTGGACGATGTCCGCATCGACGGGGTCGGCCAGCATGCCGAGGTCGCGCGAGAGCGCCGAGAGCGTGGGCCGAAGACGCTCCGGGATTGACGTGAGGTCGTGTGCCGGCGGATAGCCGCGGACACGCCAGCCGGCAGACTCCTCGCTGCGCGTACCGAAGGTGCGTACGTCGAGCGCGATCAGCTCGCGCAGGTGACGGGTGAGCTCGTCGACGTGGACCCCGGCCCCGCCGTAGATCTCGGGTGGGTACTCGTTCGTGAGGATGAGGGCGCGCACGCCCCCAGACTACCGCCCGGCCGCCAAAGCGGCGTGCCGCCGACGACCGTCGTGCAGGCGCCGGGCTGCGGCGTCGAGGAAGCATTCGATTTCCTCGAGGTCGAACGGCTTCGACACGACCGGGACAAAGCCACGCATCTCGACCCGCCGTTCGGGCGCCGCTCCGCTGCAGATGAGCAGCGGCATGTCCTCCGTGCGCGGGTCAGCCCGCAGCTCACGAGCCAGGTCGCCACCCCGGCCGTCGGGCAGGTCATCATCGAGGATGAGCAGGGCCGGCTGTGTTCCGCGCGCCAACCGGGCGCGAACCTCCCAGAGGCGCGTGAAGCCCCGGGCGACCCAGCCCGAGGCGCGCGCGATGTCGCACAGGAGCGCGAGCGTCGGCCGGTCGTCGTCGACGGCGAAGAGCACCGGCGGGGGGCGGGTTAGATCGGCCCCCCTGTGTGCTGCCTGGCGTCGTCCATCGATGATCGCGTGCACCGTTCATTACGAAGACTGTCGCATAGGTGAGTGCAATGAACGTGCCGCAGGGCTCCGGAGACCGAAAGGGACTCGCTGTTCGCCACCGAACCAGCGTTCGTCCGCCGGCCGATCAAGCGACCGACCGACCGTCCCCACGGGTGACGGCGAGGTGCCGGTACACTGACGCGGCATGTCTCTCATCAGCACCCGGGCGCTGACGAAGCGATACCCGGGCGTCACGGCGCTCGACGGCCTGAGCGTCGAGATCGGCGAGGGCGTGATCGGCCTCGTTGGCGCGAACGGCGCCGGGAAGAGCACGCTGCTCAAGATTCTCCTCGGCCTGCTTCCGGCAAGCGATGGCGAGGCCACAGTCCTGGGCCTGGATGCCGCGACCGAGGGCGCACGCATCCGCGAGCTCGTCGGCTACATGCCGGAGCACGACTGCCTGCCGCCCGATGTCTCGGCCACCGAGTTCGTCAGCCACATGGCACGCGTCTCCGGCCTGCCCTCCGGGGCGGCGCGCGAGCGCACTGCCGACGTCCTCAGGCACGTCGGACTGTACGAGGAGCGCTACCGACCGATCGGCGGCTACTCGACCGGCATGAAGCAGCGGGTCAAGCTAGCGCAGGCGCTCGTCCATGATCCTCGCGTCCTCTTCCTGGACGAGCCGACGAACGGCCTCGATCCGGCCGGGCGCGACGAGATGCTCGCGCTCATCATCCGCATCGGGCGCGACTTCGGGATCACCGCGATCGTCGCCAGCCACCTGCTCGGCGAGATCGAGCGCATCGCCGACTGGCTCGTCGCCATCGACGCCGGCCGATTGCTGCGCACCGCCGCGCTGACGAGCTTCACCGAGCGCACGGGCCAGCTGCTCGTCGAGACCGACGAGGACGCCGATCCTCTCGCGCGGCGCCTCTCCGCGCGAGGGATGCAGGCGCACGCCGATGGCCGGACGGTCGTCGTCGACGTGAGCACGGCGACCGATGGCGAGTACGCCGTCTACGACGCCGTTCGTGACGAGACGGTCGCGCTCGGGCTCGGGCTCGTGCGGATCGAGCATCGCCGCCACCAGCTCGAGGATCTGTTCCGCGCGGGAGGGGTCGATGAGCGCGTCGCCTGAGACCGCCGGCACGATCTACGACATCGGCTACCGCGGCTACACCGGCCCCCGTCTCGGGCGCCGAGGGGCGATCGCGGCCCTCGTCGGCGCGGGCCTGCGGGCCGTCTTCGGACTCGGCCGCTCCGGCCGATCGAAGATCATCCCGTGGGGCGCGGTCATCCTGGCCACGATGCCGGCCGTCGTGGCCGTCGCCATCCGGGTGCTCGCGGGCGACCTCATCGACCTGTATGGCTATGAGAACTACCTGTGGAGCATCGGCGCCCTCCTGCCAATCTTCGTCGCGGCGCAGGCGCCCGAGCTCGTCGTGAACGACATACGGCACCGCGTCCTGCCGCTCTACTTCAGCCGGCCGATGAGCCGCCTCGACTACGTCGTCGCCAAGCTGGCCGCCCTGTCGCTCGGCCTGCTCGCGCTCACGCTCCTCCCGGTGCTCGTGCTGTTCGTCGGGCGCGTGCTCGCCGCGGAGGACGTGCTCGCCGCGATCGGCGACGAGATGGGCGCCCTGCCCGGCATCGTGGGAAGCGGCGTCATGCACGCGGTCGTCCTCGCCAGCATCGGGCTGGCTGTCAGCTCACTCGCCGCCCGGCGCGCATACGCGGCCGGCGCGGTGCTCGCGATCTTCCTCATCGGCGGCGTCTTCGGGCAGGTGCTCTCGGAGGCCGGCCGCTTTGCCGAGCTCGCGCCCTTCTTCGATCCCCTTGCCGTCCTCGATGGCGCACGCGAGTGGCTCTTCGGTGGCAGCGTCGCTGAGTCGCCGGTGCGAGCGGCAGGCCTGCCGCTTGCCGTCTACGGCCTCGCGACGCTCATCATGACGCCCGCGTCGTGGACGGTGCTTGCGCTGCGCTACCGCGGAATCTCAACGTGAGCCAGCTCGCGCTCGAGGACGTCTCGCGCTGGTACGGCAACGTCGTGGCCGTCAACGACGTCAGCTTCGAGGTCGGGCCCGGCATCACCGGGCTGCTCGGCCCGAATGGCGCCGGCAAGACGACCCTCCTGCACATGATGGCCGGCTTCCTCGCGCCGTCGGCGGGCACCGTCCAGCTGGACGCCGTGCCGACCTGGCGCCATCCCGAGCTCTACCGGACGATCGGCTTCGTGCCCGAGCGCGAGGCGGTGTACCCGTTCCTGACGGCGCGCCAGTTCGTGGAGACCTCCGCCAGGCTCCACGGTCTCGGCGACCCGGCCGTCGCAACGCAGCGAGCGATCGAGATGGTCGACCTCGCGGACGTCGCCGACCGTGCCATCGGCGACTACTCGAAGGGCATGCGCCAGCGGGCGAAGGTCGCGGCCGCGCTCGTCCACGACCCGGGCGTCCTCATCCTGGACGAGCCGTTCAACGGCATGGACCCGCGCCAGCGGCTGCACATGATGTCGCTCCTGCGGGCGATGTCCGCCGAGGGCCGGACGATCCTCTTCTCGAGCCACATCCTCGAGGAGGTGGAGCGCCTCTCGGACCGCGTCCTCGTCATCGTGGCCGGGCGCCTGGCCGCGTCGGGCGACTTCCGCCGCATCCGCCGCCTCATGACCGACCGGCCCCACACGTTCACGCTGCGCTCGAGCGACGACCGGAGGCTCGCCCGCGAGCTGCTCGCCGCTCCGGAGGTCGACGCGGTCGACCTGCACGACGGGCTCCTCACCGTCTCTACCGGCGACTACGGCGCCCTGACCCGCTCCGTCGCGCCGGCCGCACAACGGATCGGCGTCTCGATCCTCGAGATGCGACCGGCTGACGAGTCGCTCGAATCGGTCTTCGCCTACCTCGTGCGCCGATGATCGCCGCCGTCGCCTCGATCACGCTGCGCGCCCTCTTCAACCGGCGTCGGACCGTCCTGCTCCTCCTGCTGGGCGCGCTCCTCGTCCTCATCTCGGTCCTGTTCAGGCTCGGCGACCCCGGCGAGGCCGAGTCGACGGAGGTCACCCGCCGCCTGCTGGCCGACTTCGGCATCGCGGTCCTGCTGCCGCTCGTGGCCGTCATCATTGGCACCTCCGCCCTCGGCTCGGAGATCGAGGACGGCACGATCGTCTATCTCCTCGCCAAGCCGGTGCCCCGCTCGTGGATCGTGCTCATCAAGCTCGTCGTGGCCTGGCTCGTGACGGTCGCGCTCGTGGCGCCGGCGCTCGGCGTCGCCGGGCTGATCGGCGGCGACGGCCAGCTCGCTGCGGCCCATGCCGTCGCGGCCGTGGTCGGTGCCCTGGAGTACACGGCGATCTTCATCGCGCTCTCGCTCGTCACGTCGCGCGCGCTCATCGCCGGCCTGGCGTACGTCGTCGTGTGGGAGGGCGTCGTCGCCGGCCTCTTCAGCGGCACGCGGATCCTCAGCGTTCGGCAGCATGTCCTCGCCGTCGCCGAGGCCCTCGGAGGCCCGGGCGCGGCCGACAGCGCCGAGCTGGCGCTCGGCGTCGCGCTGGCGATGGCGGCGGTCGCGACGGTTGCGGCCGTCACGCTCGCCATCCGACGCCTGGCGACGGTGGAGCTGCGCGGAGAGACCTAGGCGGCGCAGACCCGGTCGCGACCGGCTCGCTTCGCCATGTAGAGCGCCACGTCCGCCGCCCGCAGCAGCTCATCGGCCGTCTCCTGGTCGGCGGAGATCGTCGCGCAGCCCGCCGAGACGGTGGCATGAAGCGGGTCGCCGAGCACGCCGACGACCGGCGTGGCGGCCAGCTGCACGCGCACCTCGTCGGCGATGCGCATCGCGTCGTCCAGGCTCGCGCGGAAGAGGATCACCGCGAACTCCTCGCCGCCGAAGCGGGCGACGAGATCGCTCGTCCGTGTCCGCTCGCGCAGGATGCCGCCGAAGACCCGAAGCACCTCGTCACCGATCTGGTGTCCGTGGCGGTTGTTCAGCTCGCTGAAGTGGTCGAGGTCGAACATGATCGCGGCGAGCGGCACGCGCTCGTCGGCCGTCATGCGCTGGCGGCGCGCAAACAGCTGCTCGAGCGCCGGATCGAGATAGCGACGGTTGAAGAGGCCGGTGAGCGAGTCGCGCATGGCGAGGTCGGCGACCTCGGCGTGCAGGAACACGTTCGTCACCGCCAGGGCGGCCTGCTCCGCCAGCAGGGCGAGGGCATCTCGCTCGAGCTCGGTGAAGGCACGCGAGCGCTCGCCGCGCATAAGCGTCAGCGCGCCGAGCACGGCGCTGTCGCGGATGAGCGGGATCGAGGCCGCGAGCATCGGCCCGGCCTCCTCGTCCGGCATGAACCCCGCACCGATGCGACCGGCTGGACGCGGCCGGGGCGCCGCGTCATCAATGATCATCGAGCGGTCGCGGATCGCCCGTCCGCTCATCCCCTCTCCCGGCCGCACCTCGGGGCCGAGCGTGCCCGGGTCGCTGCCCTCGACGGCGCGCAGCAGGTAGCGGCCGGACTCGCGATCGTGGACGTGGAGGGCGGCGATGTCCGCCTGCACGACGTTCGAGACCGATCGGACGATGGCGCGGAAGAGCTCGTCAGGCTGCAGCGTGCCGTTGACCGCCTCGCTGAAGTCGTGGAGGTGCCGGAAGAGCTCGGCCCGCTCGTTCAGGCGCCGGCGCTCGCGACCGATGATGAGGGCCGCCGCCAGCCGGTCGGCGACGGCGATCATGATGCGCAGGTCGGTGGCATCGAGCGAGTGCGTGTTCGATTCCACGTTCACGAAGCCGAGGAACTCGCGGCCGGCGAGCAGCGGGACGCAGATCTCGCTCGTGACATCGTCGTGGAGGGCCCAGTAGTCCGGATCCGCGTTAACGTCGCGCACGAAGGCGGGCCGCCCGGTGCGCATCACCCGCCCGACGATGCCGCGCTCGCCGTCGAAGGACTCGATGAGCTCGCCGTAGCCACGCTGGGCACCCAGCCGAACCTTCGCCTCGTCCCCGAGGTAGATCGACACGTGCTGATAGCCGAACTCGCCGGAGATACGGTCGACGATCCCCTCGAGCGCCTGCTCCGTCGGTCCGTCGGCGGCCAGGATGCGGCCGATCGCCTCGACTCCGGCGATCTGTCGCGCGCGGCGACGATCGGTCATGACGGCTCGCTTCAGCCGGTCGCGAGCCCGCTTCATGCGGGTGACCTCTCGGCGGGTGCCGAACGCAACGAGGAGCGCTACGGCCGCGAAGCCGAGCCCCCGCTCGAGCGCTTCCGCGACGACGCCGCGCTCGATGAGCTCGACGCTGACGTGCGAAGCGATCGAGACGACGACGGCCAGGAAGAGGAAGCGGCGCCCCGCGACGGCGGCGATGGCGATGATCGGCAGGTATACCGCTGACAGCAGGCCGGTCGAGCCGGTGAACAGCTGACCGGCGGCGACGATCGCCACGCAGAGGAGGAGCCGGCCCGCCGTCCATCTGGCGGCCGTGGGCGCCGTGCGAGCCGGAGCTCGAACGACGACGACCGCGGTCGCGACGAGGTAGGCGGCCGAGACGATCCACAGGCCCGGCCCGCGAGCGTGGGTGCTGCCGACGAGAAGAATCGGAACGAGCAGGGCAGCCCCCTCGACACCGCCCCGGTCGCGCAGGAGGAGAGCCGTGCGTGAGAGCGCGCCTCTCAGCCGGTTCGTGGCGCCGTGTGACGCCACGGTGGCGCCGTGGGTCGCGGCAGCGTTCGTCATCGGTGCGGCGCATCGTCGCGCTCCGAGGGCGTGACCTCCATGGGCCGTCCGTACCATGCCCCCTCGGCGGCGACCCCCTGCTACGCTCCGCCACATGGATCTCGAGGCGCCATGGGGTCATCGCTGGTCGGGCCGGCTCGAGGAGCTCGTCATCGACAGCCAGGCGCTGACGACGAATCCGCTCGGGGACCCGCACCGGCGACCGCTGTACGTCTACACCCCGCCCGGCTACGACGACGAGCCGGAGCGGCGCTACCCATCGGTCTACCTTCTCCAGGGCCTCACCGGCCAGGTCGACATGTGGCGAAACCGGAAGTTCGGCCAGCGCTCGACACCCGAGCTGCTCGACGGCTCCTTCGCCGAGGGCGCAGCACCGGCGATCGTCGTCTTCGTCGATGCCTGGACCAGCATCGGCGGATCGCAGTTCCTCGACTCTCCCGCCACCGGGCGCTATCACACGTACCTGTGTGACGAGGTGGTCCCCTTCGTCGACGGGCGCTACCGGACCCTGGACGGCGCCGCGCACCGGGGCGTCGCCGGCAAGAGCAGCGGCGGCTACGGCGCCATGGTCACCCCGATGCTGCGCCCCGACCTGTTCGGCGGCCTCGTCACGCACGCCGGCGACGCCCTGTTCGAGGTCTGCTACCTGTCCGATTTCCGAGAGGCGGCGCGGGTCCTGCGCGACACGTACGGCGGGTCGTACGAGGCATTCTGGACGGACTTCCGCGCTCGGCCGGGACGATCGAGACGCACCGACGGCGCGCTGCTAAACGTGTGGTGCATGGCGGCCTGCTACTCGGCGGACGCCGACGGCCGCGTGCGCCTGCCGTTCGAGAGTCGCACGGGACGCCTCGTTTCCGATGCGTGGGAGCGCTGGCTGGCGTGGGACCCCGTCCGGATGGCCACCGCCCATACCGACGCCCTGCGCGGCATGCGGGCGATCTGGATCGATGCCGGGCGGAGCGACGACTTCTACCTCGATCTCGGCGCCGACGCATTCCGCGGCGCGCTCGCCGAGATCGGCGTCGACGACGACCGGGTCCGCTTCGAGCTGTTCGAGGGCACGCACTCGGGCATCGAGTGGCGCTACCCCGAGGCGATCGGGTGGCTCGCGGCACGGTTGGCCCCGTGAGGCCCGTGCCTCCGCGGCCGCTCGCCGGCGGCTGGCACGCCGGACGCTATGCCTGCGAGGTGTGGCCGCCCGTCGGCCGAGCAAGCGAGTAGGCGGAGACTCTGAACGACATGACCTTTCGACGAGACGTCAACCTCGATCCGGGCCGCGTCCGCGACGTCCGGGGGCGCCGCGTCCGGGGCGGCGGAATCGCCCTCGGCGGCGGAATCGGCACGATCATCCTCATCGCCGCGGTGCTCCTCTTCGGCGGGAACCTCGGCGACCTCGCGGGGCTCGGCGGCGGAACCCTGAACGAGGGTCCGGTCGGCAGCCAGGCGATCAGCGAGTGCGAGACCGGCGAGGACGCGAACGAGCGCCAGGACTGCCGCATCGTGGGCGTGATCCAGAGCCTCGACGCCTACTGGGGTGAGGAGTTCGCCGACCAGGGCGGCTTCCAGGAGCCGGGGGTCACCGTCTTCAGCGACGGGGTGAACACCGAGTGCGGCGCGGCCTCGAGCGCGGTCGGTCCATTCTACTGCCCGCTCGACCAGGGGATCTACATCGACCTCGGCTTCTACGGCGATCTCGAGAGCCGCTTCGGCGCCGAGGGCGGCCCGTTCGCCGAGATGTACGTCATGGCGCACGAGTATGGACACCACGTCCAGAACCTCCTCGGCCTGCTCGAAGCGGGACGCGACGCCGGCGCCGAGGGCGGCGCGGTGCGCACCGAGCTCCAGGCCGACTGCTTCGCGGGGGTGTGGGCCGCGAACGCGGTCGAGACCGGCTTCCTCGAGCCGCTCAGCCGCGAGCAGATCAACCAAGCGCTCGACGCGGCGGCCGTCATCGGCGACGACCGCATCCAGGAGCAGACCCAGGGACAGGTCAACCCCGAGACCTGGACGCACGGCTCGGCCGAGCAGCGTCAGCAGTGGTTCACGACCGGCCTCGAGCAGGGCGACCCGAACGCCTGCGACACGTTCGACGCGGACATCTGACCGCGGGAAGGACGATCGGCGGCCAGGACCAATACGGTACTTGGCGATCCGGACCGAACGTGTGAGACTGTCGCCCCCGCAGGCGGGAGGTGAAGCGTGAGCACGAACGGGCACGGCATGGGGCGCGATCCGGCCATGCCGCCGCGCTCGCCCACCGGCTCGGCATTCCCGCCGATCGGCGAGTACGGCTTCCTCTCCGACTGCGAGACGACGGCCCTCGTGGCGCCGAGCGGGAACGTCGAATGGCTCTGCCTGCCGCGGATCGACTCGCCGAGCGTCTTCGGCTCGATCCTGGATCGCGACGCGGGCGGCTTCCGGTTCGGGCCGGCGGACATCCTCGTCCCCGCCGCGCGGCGCTACCTGCCCGGCACGATGGTGCTCGAGACGAGCTGGGGATCGCCGACCGGCTGGATCATCGTGCGCGACGTCCTGCTCATCGGTCCGTGGCGCCACACCGAGGAACGCTCCCGCACCCACCGCCGGCCGCCCACCGACTACGACGCCAGCCACCTTCTCCTGCGCCTCGTGCGCTGCGTGAACGGAGAGATGCAGCTCAGCCTCGACTGCGAGCCGATCTTCGACTACGGCCGAGTGCCCGGGACATGGAGCTTCACCGAGGATGGATACCTCCAGGCTGCCTGCCGCTCCCCGGAGAGCAAGGTCGAGCTCGTCCTGACGAGCGACCTGAACATCGGGTTCGAAGGTCCGCGCGCGATCGCCCGGACGCTCATCAAAGAGGGTGAGACCCGGTTCTGCGCGCTCGCCTGGAACGGAGCCGAGGCGCCGCGCACGACGGACGACGCGTATGAGCGCTGCGTGTGGACGGCGCATCACTGGCAGCACTGGCTCGCGCGCGGGACCTTCCCCGACCATCCGTGGCGCACGTACCTCGAGCGATCGGCCCTGACCCTCAAGGGGCTGACGTACGCCCCGTCCGGCGCGATCGTCGCGGCCGCGACGACCTCGCTGCCGGAGACGCCGGGCGGCGAGCGGAACTGGGACTACCGTTACAGCTGGATCCGAGACTCGACGTTCGCGCTCTGGGGCCTCTACACGCTCGGCTTCGCGTGGGAGGCGAACGACTACCTCTCCTTCATCGCCGACGTCGCCGAGCGCGACGAGCAGCTCCAGATCATGTACGGCATCGACGGCGAGCGGGCGCTGCCGGAGCAGATCCTCGACCACCTGTCCGGCTACGAGGGCGCTCGCCCCGTCCGGATCGGGAACGACGCGTACGGCCAGCGGCAGCACGATGCGTGGGGCGCCGTCCTCGACTCGGTCTACCTCCACACGAAGTCACGCGACCACCTCGACGAGCGAATCTGGCCGATCCTCGTGCGCCAGGTCGAGGCGGCGCTCGAGCACTGGCGCGAGCCCGACCGCGGCATCTGGGAGGTGCGCGGCGAGCCGAAGCATTTCGTCAGCTCGAAGGTGATGTGCTGGGTGGCGGCCGACCGCGGCGCGAGGCTCGCGCGGCTGCGCGAGGATGAGGGGCGCGCAGCGCGCTGGCAAGAGGCGGCCGACGAGATGAAGGCCGACATCCTCGCGAAGGGCGCGCGCGACGGGGTGTTCCGCCAGCACTACGACACCGATGCGCTCGACGCATCGGTCCTGCTCATGCCGCTCGTGCGCTTCCTGCCCGCCGACGACGAGCGGATTCGGCGCACCGTGCTCGCCGTCGCCGACGACCTGACCGACGATGGGCTCGTCCTGCGCTACCGCACCGAGGAGACCGACGACGGACTGTCGGGCGCCGAGGGCAGCTTCACGATCTGCTCGTTCTGGCTCGTCTCGGCGCTCGTCGAGATCGGCGAGGTCCAGCGTGCGCGGCGCCTGTGCGAGAAGCTCCTCTCCTACGCCAGCTCGCTCGGGCTGTATGGCGAGGAGCTCGATCCCGACACGGGGCGCCACCTCGGGAACTTCCCGCAGGCATTCACCCACCTCGCCCTGATCAACGCGGTCATGCACCTCATCCGCGCCGAGCGCGAGGCTCCCGGCACGCTCACCACTCCCCTCTCGCCGCGCACGACGGCCGGCAACGGGGCCGGCGACACGGCCCGTGACGCGACCGAGCGGGTCGCCCGGCCCGCCCAGGCCGATCCGTCGTAGCTCACCGTCGCCGCGTGCCACGACCACGACCCTTCCGCTTCCTGGCCGACGCGCGCGGCATCGCGACCATCGGGCAGCTGACCGAGACCGCGCGGCGCGCCGAGGCAACCGGCATCGACGTGCTCGTCATCCCGGACCACCTCATCCCGCAGCTGGCCCCCGTGCCGGCGATGGCGGTCATCACGGCCGTCTCGGATCGGTTGCGGGTCAGCGCCTTCGTGCTCAACAACGACCTGCGCCACCCCGCCGTCCTGGCGCAGGAGCTTGCCAGCCTCGACGTCCTGAGCGAGGGCCGCCTCGAGGTCGCCATCGGTGCCGGCTGGAATCGCCCCGAATACGATGCGATCGGGCTCGCCTTCGATCCGACCCCGGTCCGCCAGGCGCGCCTGGCCGAGGCGATCGCCGTCCTCAAGGGGTGCTTCGCCGACGGGCCGTTCAGCTTCGCCGGCGAGCACTACACGATCACCGATCACGACGCGCATCCGAAGCCGGTGCAGCGGCCGCATCCCCCGTTCCTCGTCGGCGGCGGCGGGCGACGGACGCTCACGCTTGCGGCCCGGGAGGCGAACATCGTCGGCCTCGCCCCGCGCATCCTGCCGAACGGCGCGCCGGACCCGGCCTCGGTCACCTTCGAGGGCACGCGCGAGAAGATCGGCTGGGTGCGCGAGGCGGCCGGCAGCCGCTTCGACGAGCTCGAGCTGAACGCCTATCCGTCGATGACCGGCATCAGCATCACCGACGCGCCACTGCGCGAGGCGAGGGAAATCGCGGAGCGACTGACGCAGCGCAGCGGGGTGGCGATCGGTGCCGAGGCGCTGCTCGACTCGCCGCACATCTTCGTGAACAGCGTCGGCGGCTTCGTCGAGAAGTTCCGGCGCATGCGCGACGAGCTGGGCATCAGCTCGATCATGGTGGGCGAGGTCGGAGAGATGGAGGCCGTCGTCGAGCGCCTCGCCGGGACGTAGATCCATCGACGGCGAGGGAGCTCGGGCTCCACTAGAATCGGGCTCCCGCACCGGAGCCCCGACCCGCGTGACCCGCATCCTCGTCTACACCGGCAAGGGCGGCGTCGGCAAGACGAGCGTCGCCGCCGCCACGGCGGTCGCGTGCGCGGATCGCGGCTACCGGACGATCGTCATGTCGACCGACATCGCCCACAGCCTCGGTGACGCCTTCGATCGCAAGCTCGGCCCGACCCCGCTCGAGATCTCGCCGAACCTGTGGGCACAGGAGTCGGACGTCTTCTACAACGTCGCGCGCTACTGGGGCCGCATCCAGTCGTACGCCGCATCGGTCCTGCGCTGGCGTGGCCTGGACGAGGTCATGGCGGAGGAGATGACGGTCCTGCCCGGCATGGACGAGGTCGGCAGCCTCCTGTGGATCGCCGACCACCACGACTCCGGGCTCTACGACGTCGTCGTCGTCGACGCCGCGCCGACCGGTGAGACGCTCAGGCTCCTCTCGCTGCCGGAGGCGGCGAAATGGTGGATGGAGAAGGTCGAGCCGATCGGCCGCCGGATCAGCAAGCTCACCGGCCCGCTCATCCAGCGCGTCGTCGGGATGCCGATGCCCGGCGACGACGTGTTCAACGCCGGCGAGGAGCTCTTCGCCCGCCTGGAGCACATGCACTCGCTCCTCATCGACCACTCGAAAACCTCGGTGCGGGTCGTGCTCACGCTGGAGCAGGTCGTCATCGCCGAGGCGCAGCGCTCGTTCACCTACTTCCACCTGTACGGCTACCCGACCGATCTCGTCGTTGCCAACCGCGTCCTGCCTGACGAGGTCGGCGAGTACTTCCGCGGCTGGTACGAGGCGCAGCAGCGCTAC
This sequence comes from Binatia bacterium, assembly GCA_035512895.1. Classification (GTDB taxonomy): domain Bacteria; phylum Chloroflexota; class Limnocylindria; order QHBO01; family QHBO01; genus JACDBZ01. Next base: position 1,092 of record DATKDB010000078.1, on the reverse strand, counting down.
GGGCCCCTCGTCGAGAAGACGTTCCACCCGATCCCCGTCACGAAGGCGCCCTGGTTCGACCGCGAGATGATCGGCCTGGAGCTCCTGCGGGAGCTCGCCACGGCGCTGTACGACGGGGCCGACCCGACCCAGTTCTACTACCGCGGCCGCCCGTACGAGGTCGTCCGGGACAACGGCGGCTTCCTCCTGTCGGTCGACCTGCCGTTCACCGAGAAGGAGGAGATCAACCTGTCGCGCCACGCCGACGAGCTCGTCATCGACCTCGGCACTTGGCGTCGCACGCTCGTCCTGCCACGCATCCTCGTCGACGCCCCGACGGAGGGCGCGCGCTTCGAGGACGGTACCCTGAAGATCCACTTTGGCACCCCGGCACGCTGAAGGAGCACCCATGACCGATCAGTCGAACCAGACGATCGACCGAACCGCGCAGCTCGAGGCCCGCATCGCCGAGCTCGAGCGCCGAACCCCGCGCCCGACGATGGAGGAGGGGCGATCGGGCATCGAGGAGGCCTTTTGGGCCGTCATGCACCGAGTCTTCCCGGACGAGGCGCGCAGGCACCTCAAGGTCTCCGGCCGCGAGCAGCTCCTCGCGGCCCGGGTCTACCTGGACAAATGGATCGCGCGCCTCGACGAGCAGGAGGCGGAGGAGGCCTCGAAGCGCCCGCACGAGAAGATCCAGGTCGAATGAGGGTCACGCGGTCGGCCGGCCGGCGCGGCCGAGTGGTTCGACGAGGTCAGCTGAATCGGTCAGGGCAGCGCAGCGGTGTTCGGCAGGAGCGGCGTCGGGTGAAACGTGACGTGCACCCGCACCTGCTGCTCGCCCTCGATGATGCGGCCCTCGATGTAGCGCTTGAAGGCCGTGGCCTCCGGCGTCGACCAGGCGGCCGGGCCTCGATACGTCGGGCCCGCTGGCGACTCGTTGGCCGGGCTCGTCCCCCAGCGATAGACGAAGTTGCGGTTGATATCGGTCCCGATCTCGGCGGAGCCCGGCGTCGGCTGGCGGTTCTTGCGCCACGACAGGTATGTGCCCGAGGCATGGTCGTACTCCGAGCCGTCCGGGTTGAGGTTGAAGATGATCGTGATCTCGGTCCG
>DATKDB010000077.1:0-6408 GCA_035512895.1 Binatia bacterium | reverse complement strand
CCCTGGTACACGTCCGGCACGCCCGGGGCGGTCAGCTGGAGCGCGACCTGTGCCAGCGCCGCCCGCCAGCCCGCATCGACGAGCGGCTCGACCGTCGCCTCGAGCGCGGCGACGAAGGCGGGATCGGAGAGGCAGCCTCGCACGTACGCGGCGAGCGCCTCGTCATAGTTGGGGTTCGGGTCCCGCCACGAGGTGCGCAGCTTCGCCTCCCGGCTGGCCTTCTCCATGTAGGCCGCCATGCGGTCGGCGTCGATCGGCCAGGCGCCGATGAGCGACTGGACGAAGAGATACTCGTCCGCCGCGCTCGGGAGGTCCGGGCCGGCCCGATGCGGCCTGGCGGCGGCGCGCAGGCGCGCCACCGACGCGCGCCACGCCTCCGGGTCGCGCGAGAGAAGCGCGATTCGGGCACGAACGTCGGCGCTGCGCTTCGTGTCGTGGGTCGAGAGCGCGAGCATCGCCTGCGGCCAGTCCGCCTGCGCCGCGGCCATGGCGGCGTGGAACTCGTCGACGCCGGTCCCGAACCGCCCGGGGTCGCCACCCACCTCGTTGAGCGCCACGAGCCGGTGGTATCGATAGAAGGCGGTGTCCTCCACGCCCTTCGCCATCGCCGCCGGCGTGAGCTGCTGGAAGCGCATCGCCAGGTCGGACGCGATCGGGCCGTCCACCTCCAGGCGCAGGATGCGCCCGAGGAAGGCGAAGGGCTCGGGTCCGAGGTCGGGCCGCCGCTCCGTGGCCAGAGCCACGGCGGCGTCGATGAGCCGCGCGTCGCCATCGGCCAGGTGCCGGTCGTGATCGCGCGCGTACGTGCGGTACACCGGAAGCGCGGCCGCCACCTCGAGCAGGGAGTCGTGCAGCTCACGGCGCGTGAAGTCGCGGTGTCCCCGGCTCTCCTCGCAGGCCATGACGAACAGCTCGGTGAGCCGATTCACGTCGCTCGCGAGCAGCGAGGTGAGCGCGTCGTGCCGGGAGCCGGCGACGATCGTGTCCCAGTCGGGGCCGACGTTCGCGACGGCCTGCCACGCGACGTCCATCGCCTCGCGACCCGCGGAGTCGACGCCGAGCCCGGTGGCGAGATTGGCGAAGCGATACCCGGTCGTGCCGTCGATCGGCCAGTCCCCAGGCAGCGCCTCGTCGGCCTCGAGGATCTTCTCCGCCACGATCCAGGCTTCGGGCGCCGCCGCGCGCAGGCGCGCGAGGTACCCCGCCGGATCGCGCAGGCCGTCGGGATGGTCGACGCGCAGCCCCTGCACGCGGCCCTCCGCCACCCAGCGCAGGAGCAGCTCGTGCGTCGCGGCGAACACCTCCTCGCGCTCGACGCGCAGGCCGATGAGCGTGTCCACGTCGAAGAAGCGGCGGTAGCCGAGGTCCTCGGAGGCGGCGCGCCAGAAGGCGAGCCGGTAGTGCTGGTCCCGCAGCAGGGCGTCGAGCGCGTCGGCGTCGGCGTTGACGCCGGCGAGCACCTCGTCGTCGCCGCGACCGAGATGCGGCTCGAGCGTGCCCGGGGCGAGCGGGAAGCGACGGCCCCCATGCTCGACGAGGACCCGCCCGCCGACGCGCACGACGCGGATCTCCCCCGCCTCGAGCACGCGTCCGTAGTGGTCGGGCAGGACCGGCAGCAGGACGACGTTGCGGAGCCGGCGCTCCGGCGCGTCCCACTCCACGTCGAAATACTCGGCGTACCGGCTCACGCGGCCGTGCTCGAGCACGTCCCACCACCAGCGGTTGTCCTCGCTCGCGATGGCCATATGGTTCGGCACGATGTCGAGCACGAGGCCCATGCCGTGCGCGCGCAGCGCATCGGTCAGGCGGGAGAAGCCGTCCTCTCCGCCGAGCTCGGCGCTGACGCGACCGTGATCCACGACGTCATAGCCGTGCATCGAGCCGGGCGTCGCCTGGAGCACCGGCGAGGTGTAGAGATGGCTGATGCCGAGCTGCGCAAGGTACGGCACGATGGCGGCGGCATCGTCGAAGGTGAACTCGGCGTGCAGCTGGACGCGGTAGGTGGCGCGCGGCGCGGGAGGGCTATGCGCGCGCATGCGTGCGCTCAGTCATGGGACCGGCCTCCCATGCAGCACCGATGCCATGCGCCCGGGACGCCGCGCCAGGCCTCGGCCGGCGTCAGCCGGCGCTCGAGCGGCGAACGCGCGGCAGCCGGCGCAGGCAGACGACCGAGCGCTCGGCGACCCGGTACACGCTGCCCCCATCGTGCTCGCCGTGCGCGCCACCGAACGACGGGTGGACGGTGTCGAACACGACCTCCCAGCGCCTCGACGCCTCGTGGACCGGCAGGCTGAAGCCGACCGGCCGGTCGTCGGCGTTGAGGATGATGAGGAACGTGTCATCGCTGATCGCCTCGCCGCGCGGGCCGCGCTCCTCGATCGCATCCCCCGCGTACTGGACGCCCAGCGTCTTCACGCCCGGCGCCTGCCACTGCTCGTCGGGCATCTCGGCGCCCTCGGGCGTGTACCAGGTCAGGTCCTTGACGCGCGAGCCGCGGATCTGGCGGCCCTGGAAGAACCGGCGTCGGCGGAGGACCGGATGCGCGCGGAACAGGCGGATGAGGCCGCGCGCGAAGCTGAGCAGCTGTCGGTCGCGGCGCTTCAGGTCCCAGCCGAACCAGCTGATCTCGTTGTCCTGCGCGTAGCCGTTGTTGTTGCCGCCCTGCGTGCGCCCCATCTCGTCGCCGCCGAGCAGCATCGGCACGCCCTGGCTGAGCAGCAGGGTCGCGAGCAGGTTGCGCTTCTGCTTCTCGCGGGCCTCGATGACGGCCTCGTCGTCGGTCTCGCCCTCGACCCCGAAGTTCATGCTCTCGTTGTTGTTGTCCCCGTCGCTGTTCTCCTCGCCGTTCGCCTCGTTGTGCTTCGACTCGTAGCTGACGAGGTCGTGGAGTGTGAAGCCGTCGTGGGACGTGACGAAGTTGATGCTGGCATGCGGCTGCCGCCCGGAGCCGGCGTAGAGGTCGGAGCTGCCGCTGAGCCGATACGCGAGCTCCGCGGTCTGGCCGCCGACCCCCTTCCAGAAGCGGCGGACGCTGTCGCGGTACTTGCCGTTCCACTCGGCCCAGCCGACCGGGAAGTTGCCGACCTGGTAACCGCCGGGACCGACGTCCCAGGGCTCGGCGATGAGCTTGACCTGGCTGATGACTGGGTCCTGGTGGATGATGTCAAAGAAGCTCCCGAGCTTGTCGACGTCGTACATCTCGCGCGCGAGGGCCGATGCGAGGTCGAAGCGGAACCCGTCGACGTGCATCTCGGTGACCCAGTAGCGCAGCGAGTCCATGATGAGCTGGAGCACCTTCGGGCTCGTCGCGTCGAGCGTGTTGCCGGTCCCGGTGTAGTCGACGTAGTAGCGCGGGTCCTCCGGGCCGAGACGGTAGTAGGCGGCGTTGTCGATGCCGCGGAAGCTGATCGTCGGGCCGAGGTGGTTGCCCTCGCCGGTGTGGTTGTAGACGACGTCGAGGATGACCTCGATCCCGGCGTCGTGGAGGCGCCTCACCATCATCTTGAACTCGCTGACCGGCTCGCCGGTGGCGCTGAATCGCACGTCCGGCGCAAAGAACCCGATCGTGTTGTAGCCCCAGTAGTTGCTCAGGCCGCGATCGACGAGGTGGCGGTCGTCCACGTGCTGATGGACCGGCAGCAGCTCGACGGCGGTGATGCCCAGGTGGGTCAGGTAGTCGAGCGCGGGACCAGACCCCATGCCGGCGTACGTGCCACGCAGCTCCTCCGGGACCTCGGGGTGCAGCTCGGTGAAGCCCTTGACGTGGACCTCGTAGATGAGCGTGCGATCGAACGGGGTGCGCGGGGGCGCATCGCTACCCCAGACGAAGGCATGGTTGACGACGACGCCCTTCGGAGCGAACGGCGCGCTGTCGCGCTCGTCCGGGTCCCCGTCGTCGTCGGTGCCGATCCGGTAGCCGAAAAGCGAGTCGTCCCAGCGCACCGGGCCGTCGATACGCTTGGCGTACGGGTCGATGAGCAGCTTGGCGGCGTTGAAGCGGTGGCCGCTGCCGGGATCGTACGGGCCGTGGACGCGGTAGCCGTAACGCTGGCCGGGTCGTGCGTCCGGCAGGTAGCAGTGCCAGACGAGGTCGGTCTGCTCGATGAGCCGGACGTGCTGCTCTCCGCCATCGGCCTCGAAGAGGCACAGGTCCACGGCCTCGGCGTTCTCGCTGAAGATCGCGAAGTTGACGCCTGAGCCGTCCCAGGTGGCGCCGAGCGGATAAGGAGTGCCGCGCCAGACTCTCAGCGCCATCGATTCCTCGTGCACGTGGGAGCGCTCGATGATAGCCGGGAGCCCGGACGCCGGCGCGATGACCGGTCGGCGAGGTCAGCCACGACGGCGATGGACGATGCGCTCGACGGCTGCGAGCGGGAGCCACAGCCAGCCGGGCCGGTTGCCCGCCTCGTAGCGGACCTCGTAGCACGCCTTCTCGAGCTCGAAGGCCTCGAGCAGCGCGGCCTCGGATGGACCGATGCCGCCGTAGGCGGCTCCGAACGACTCGCGCGCGCGGGGCAGCCATGCCGCGGCATCGAGGCCGGCGTCGCGCTCGGCGGTCCGCGCGGCGTAGTCGAGGCTGCGCAGCATGCCGGCCACGTCGCGCAACGGCGACGACGCCAGGCGCCGCTCCGCCAGCGGGCGCGCCGGCTCACCCTCGAAGTCGATGACGCTGTAGCCGCCATCGGCGCGCGCCAGCAGCTGGCCGAGGTGGTAGTCCCCGTGGATCCGGCTGACGCGCGCCTCGCCGCTCGCCGACCCGAACGTGTCGGCGAAGCGCGCCCTGACGGCCGGGGCGATCGCGACGAGCCGGTCGTGCGGCTCGCCGCTGAGCGCATGCACCGCCTGCGTCAGCTGCCGCTCGGCCGAGGCGCGCCAGGCCGCGCTCTCGGCGACCGTCGCCGTCCGGGCAGGAAAGGCCGGCTCTGCCGGGCGGGAGGCGAGCGCGGCATGCATCGACGCCGTCACCTCGCCGATCCTCGCCGCCTGCCGGATCCCCTCGTCCGGGTCGCCGGCGAGCGCCGCCAGCATCGCTTCCCAGGCGTCGCCCCGAGCCGGGACGAGCTCCTGGAGCATGACGACGGCAGAGTCCTCGCCCCCGTCCGGACGGTACGTGACGGCTCCGGCCAGCGCGGGCGTGTCGGCGAAGCCGGCATCGGTCAGGAAGGCGCCGATCTCGAGGTCCGGGTTCTCCCCCGGCTCGAGGCGCCGGAACAGCTTGAGGATGAGCCGATCGCCGATGGCGACCGAGGTGTTCGACTGCTCGACGCGCAGCCGTCGCTCGGTCAGCGTCGCGGGGAGCAGCACCTCGAGCGCGTCGGTCCGCCGGCATGTGAAGGTGCCGATCGTTCCTCGCAGCTCGGCGCCGGCCGCCATGGCATCCACGAGCGCGGCCCAGGCGCCCTCGCCGTCGGCGGGCTCTCGACCGTCGATCGCCAGGACGAAATAGTGGTCGGGCGCGCCGCCATCGGCGTAGCTCACCTCGAGAACGATGAGCGCGGCGCCGCCTATCGGTGCCCGGTCCACCTCGACGACACCGGCGATCGAACGCTGCTTGGCGCGGAACCAGCGCTGGGCCGCGACCCACGCGGGCGAGAACGCTGAGCTCATGGCGGGTCTCCGGAGGCGACGACCCGCGTGTCGGGCACGTGGCGGAGTCCGCTCATGCAGGCTCGTCAGCCGGCCAGTCCAGGCGGAATCGAACGATCGGGCACGGCACGTCGCCGAGCACCCAGCGGTGATCGGCGACGTCGAGGGTCAGGCCCATCCTCTCGTAGAAGCGCGCGGCCCGCGGACTGTCGCGGAACGCCCACACGACGAGCGGGTTGAAGCCGCGCGCTCGCAGGTCGGTGGCGGCGTGGTCGTAGAGGAGGCGTCCCAGGCCAGTGCCGATGCTGTCGGGGTCGAGGTAGAGATTCGTGAGCTCCCCGGCTCCGTCGGGTGGCGCCAGCCAGTTCGACCTGGCGGGCGAGGTCGTGGCGTATCCGAGCACGACACCCTCGCGATCGGCGACCCAGAGGCGCGCCGGGCTGTCGGGGGCGTGGCTCTCGAAGGCCGCGCGCCAGCTCGCTCCAGCCGTCTCGATCCACTCGTCGAGGACGGCGTCGGGAACGACGCCCCGATACGTCGCGTCGAAGGCACGGCTGCTGATGCCGGCCAGGGCATCCGCATCGCTCGCGCTGGCGTGGCGCACGATCGTCGCCTCGGACGGCCTGACGTCAGCCGGCGGCATCGGTCAGCTCGAACCAGAAGAAGTCATGCGGGCCGAGGGTGAGCAGGTACGGCAGCTCGCCGATGGCGGGGAACTGGACGCGCCCGATGAGCTCGACCGGCACGCGCCCGTTGAACGCCGAGAGGTCGAGCTCGACGTACTGCGCGAAGCGCGAGAGATTCGCCACGCACAGGATCGTC
>DATKDB010000076.1:0-6737 GCA_035512895.1 Binatia bacterium | reverse complement strand
ATGGACCGCCGTCACAACACAGCCCAGCGGCTCGGCCCTTGCCGCTGATCCCCAGGCCGAACTGGCCAAGACCCGCGCACAGCTCGCAGACGCACAGTCGGCGCAGCAGTCACTGGCGGCTACCCTCGACCGGCAGCGCTCCGACCTCGCCGACCTGCAGCGCCGCTCCGCCGACCTCGACGTCCAGCTGGACCTCGCGCGGGCCGAGCTCGAGGCGGTCACCGCCGAGTACAACCGCGTCAGCGCCCTCCTCGTCGAGGTCGGAGAGCAGGTCGCGCAGATCGAGGCGCGGCTGGCCGAGCTCCATGCGCAGATCGGTGCCCTCGACGCCGAGCTGATGATCGTTGCGAACGACATCACGCGTCGCAGCGCCGCGCTCCAGGACCGCGAGGCCCTCCTCGAGGAGCACCTTCGCTCCGCGTACGAGCGCAGCCAGACCTCGCTGCTCGAGATCCTCCTCTCCGCCGACTCGCTCGACGAGGCGACGACCCAGGTCGGCTACCTCATGGCGATCTCGGACCAGGACGCCCTCCTGGCCGATGAGATCCGTTCCATCCGCGAGGAGCTCGAGATCCGCCGCGCGATGCTTCGGGACGGGCGGCGCTCCCTGGCCGAGGCGCGCGCCGTGGCGCGCGACGAGGAGGCGATGCTCAAGGCGCGCCGGGACGAGCTCACCGTCCTCGAGGCGCAGCTGGCGACGCTGCGCGCCGCCGCCGATGCGAAGCGGGCCGAGCAGGAGGCGGCGCTGAACGCGTCGCTCGCAGCCGAGGGGGATGTCCAGGCCAAGATCGCCGATAACGAGCGTGCCGCCCAGGCGGCGGCCGAGCTGGCGCACCGGCTCCAGCGGCAGGCGGCGGCGCAGCAGGCCGCCATCGCCGAGGCGAAGCGCCGCGCCGCCGCGGAGGCGGAGGCTCGCCGCCGGGCGGCGCAGGACGCGGCATCGCGCGCGGAGGCGGCGCGCCGCAACGCCACCTCGGCCTATGGCTTCCGCTGGCCGGAGCGCTCCTTCCGCATCACGCAGGAGTGGGGCCCGACCGGCTTCAGGCTCGAGCCGCCCTACACGTACGGCGGGGTCTACTACCCGCACTTCCATGGCGGGATCGACTTCACCAACGGCTGCGGCACGCCGATCCATGCCGCGGGGGCGGGCGTCGTCGTCGCCTCGGGGCAGCCGCTGCTGCCGTGGGACAGCGGTTTCGGCGTCATCGTCGATCATGGCGGCGGGATCCAGACCTGGTACTGGCACATGCAGGCCCGCGTCGTCGTCTCGCCGGGCACGATCGTGACGAACGATTCGGTCATCGGCTTCGAGGGCTCGACCGGCATGTCGACCGGCTGCCATGTCCACTTCGCCGTCAATCACCACGGCGTCTGGGAGAACCCGCGGAACTACCTGCCGTAGGTCAGGCGGGGGCCGACACGGGGACGGCGGGCAGGTAGAGCCGGTCGACGTACTCGCTCAGCATCCGCGCCGTGCTGAACTGCCACAGCGCCGAGGCGATCGACGCGCGCATCGTGGCGACCCAGGCCGTCGGGACACCGTCGTCGCGGTCGAAGAACAGCGGCACGATCTCCTGTTCGAGGAGCCGGTACAGCTCGGCGGCATCGGCGGCATCCTGGGCTTCATCGTCGCCGTCGGGCTCGCGGTCGCCGATGGCCCAGCCATTCGATCCGTTGAACCCCTCGTCCCACCACCCGTCGAGGATGCTGACCGAGGGAATGCCGTTCATCGCCGCCTTCATGCCCGAGGTGCCCGAGGCCTCCATCGGCCGTCGCGGATTGTTCAGCCAGATGTCGACGCCGCCGACGAGGAAGCGGGCGATGCGCATGTCGTAGTCCTCGACGATGAAGACCCGTCCGCGCAGTCGCTCCGAGCGGGACAGCTCGAACAGGTGCTGGATGACCTGCTGACCGGGGCGGTCGGCAGGGTGCGCCTTGCCGGCGATGATGATCTGGACCGGGCGCTCGCTCGACGAGAGGATTCGGCTCAGGCGCTCCTCGTCCCGGAAGAGCAGGTCGGCGCGCTTGTACGTGGCGAAGCGTCTCGCGAAGCCGATGGTCAGCGCGTTCGGGTCGAGCAGGCCGCGGACCTCCCGCAGCGTGGCCGGCGCCTCCCCATGACGCGCGAACTGTCGCGCCAGCCGTCCCTCGAGGAAGCCGATCATCTCGCGCTTCTGTTGCTGGTGCGCGGTCCATAGGTCCGCATCCGGGAGCGCGTCGAGCGTGCCGAGCGGTTTCGGATCGTTCAGGTCGACGTCGAGCGGGACGCCGATGGCGGCCTTGACGAGGCGGCGCACCGGCCGCCCCAGCCAGGTCGGAACGTGGACCCCGTTCGTGATCGCGTGGATCGGGTGGCCGGCCAGCGCCTGCCAGCTGTCGTTCGCGGTCTGGCCGTGAAGCTGCGACACCGCGTTCGCGCCGCTCGCGTGGCGCAGGACGAAGGCGGTCATGTCGAACGGCGCGTCCGGATCGTCGGTGTGGCCGCGGCCGAGCTCGAGGAGCTCGGCCGCCTCGACGCGCGTGCGCTCGAACCAGGTACGGAGCGCCGGGGCCACGAGCTCGCGCCCGAACACCTCGTTTCCGGCGGGCACCGGCGTGTGAATCGTGAAGACCGCATCCCGCCCGACGCGCCGCAGCGCCTCGCCGGCCGCGAGGCCCGGCTCGGCCTCGACGAGCTCTCGGGCGCGCTCGACGAGGAGGAACGCCGAGTGGCCCTCGTTGAGATGCCAGACCGAGGGCTCGATGCCGAGCGCGCGGAGCGCGCGAACGCCGCCGATGCCGAGGACGAGCTCCTGGCACAGGCGCATCTCGCGCCCGCGGACGTAGAGGATGTGGGTGATCGGGCGATCGGACTTGTCGTTGACCGGGATGTCGGTGTCGAGGAGGAGGATCGGGACGCGCCCGACCTGCGCGACCCACACGGCGGCGTGGACCTCTCGATCCGCGATCTCGACGCTGACCTGGACCGGCCCGCCATCGAGCCCGCGCGCGCGGCGCAGGGGCAGTTGCGACGGGTCGAGATCCGGCTGGGCGTGCTCCTGGTGCCCATCGGCGTCGATCTGCTGGCGGAAGTAGCCGCGGCGGTAGAGGAGGCCGATCCCGATGAACGGGAGTGCCGCGTCCGAGGCGGACTTGCAGTGATCGCCCGCGAGGACACCGAGCCCGCCCGAGTAGATCTGCATCGACTCGTGGATCCCGAACTCCGCGCAGAAGTAGGCGATCGGCCCGGGCAGCGCGCGGTCCGGTGACGATCCGTACCACGAGCCGGCGCCATTCGCGAGGTAGCGATGGAACTCGTCGAGGACGCGGCTCGCATCGACCATGAAGTCCTCGTCCGCCGTCAGCTCCGCCCAGCGCGCCTGGTCCACGCCGCGCAGCACCGGGACCGGGTTGCGGTGTCGCGCCCAGGCGCCGACGTCGATCCGGCTGAAGAGGGCCTGCGCCCGTGGCGACCAGCTCCACCACAGGTTGTAGGCGAGGTCGCCGAGGCCGTCGAGGTCGGCGGGCAGGTTGAACTCGTGGGCCGAGAGCGTCGGCACGCGGATGGAAGTCGTCACGACGGCCGATGATAGCGGGCGGCTCGCGCGTACGATGTCACCCATGACATCCATTCGTGAGCGGGCTGGCCTCGACAGCGCCGCGCTGCGCGGCCACTTTCCCTCGCTTTCCCGAACGATCGACGGCGTGCCGATCGCGTACCTCGACGGGCCTGGCGGGACGCAGGTGCCGCGGGAGTGCATCGTCGCGATGACGGCGTACCTCGAGGGCAGCAACGCGAACCACGGCGGCGCGTTCACGAGCTCCGCCGAGACCGATGCCCTGCTCCACGAGGTCCACGCCGCCGGGGCCGACTTCCTCGGCGCCCACGATCCCGACGAGATCGTCTTCGGGCCGAACATGACGACGCTGACCTTCGCGATGAGCCGCGCCATCGGCCGCGATCTCGCGCCCGGCGACGAGATCATCGTCACTCGGCTCGACCACGACGCGAACGTCGCGCCGTGGCTTGCGCTCGCCGACGAGCGCCACGTCGCCGTGCGCTGGATCGAGCTGGCGGCGGATCGCGCCACGCTCGACCTCGACTCGCTCGACCGCGTCCTCACGCCGCGCACGAAGGTCGTCGCGATCGGTCTCGCGTCGAACGCGCTCGGCACGGTCAGCGACGTTGGTCGCGTCATCGAGGCCGCGCACGCCGTCGGGGCGATCGTCTTCGTGGACGCCGTGCACGCCGCGCCGCACCTGCCGATCGACGTGTCGGCGCTCCGGGCCGACCTGCTCGTCGCCAGCCCGTACAAGTTCTTCGCGCCCCACCTCGGCATGCTCTACGGCCGGCGTGACCTCCTCGAGCGGCTGACGGCGAACCGCGTTCGTCCGGCGGGCGAGGCGCTCCCCGGCAAGTGGGAGGTCGGCACGCAGAACCACGAGGCGCTGGCCGGGCTGCTCGGCACGTTCGGCTACCTCGAGCGCCTCGGCGCCGCGTACGGCGATCTCCGCGGGGCCGCCGACCGCCGCGGGCGGCTGCGTGCCGCGATGTCCGCCATCCACGAGCACGAGCGCGGACTGTCGCTCGCTGTTCTCGAGCGCCTGTCCACGGTTCCCGGCCTTCGCCTCTTCGGCCTTGCCGATCCGGCGCGCGTCGACGAGCGCGTGCCGACGTTCAGCATCACGATGGCCGGCCACGCGCCTCGCGCCGTGGCCGAGCACCTGGCGGCGCGCGCGATCAACGTCTGGGACGGCGACTTCTACGCGTGGGAGCTCGTGCGCGAGCTCGGGCTGGACGCGGAGGGCGGGCTGCTGCGCATCGGTCTCGTCCACTACAACATCATCGAGGAGGTGGACCGTCTCGTCCGGGCGCTCGGCGAGCTCCCCCGCGCCGGTGGGCGCGATTGAGGTGACGCGCTACCCTAGCGGCCGGTGATGGAAGGCTATTCGGTCACGGAGGCGGCATCGGTTCTCGGCGTGCCGACGGAGCGCGTCTGGGAGCTGCTGGCTCGTGGCGTCCTGTCCGGGGCGGCGGAGGGCGAGACCGGCATGCGGGTCTACCTCCAGCCACGACCGGCGCCCGCGACACCGGAGCCGAGGCGTGCGAACGGCGACCGCGACCGCGACGAGCCGGAGCGCGAGCTCTCGCCGTTTCGCGAGCTGCTGAGCGAGTTCCGCGGGCTCACCGAGCGGTACGGTCAGGCGCTCCTCGCGCTCGGGGAGGCCCGCGGTGAGGTCGCGACGCTTCGCTCACGCGTCGACCTGCTCGAGGCTCGGATGGACCTGCGCCTGACGGGGTCGCCGCAGCCGAGCGCGCCCGCGTCGTGGGCCTCGACACCGATCCCGCCGGCGCCGGCTGCCGACGAGGCGACGACGACGCCGGACGGACACGACGACGAGGACGAGCCCCGGTCGCGACCGCGCGGTCCGCGACGGGCGACGGAGAGCTTCGCGGAGGCGCTCGCCCGCGCCGAGGATCCGAGCCCGCCCGAGCTGCCGGGCGCCGCGGAGGCCGCGGCCGCCTTCGTGGCGCTGCACCGCGATCCCGACGGCGCGATCGACCTTGGCGCCATCGAGATCAGCCTGCCGCGCGAGATGCCGGCGGCCGAGCCGGTCCCCGTCGCCCAGGAGGTCGAGTCATCGGACGAGCCGGCTGCGGCCGATGCCGAGGCCCTCGACGCGGAGTCCGCCCCCGCGACGGACGAGGCAGAGGCCCGTGAGACGACGGCCGACGAGACGGCCGTGACCCGCGAGGCGGACGTCACCCGCGAGGCGCCTGACGACGCGGAGGTCGTGGCGGACGAGACCGCACCCGGGTCGGTCGACGCCGACGCGGATGACGCCGGCGATGACGAGCGCGAGATCGCGGCCGAGGCGGGCCCGCTCGACACGACCGAGGAGCCACTCATCGACGAGCCGGTCGCGGCCGAGCCGCTCGACTGGAACGCCGAGCGCTACACGACGACGATCGAGGAGCCGGACTGGTTCGCCGCGGAGGTACTCGAGCCCGAGCGGCCACCGGCGGCCGAACCGCAGGCGGAGCACGACGTCGTCGAGGGCGCTGACGCGCAGCCGAACGACTCGGCGCCGGCCGCCCCGGAGCCGGCCGCCGTCGAGAGCGCGGGCATCGACGCGGGGCCATTCACCGAGTCGGAGGAGTTGGACGACGAGGAGGCGGACCGCTGGTTCCGTCGTGCGCGGGTCGAGGACGAGAGCGGCGCCTCGGAGATGGAGGTCGCGACGAGCGGCTATGGACCGGACAGCGGGGAAGCGACTTCGTTCGGCGGCTTTCCCGGCTCGGCCGAGCTCGACGAGGCGATCGCCGCGCTCGATGCGCTGGCGGGCCGAGCGAGCGAGGAGCCCGCGTCGGAGGCCGCTGCGGAAACGGCGGAGGACGCGCCGGAGCCGGAGCCGGAGTCGGAGCCGGAGTCGGAACTTGAGCCTGAGCCGGAGGATGCGGCGGGTTCCGAGACGTGGCCGCGCTGGACGGTTCCCGCGAGCGAGCCGGCCGCGACGCCGCGCCAGGCGACGCAGCCGCCCGGCAGCGTGACGACTCCGACCTCGCGTGCCTACCGCCGCCTGCGTCGCATCTTCCCGAGCTGAGCGCTCGACCGGCACGCGAGGTGCACATCGGCCTCACCAGGAGGTGACCCCGTGACCATCGAGCTCGGCAACACCGTCTTCTGGGCAGCGCTGCTCGCCCTCATCACCGGCATCCTCATCCTCGTCTTCCCACGCATCCTGAATTACATCGT
>DATKDB010000075.1:0-4300 GCA_035512895.1 Binatia bacterium | reverse complement strand
GGCGACGCACGCCGCGGCGCGAGCCGTCGCCGAGCGTGGCGTGGCGCAGGTCAGCCTGGAGGGCGGCCAGCACCGCTCCGACGTCGCCGACCTCGTATCCTTGTGACCGATGCCCACCGTCGCCGTCGTCTGCGGCTCCCGCTCCGACCTGCCGGCCCTCAGGGGCTGCTTCGACGTGCTCGATGACTACGGCATCGGCTGGGAGGCATCGGTCATCAGCGCGCACCGTCAGCCGGAGGCGCTCCACGCGTACGTCACGGAGGCCGAGGCGTCGGGCGTGCGCCTCTTCATCGGCGCCGCCGGCCTGGCTGCGCACCTGCCCGGCGTCCTGGCCAGCCTGACCGCGCGGCCGGTCATCGGCATCCCGCTCGACGGCGGGTCGCTCGGTGGCGCCGATGCGCTCTATGCGGTCGTCCAGATGCCGCCCGGCGTCCCGGTCGCGACGGTCGCGATCGGCGGAGCCGGCGCGAAGAACGCCGCGCACCTCGCGGCACGCATCCTCGCCCTCTCCGACGAGGGGCTCGCGGATCGGGTCGCCGCCGTCCGCGACGAGCAGGCCGCCGGGGCCGAGCTTCGGATCGACCCGCGGGCCTGACGTGATCGAACGCTACGCGCTGTCCGAGCTGCGCGAGATCTTCGGCGAGCAGCGGCGGCTCGACCTCTGGCTGCGGATCGAGCTGCTCGCCGTCGAGGCGCTGCGTGACGAGGGCGTCGTGCCCGATGCGGATCTCGAGGCGATCCGCGCCGCGGCGGGCGAGGTCGACGCGGATCGAGCGCGAGAGATCGAGCGCGAGTCCCAGCACGACGTCATCGCCTTCCTCCGATCGGTCACCGAGCGCCTCGGTCCCGAGGGCCGCTGGCTCCATTACGGCCTCACGAGCTCCGACGTCCTCGACACGGCCACGGCCGTGACCCTGCGCGACGCGACGCGGGTCGTCGAGGCCGAGCTGGGGCGCCTCGTCGAGGTCGTCCGGCGCCTGGCGCTCGAGCACCGCGCGACGCCGATGGTCGGACGCAGCCACGGCATCCATGCCGAGCCGATGACCTTCGGCTTCAAGGTCGCCGGCTGGCTCGCCGAGCTGCGGCGCGACGCGGAGCGCCTGGCTCGGGCCCGGGAGGGGATCGGCGTCGGCTCGATCTCGGGGGCAGTCGGCACGCACGCCAACGTGAGCGGCGCGCTGGAGCGCCACGTCCTCACGGCGCTCGGCCTGGAGGCCGACCCGGCTCCGACCCAGGTCGTGAGCCGCGACCGTCACGCCGAGCTCCTCACGACGCTCGCGATCCTGGGCGGCACGCTCGAGCGCGTTGCGGTCGAGATCCGCCATCTCCAGCGCACCGAGGTGGGGGAGGCATTCGAGCCGTTCGGCTCCGGCCAGCAGGGCAGCAGCGCGATGCCGCACAAGCGCAACCCGATCCTCACCGAGCGGGTGACCGGCATGTCGCGTCTCCTTCGTGCGGACGCGCTCGTCGGCCTGGAGAACATGGCGCTCTGGCACGAGCGCGACATCAGCCACAGCTCGGCGGAGCGGTTCGTCTTCGAGCGCGCGCTCGGCGTGGCGGCCTATGCGACCCGGACCCTGGCCGACGTCCTCGACGGCCTCGAGGTGGACGCCGATCGCATGCGCGCCAACCTCGACCAGCTCGGCGGGATGGTGTACTCGGAGGCGCTCCTGCTGGCGATGGTCGCGAAGGGGGCGGATCGCCAGGCCGCGTACCGCCTCGTCCAGGGCGCGGCGAAGCGCGCCTGGCGCGGCGAGGCGACCTTCCGCGACGCGCTGCGTGCCGACCCGGCCGTCGGCGAGTGGCTGAGCGCCGACGAGATCGACCGCGCCATGGACCTCGACCATCACCTCGCCGGGATCAGCGTCACGTACCGGGCGCTCGGCCTGGACGGGGACGGATAGGGCCCGAAGCCGATGCGGCGCTGGTGGCGTACGTCGCTCACCGCCGCGATGCTCGTCGCGGACCGACCCGCACTGTGGCTGGCCGGCGCGCTGCCCTGGACGGTGACCGTCGGCTGGTTCGCCTTCCTCGCCGGCGTCGCGCCGCCGCCGAGCATCGGCGAGCTCACGTTCCGAGGTGCCGGGATCTTCGCCTCGGGCGCATGGCCGTGGAACGCGATCGGCATCGGGGCCGCGGCGCTCGCCGTCGCCCTCGTCGCCGTGGCGCTGGCATCGGCCGGCGAGGCGGTCCTCCTCCACGGCCGGCGCGTCGGCGCGGGGGAGGTGGCACGGCTGTTCGGCATCGCGCTCGTGTGCGCGGTCCCCGTGCTCGTCGGCCTCGTGACGCTGGCGGCCGCCGTCATCGTCGTCGCGCCGGGCGAGTTCAACGCTCCGGGAGCGGGCATCGACCCGCTGGCGCGGACCGCGCTCGCCATCGCTCCGCTCCTCGCTGGCACCGTGCTGGCCGCCGCTGCCGGGGCCGCGATCCATGCCGCGGCCGCGCGCCACCGAGGGGACGTCGTCGTCGCGCTCCTGGAGGCGCCACGGGCCCTGGCGGGCGCGGGGCTGGCGGCGGTCCTCCAGGCCGGCGCGCTCCTCCTGGCGCGGGTCGCCTACCTCGTCGTGGGCGCGATGCTCCTGCGCGTGCTCTGGATGCCGATCGGCATCCAGCTCGCCGGGGGCGAGATCGGCGTCGCGACGCTGCTCCTGCTGGTAGGCTTCGTGGCGATCTGGCTCTGCCTCGTCCTGGGCGGCGGCGCCCTGCATGCCTGGGGCTCGCTGTCATGGACCGGCGTGCTGCGCAGCGGCCAGGAACGCTTGGAGGCGAGGACCGGCGCGTGACCCCCGAACTGACGATCGCCACGCAGATCGACCTCGCCCTGCGCCTGACGGTCGGACTCATCCTCGGCGCGCTCATCGGCTTCGAGCGCGAGCTGCACCGTCAGCCGGCCGGGTTCCGGACGCACAGCCTCGTCTCGCTCGGCGCCGCGCTCTTCACCGTCATCAGCGCCTACGGCTTCGCCGGCGACCTCGTCGACCCGACCCGCATCGCGGCCCAGATCGTGTCGGGCATCGGCTTCATCGGAGCCGGCACGATCCTCCAGTACCGCGGGCACATCCGTGGCCTGACGACGGCGGCCAGCCTCTGGTCGGTGGCCGCCATCGGGACCGCGGCGGGGGCCGGCCTGTACGTCGTGGCCGGCGTCGGTACGGTCCTCATCCTCGTCGTCCTGTCGCTCTTCGACGTCGTCGAGAATTTCACGAAGCGCCGGTTCCGGATGACGCCGTCGCGCTACACCCTCCCGGACGATCGTGACGAGCCCGAGGACGGGCGGAGCGACGACCTCCCATGACGATGACGACGAGCCACCTCGAGGGACTGCCGCTCGTCCATCGCGGCAAGGTGCGCGAGACGTACGAGGTCGACGACCGGCACCTGCTCCTCGTCGCCACCGACCGGCTCAGCGCGTTCGACGTCGTCTTCGACCAGCCGATCCCGGACAAGGGCGCGGTCCTGACCCGGCTCTCGGCCTGGTGGTTCGCGGAGCTCTCGGATCTCGGTCGGTCCCACTTCGTCTCGGCCGATCCGGACGCGATGCCGGAGGCGGCGCGGACGCCCGAGCTCGCCGAGCGGTCGATGCTCGTGCGACGTGCCGAGCGGATCGACGCGGAGTGCGTCGTGCGCGGCTACCTGGCCGGCTCGGGCTGGGCCGAGTACCGGCGCTCGGGTGCCGTGTGCGGGCATGCCCTCCCGGACGGGCTGCGCGAGGCCGATCGGCTGCCCGAGCCGATCTTCACGCCCTCGACGAAAGCCGAGGTCGGTCACGACGAGAACATCACCCGCGCGCAGCTCGCCGAGCTCGTCGGAGGCGATCTCGCCCGGCAGCTGGAAGAGCGCTCGGTGGCGCTTTACGCGGCCGGGGCGCGACGCGCCGAGGCGGTCGGGCTCATCCTGGCCGACACGAAGTTCGAGTTCGGCTGGATCGACGGCGAGCTGGCGGTCATCGACGAGGTGCTCACGCCGGACTCTTCGCGCTTCTGGGACGGGGAGCGCTATGCGCCCGGACAGAGCCCGCCGAGCTTCGACAAGCAGTTCGTGCGTGACTTCGTGGCGGCCTCGGGCTGGAACAAGGAGCCGCCGGCCCCGCGGTTGCCCGACGAGGTGATCCGCGGGACGCGGGACCGGTACGTCGCCGCCTACGAGCGGCTGACCGGCAGCGGCTGGTCGTAGCGCCACCGATGCGCTGGCTGGCCGAGGTGAACGTCTCGCTGCGCGCGGGGATCGCCGACCCGGAGGGCCAGACGATCGGCTCCGCCCTGCGCTCGCTCGGCTACGGATCGGTCAGCGAGGTGCGCAG
>DATKDB010000074.1:0-4630 GCA_035512895.1 Binatia bacterium | reverse complement strand
CGGACGCGTCGATCGTCCGGTCCGCCTCGACCTGGAGATCCTCGCCGATGAGCGCGATGCGCTCCCCGTCGACGAGGACGTCCGCCGTCGTCGTGGCATCGGCGTTGACGATCGTTCCACCCTTGATGAGCGTGCGCATCGGCTCCTCCGTCGTGTTGCTCGGCCGGACAGGAGCGCCATCGTAGCGCGGTCGGGGTAGCATCCGCGCATGGCGACCGACCGACTCCACTTCACCGGTGACGACGAGGCCGACCGGCTGCTCGTCTCCGAGCCGATGGCGCTGCTCATCGGCTTCGCGCTCGACCAGCAGGTGCCGGTGCAGAAGGCCTTCTCGGGGCCGAAGGTGCTCCTCGACCGGCTCGGCACGCTCGAGGCCCGTTCCCTCGCCACGATCGACGAGGCGAAGCTCGAAGCCGCGGCCAAGGGGCCGCCGGCGATCCACCGCTTCCCGTCGGCCATGGCGAAGCGGGTGCGCGAGCTGGCGGCGTACGTCGCCGACACATACGACGGAGACGCCGCCCGCCTGTGGACCGATGCGTCAGACGCGCGCGACCTGAAGAGGCGCATCGCCGCACTTCCCGGATTCGGCGAGATGAAGGTCGCCTCCCTGTTCGCGGTGCTCGTCCGGCGTCTCGGCATCCGGCCCGATGACTGGGAGGACGAGCTTCCGTCGCACCCGACGCTCAGCGACGTCGACTCGCCGGAGGCCCTGGCGAGCTACCAGGCCACGAAGCGCGCCATGAAAGCGGAGCAGCGAGCCGTCAGGACTCCGTGATCGGTCCGGGCTCGGCCCGGTGCATCCAGGGCGTGAACGTGATCCCGACGAGCAGGCCCTCAGGGCTGAGCAGCCGCGCCGTCGTCTGGCCCCACGGCTCCTCGTTGGCGCCCCTCAGGACGCGGTGGCCGGCAGCCTCCATCTCGGCGACGCCCTCCCCGACCGCCGGCGCCGACTCGACGTCGAGCTCGAGCCACGCCTGCGGCGCCGGGATGTCATCCGGCCACTCGGGCGCGCCGAACGTCGACTCGGCCGCCTGCGAGAGCGGCCACATCGCGAAGGCCTTCACCCCATCGAGATCGTCGTTCGTGAAGTAGCCCGGCGCCGGCTCGTCGAAGGCGATGCCGAGGCCGTCGCGCCAGAACGCGTGGGCACCGGCAGGGTCGCGGATGATAGGACCAAACCCGGCGACGAACGAGACCTTCATCACTCGCCCTCCTTCGGCAGCGACTTCAGGACGCAGAAGTGGTTGCCCTCGACGTCCTCCATGACGACCCAGTCGACCGCTCCCTGGCCGATATCGGCGCGCCGCGCGCCGAGTCCCTCGAGGCGCGCGACCTCCGCGGACTGGTCGTCGGGCGCGAGGTCGAAATGCCAGCGATTCTTGACCACCCGGTCGTCCGGGTTCGTCATGAACAGCACGGGGAAGAGCCCCGGCTTTCTCTCCTCGAACGGCGCGATCATCACCTCGTCCTCGGATTCGAACAGGGTCGGCCAGTCGAGGGCGGCCGACCAGAATCGGGCCACGGCTCTCGGATCATGACAGTCGACGGTCAGGGAGTTGATGACGAATGCTCATGGCCCGATGCTAGCGCCGGTTCTCGACGGAATCTGTCAGGAACTCAGATCCGGTAGCGCAGGGTGGCCGCGACCCCGTCGTGGCGGCGCAGCTCCTCGTGGTCGCGAACGACCTCGACGTGCGCATCGGTCAATGCGGCCTGGCGGATGAGCTCCCCGCGGAGCTCCTCGTCGGCCCGCGCCGTCTCGTCGATGACGAGCTCGTCGACCTGCCCTGCCTCGAGCGCCGCCATCGTGTCGTTCAGGCCGACGACGCCGAGGTCGCCGGCTCGCCAGCCCGCGATGGCACGCTCGCTGGCGTCCTGGCCGTCGGCCGCCTCGAGCGCGGCCAGGATGGGCGCGACCTCCTGGCGGACGTCGTCGAGCGTGGCGCGCATGTCGATCCGCGCGACGTGCTCGACGAGGGAACGGACCTGCTCTGACAGCTCGGGATCCAGGAACGAGATCGCGCGCTCGTCGCCGGCCAGGATGACGTGGGCGGGGCGCTCACGACGGACGAGCCGATCGATCGCGTCTGCCGCCTCCTTCGCGAACCGCTTGTCCTGCATATCGACGTGCCGCTGGAACCGGGCCTGCGACCAGCCGCCGGTCTGATGCCGTTGGTGCTCGGCGTTGTCCTCGTCCGGCCCGGACCGCTCGGCGAGGCCGCCGCGCCGGGTGACGAAGAGGCGGCACGTGTTCGTGTCGACGACCGCCACGACAGCGCTCACCTGGTCGTCGAGCAGACGCGCCAGCTGGAACAGGTCCGCGGTGGGACCGGCGGAGACCTGCGTGTCGAACTCGACCTGCGCACCGATCGCCTCCCACAGACCGAGATGGCCACAGGCGAAGACGGCGACCCCGTCGGTGTCGTTGAGCTCCTCGCTGGCGACCAGCTCCTCGATGCGCTTCCGATCGGCCACGAACGAGTCGCGGGCCGGGCCGCGCGCGGCGAGCGTGCCGGCGAGCGTGTTGAGCCGGTTGCGCAGGGCGATCATCTCGTTGCGTTCGCCGGGACGGTCGCCATGGGCCTCCGGGCGAGTGTCGAGGTAAACGCTGAGGACCAGGGCGTCGGGCGACTCGATCTCCGCGAGGCGCCGCAGCAGGTCACGGAGGAAGGCCTGGTCCGGCCCGAGCTTCGTGGAGGTCGGAGTGGCGGTCATGCAGAAGCGGGAGCAAGGCCCGTGCCGCCGAGCGAGCGCGAGCTGCTACGCGCCGATGATCGGACCGTAGAGGTCCAGCTGCTGCTCTTCCTCGCCGTTCATCAGGTAGCTGTTGAACTGCGTGACGCCGGCCTCGCGCAATGCCGCCAGGCGCTCCCGCTGCGCGGCGACCGGGCCGACGATGGCGAAGGCATCGGTGATCTCGTCGCTCACGAAGCGGGCGTTGTCGCTGCCGACCTCGGCGTGATGCAGGTAGTCGTAGCCCTCGCGGTTCTCGACGTACTTCCAGAGCGCCTCGGGCAGCTCGTCCTTCGGGTACCTATTGATGAGGTCGACGACGTGATTGCTGACGAGGGCGGGGAACCAGCGCACCTTGTCGCGGGCGGTCGCCACGTCCTCGGAGACGTACGCCGGCGCGGCGGCCATGACCTCGATCGCGTCGGGATCGCGACCGGCCTCCTCCGCGGCCGCGCGGACGAAGCCCAGGCACCAGCGGATGATGCCGGGATCGGCGAGCTGGAGGATGATCCCGTCCGCGACGCGGCCGGCGGCCGCGAGCGCCATCGGCCCGTAGCCGGCCACCCAGATCGGGACCGGGCCGTGCGATGCCCACGGCATCTGGATCTCCGTTCCGTCGAGGGTGATCCTCTCCCCCGCCGTCAGGGCGCGGACGACCCGGCAGCACTCCTCCATGTACGCGACCGTCGTCGGCCTCTTGCCCATCACCCTCTGCGCGGAGTCCCCTCGACCGATGCCGAGGTCCATTCGGCCGCCGGTGATCTCGTTGAGCGTCGCGAGGGCGGAGGCCGTGACGGTCACGTCGCGCGTGGCCGGGTTCGTGACGCAGGTGCCGAGCCGCATGTCGGTCGTCTCGGCGCCGATGAGCGTCAGCAGCGGGTACGGGTCGCGCCACAGGACGTGGGAGTCGAACATCCAGCCGTAGCCGAAACCGTTCGCCTCGGCGCGCTTCGCCAAGTCGACGCTGCGTTCGAACGGATGGTCCGGCCTCAGGGTGATCCCGAACTTCATGCCGTGCGTCCCTCCGTCGCGGTCCGCGCCTGCGGTCCGTCCACGTCGATCGTGAGCCGGCCCTCGCCGGCGCGGAACAGGACCATCTCGAGGGCCTCGTCGCCGGCGCTGACGTCGCGGTGGATCATCCAGGCCGGCATGTGCCCGACATCACCCGCTCCGACCTCGATGAAGTCGCCTCCGTGCTCCCCGAACTCCCAGCGCAACACGCCGCGCGTCACGAAGGCGTAGCTGTCCCAGTCGCCGTGGTGATGCCACGGCGATGACGCACCGGGTTCGAGCTTGAGAAACCCGACCCAGGCACCCCGATCATGAAAGGCCTGCTCCCCCACCACACCGGCCGGGAGACCCTCGGCAGTGGGCCGCTGCGAGGAGCGGACGACACTCGGCGCGTCAGGCATCGCCGTCATCGTGATCCGCGAACCGTCCCAATTCACATGCGGTGCGCATTGCGCGGCTCGACTCGACCTCGAACCGCCCGGATTCACGCCACATGGGAATCCAGACCGTTCGACTGCCCATGCGAGCCCTTCGCGGCGGTCCATCCGTTGCCAACGCCCGCCTGGTGTGAATTTGGGAGGTTCGACGAGGCGCAACGCATCGGCTACGGGCGGACGAGGTCGGCGTAGGCGTCCGGTCGCCGGTCGCGGAAGAACTGCCACGTCTGGCGGACCTCCTCGATCTGATCGAGGTCGAGGTCGCGGACGATGAGCTCCTCGTCGTGCGGGTCGCCGACGCCGCCGACGAACTGGCCGCGCGGGTCCACGAAGTAGGACTGCCCGTAGAAGTCGTCGTCACCGAGCGGCTCGATGCCGACGCGGTTGATCGTGCCGACGAAGTACCCGTTGGCCAGGGCATGCGAGACCTGCTCGACGCGCCACAGGTA
>DATKDB010000073.1:0-5768 GCA_035512895.1 Binatia bacterium | reverse complement strand
GTTACCGTCTACGCCTTGCGACGAACCGGACTCCCCGCGCGAGCACGAGCATGGTCGAGATCGTCACCGAGCGTCTGAGCCTGCGGCCGTTTCGGGTTGATGACCTCGAGACGTTCGTCGCCTACCGGAGCGATCCCGAAGTCGCGCGGTATCAGTCGTGGGACCGCACGTATTCGATGGCCGATGCCGAGTCTTTCCTGAGCTCACAAGGCGAGGTGGAGTTCGGTCAACCCGGAGAGTGGCTGCAACTGGCGATCGTCGATCGCGAGACGGGCACGGTGTGTGGGGATTGCGCTGTACGGGTCGTGACCGATCAGCCGGCGACCGCCGAGGTCGGAGTCACGCTGGCGCCGGCAAACCAGGGCAAGGGCCTCGCGACCGAGGCGCTTACGGCCGTCGTGACAGAACTGTTCGAGCAGCGTGGCATGCATCGAGTCTTTGCTCAGGCCGACGATCGCAACATTCCGGTCCGGGGTCTACTGGAACGCCTGGGCTTTCGCTGCGAGGCCCGCCTGGTCGAGGCCGACTGGTTCAAGGGCGAGTGGTCGACGCTGCGCCTTTACGCGATGCTCGACCGGGAGTGGCGCGCGCGCCCGAACGCGGAGCGGCAATAAGGGCATCAACCTATGGTGACACTCCCGCGCACTGTCGGGACCTCCGGGCGAGCAGCGGGCAGCCGCGGTCTCGGCGTCAGCTTTTGATGCGACCGGTCTCGTAGGCCCACATGGCGAGCTCGACGCGATTCCGGGCATCGAGCTTGCGCATGAGGCTCGCCAGGTGCGTCTTGACGGTGCTGATGCTGAGGTGGAACTCGTCCGCGATCTCGTGGTTCGTCCAGCCCTGGGCGACCGGGATCAGGATCTCCTCTTCGCGGCTCGTGAGCGGCTCGCGCGGCTGAGCGGGCGGCTGCGCCGGCTCGGCGTCGGCGAACCTGGCGAGGAGTCGGGCGGTGATGCGCGGCGCGATGAGTGCGTCGCCGTCGGCGGCGGCGTGGATCGCCTGCGTCAGCAGCTTCGGCCCGGCGTCCTTGAGCAGGAACCCTCTGGCGCCGGCCTTCAGCGCGCCGTAGACGTACTCGTCGAGGTCGAAGGTGGTGATCACGACGACCGCCAGCGGGTCGTCGACGTCGGGGCCCGCAAGCTGCCGGGTGGCCTCGATCCCGTCGAGCCCGGGCATGCGGATGTCGAAGAGGCACACGTCCGGCCGCAGCTTGCGCGCGAGGGTCACGGCCTCGCGGCCGTCGGCGGCCTCGCCCACGACCTCGATCCCGGGCTGGGCGTCGAGAATCATCGCGAGGCCGGTGCGGACGATGTCCTGGTCGTCGGCGACGAGGACGCGGATGCTCACCTCGCGCCCTTCGGCAGCACGGCGTCGACCGTCCAGCCCCGCTCGCCGGGGCCACGGCCCGCCCGGACGGTGCCCCCGAGCAGGGTCGCGCGCTCGCTCATGCCGGCGAGGCCGTGACCTGACGACGTGCGCGCGCCAGCGCCAGCCTCGCCGTCGTCGCGGACAGTCAGACGCACCTCGTCGCCTTCGTCTGCCACGCGGACGGTGATCCGGGTCGCGTGTCGGGCATGGCGAAGCCCGTTCGTCACCGACTCCTGGGCGATCCGGTAGAGGGCCGCCCCGACGGAAGGGCTCAGCTCGGCGAAGTCGCCGGATAGGTGCACGTCCACACGAGGCCCTTCACCCAGGCCGTGTGCGAGGCGCTCGATGTCGGCCAGACCCGGTGGCGGAGCGAGCTCCGCCTCGTTCCCGTCGCGCAGGATCCCCACCATGGCGCGCATCTCCTCGAGCGTCCGCGAGGCCGCCTCCTCGATGGTCGCAAGCACGGCCAGGGCACGGTCGGTGTCGGATGCCGCCAGGGCACGGCCGGCCTGAGCCTGGACGGCGATCGCCGAGACGTGGTGGCCGACGGAATCGTGGAGTTCCCGGGCGAGCTCGCTGCGCTGACGGAGCTTTGCCTGCTCGACGTCGCGGACGCGGACGGTGGCGTGGAAGCGGATCGCCGCACCCCATGCGGCGGAGGACAGGAAGAACCCGTACCCGGCGAACATCTCGCCCGCGCTTTGCGGTTCGGCGACGAACGTGATCGGGAGCCAGGCGAGGATCAGGCCGAGCCCGACCGCGGCCTCTCGGCCGGCTCCCCAGCGGAACAGTGAGTAGGGCAGCACGAGCACCGCCGCGATGCTCAGCAGTCCGGTCGTGTCGACGGCGGCGAGGATCCTCGCGACGTCGAATGCAATCAGTGTGCCGAACCCGGCCGCGACGGCGCCCAGGGGATGGGCGCGCCGCCACAGCAGGCTGAGCGCGATCAGCGTGCACACGGTGACCAGGACCGGGCCCCACGCCAGGTCCTCGCGAAGCAGCGTCTCCACGACCGACCACGACACGACCACGGCGACAAGCGCCCGGTCGCGCCACACCGGGGCGGGTGGCTGCGGGGGGCGGGGCTCGTTCCAGAGCGCCCGAAGTCCGTCTCTCACCACGCATAGAGCGTAGAGGGGCCGGACGCGCGGCGAAATCGGCCGAAAGAACGAGGTTCGCACCGTACCCGCGGCCGGCAGAAGTCGAGCCTCCGGACCGATGTGCGCGCGGAGACGGCGCGCCATCGTTGAGCTCATCGTCAACGAAGGAGGTTCGATCATGAGGAACGAGATGAACTCAATCCCCGAGAGGGAATGCATCCTGGCCGCGCGCGGCGTGGCGAAGGCCTACCGCGCGGGAACCCGCGAGGTCCACGCGTTGCGAGGCGTCGACCTCGATATCGGCGCAGGCGAGCTCGTGATGATCATGGGCCCGTCCGGCAACGGCAAGACCACGCTGCTCAACTGCCTGTCCGGGCTGGACGAGATCGACGCCGGCACCGTCACGGTGGACGGCGACGACCTGTTCGCGATGTCGGACGCCGAGCGCACCCGGCACCGGGCGGAGCGCATGGGTTTCGTGTTCCAGTCGTTCAACCTGATACCGGTGCTGTCGGCGGCGGAGAACGTGGAGCTGCCGCTGCTCGTCACCGGCGTGAAGCCCAGGGCCGCCCGCGAGCAGGCGCGAGAGATGCTCGCCCGCGTCGGCCTTGCCGACCGCGCGGGCCACCGGCCGGGCGAGCTGTCGGGCGGCGAGCAGCAGCGCGTGACCGTGGCGCGTGCGCTGGTCGCCGAGCCGGCGCTGATCTGGGCGGACGAGCCCACCGGGGCGCTCGACAGCCACACGGCGGGAGAGATCGTGGAGCTGCTCCACGAGGTCCACGCCTCGGGCCAGACGCTCGTGGTGGTGACCCACGACGAGGCGCTCGGGCGCTCGGGGCAGCGCCTCGTCCAGGTCCGCGACGGCCTCGTGGTCGCCGACGGCGATCCGAGCGCGGCCGAGGAGCACCGGCTCGACCGCGTCGAGGTGGCGGCATGACCGCCCTCGCCGTCCTCGGGGCGATCGCCCTCGTCCTCCTGCTGCCGCTCGTCGTCGCCGCCCTCCGGCAGCGCTCGCTGCTCACGATGGCGGTGCGGAACATCGGCCGCAGACGCGCCGAAGCCGCCCTGGTCGTCGCCGGAGCATTGCTCGGTACGGCGATCATCACCTCCTCCTTCGTCGTCGGTGACGTGATCGAAGGCTCCTTCGCCGACGCAGCCCGAACCCAGAACGGCCCGATCGACATCACCGTCACCCCCGCCGAAGGGACGGGTCTCGACGAGGTTGTCGCCGCGATCGAGGCCGGCGGCGTCGAGAGGATCGACGGCCTGCTGGCCACGACGACGAGCACCGCCACGCTCGAGGCGCCCCACCGCGCCGCGGCGGTTCCGCAGGTCAGGGTCGTGGAGCTCGATCTTGCCGCAGCCCGCAACTTCGGCTTCGACGTGCAGATCACCGGGCTCGCCGGCACCGGCGCGGTCGGTTCCGGCGAGGTCATCGTCAACGACCGCATCGCCGGCCGGCTCGACGTGCGAGCGGGAGACGCGCTGCGCCTCCACGCGTACGGCTCCGCCGTCGACCTGACCCTCACGGAGGTGGTGGCCGAGGTCGGGCTCGCCGGGTACGGCGGCGCGATCGTCGCGCCGGGCACGCTCACGCGCCTGGCAGAAGCAACGACCGTGGTCGCCGCACCGCCACGCGAGCGGCTGCTGATCTCGCTCGACGGCGGCGTCTTCGACACCCGCGGGCTGTCGGACGCCGCGGTGACCGACCTGCGCGCCGCTCTCGCAAGGCTCCCAGGTGTAGAGGTCGAGGCGCCCAAGGCGGCGGTGCTCGACGATGCGCAGCGCGACGGCGCCGGGCTCACCGAGATGTTCGGCACGATCGCGATCTTCAGCGTCCTGGCCGGGATCCTGCTGCTCGTCAACCTGTTCGTGATGCTCGCCGAAGAGCGCAAGACCGAGCTCGGGATGCTCCGCGCGGTCGGGTTCACTCGCCGGCGGCTGACCCGCGCGTTCGCGATCGAAGGCGCGATCTACGCGCTCGTCGCCGCCGCGCTGGGGGCGGTGGTCGGGATCGGGATCGGCTGGCTCGTCGCGGTCCTCGCAGGGCCGATCTTCGGCGACGCCGAACAGGCGGCCGGCTACCCACTGGTGATCAACCCGGTCAGCCTCGCGATCGGCGCCGGCACGGGCCTCGTCATCTCGCTCCTGACCATCTGGGCCACGAGCCTGCGCATCGCCCGGCTCAACATCATCCGCGCGATCCGCGACCTGCCCGAGCCCCAGAAGGCGCGGGCGGGGACACGGACGCTGGTGCTCGCCACGGTCGGGATCCTGATCGGTGCTGGGGTCGGTGTCGCGGGCTACCTCGGCGACAACGCGATCGGCTTCCTGGTCGGGGTGCCGGTGGCGGCGTTCTCCGCCGCGCCGCTGCTGCGCCGGCTCCTGCCGGACCGCGTCGCACGCGTGCTCGTCGCCGCCACGGTGCTCGGCTGGGCGCTGGCCGTGCGCCAGCTCTTCCCGGGGATCATGGGCTCCGCGGACACGCTCGCCTTCGTCGTGCAGGGACTGGTGCTGACCCTCGGCGCCGTGTCGCTGGCAGCCAGTCTCGACCGCGTCTGGACGCTCGCGATCGAGCGTCTCGGACGGGGCGGCCGCGGCCTCGCGCCACGGCTCGGAATCGCCTACCCACTCGCGCGACGGTTCCGCACCTCGATGCTGCTCGGGATGTTCTCGCTCGTGATCCTCGTCGTGACCATGGTCACCTCGTTCTCGGTCGCGATCGAGCGCAACACCGACGCCAAGGTCGACCAGATCGCGGCCGGATACCACCTCCTGCTCGACACCAACCCGGCCAACCCCGTCGACGCCCGGGCACTGGCAGCACACAGCGACGTGGTCGCGGTCGCCGGGCTCGTCCGAGGCGTCGCGAACTTCGAAGCCGCGCACCTCGACGGCACCCGCGCCGCGCCGATCAGCGGCTTCGACACCGAACTGTTGGAACGCGGGACGCCAGGACTGTTCCGCAGAGACGCGAAGTACGCGGACGACGCCGACGTCTACCGGGCCGTGCTCGCCGACCCGACGCTGGCGATCGTGCCGGAGACCTTCCTCGTCGCCGGCGTCGACGTGGCAGCACTGGACGCCGGAGACACCTTCACCGTGATCGAGCCGAGCAGCGGCCGCGCCCGTGAGCTTACGATCGCCGCCCTCGGCGAGGCCGACTGGCTCGGTAACGGGGCCCTCGTCAACCGCGAGCTCACCTCTGCCCTGTTCGGCCCCGAGGAGATCGTCACCCGCTCCTACCTCGCGATCGCCGACGGCGCCGACGCCGGGACCGTGGCAGCGTCCCTGAACGCG
>DATKDB010000072.1:0-2206 GCA_035512895.1 Binatia bacterium | reverse complement strand
GGACGCCGTGCTCTGCTCGTCGAACCCGCTTTCGACGCAGGACGACGTCGCCGCCGCGCTCGTGGCGCACTACGGCATCCCGACGTACGCGATCAAGGGCGAGGATCGCGACTCGTACTACTCGCACATCGGCGTCGCGCTTGACCACCGGCCGCAGGTGACGATGGATGACGGTGCCGACCTCGTGAACGAGCTGCACACGAATCGACGCGAGCTCCTGCCCGAGGTCGTGGGCGGCACCGAGGAGACGACGACCGGCGTCATCCGGCTGCGCGCGATGGCGAAAGCCGGCAAGCTGAGCTACCCGGTTGTCGCCGTCAACGAGGCGCTCACGAAGCATCTCTTCGACAACCGCTACGGCACCGGCCAGAGCGCGATTGACGGGGTGCTGCGCGCCACGAACATCCTCTTCGCTGGCAAGACCGTCGTCATCGGCGGCTATGGCTGGGTCGGCCGTGGCATCGCGTCGCGGGCGCATGGCATGGGCGCGAACGTCGTCGTCGTGGAGGTCGACCCGATCCGTGGCATCGAGGCGGCCATGGACGGCTACCGCGTCATGAACGCGGCCGACTCGGCGGCCATCGGCGAGGTCTTCATCAGCGGCACGGGCAACTTGAACGTCTGGGGCCGCGACCACTTCCCGGTCATGCCGGACGGCGCGATCCTCGCCAACGCCGGCCACTTCAACGACGAGTTCGAGCTCGCCGCGCTCGAGGAGCAGGCGAGCTCGAAGCGCGAGGTGCGTCCGTTCACGACGGAGTACCTCATGCCCGACGGCCGCCGCATCTACCTGCTGGCCGACGGCCGGCTCGTCAACCTCGGCGCCGCCGAGGGACACCCGGCGATGGTCATGGACATGAGCTTCGCGAACCAGGCGCTCGGGCTCGAGTGGCTGCGCCAGCACCTCGACGAGCTCGAGCCGATGGTGTACGGCATCCCCGACGATCTCGACCGCGAGGTGGCGCGGCTCAAGCTGGAGAGCATGGGGATCCGGATCGACCCGATGACGCCGGAGCAGAAGGCATACAGCGAGTCCTGGGAGTCGGGCACCTAGCTCGCGGACCGCGCCCGCCGCGCATCGGGGAATCGCGATCGGTCGTGCGGTTATCCTCCGTGCGGTGATGGACCGATCCCTGGCGCACCGCGTCGGCGCAGCCCTGCCGGCCATCGTCGGTGGCCTCGTGCTGCTGGCGCTGCTCTGGCTCATGCCGGACCTGACGCCGGCCGATGCCATCCCGGTCGTCGGCCAGGAAAGCGAGCGGGCGATCATCGTCGAGTCGCTCGACACGAACGCGAGCGGGCTGCCGCTCTTCGCCGTCGAGCTGGCCGAAAGCGGTGAGCGGATCGAGGCCGTCGTGCAGGATGGCTCGGCCGCGGTCCCCGGCTCGTCGAACCGCGCGCCGTACGAAGTCGGCGATGAGGTCATCGTCACGCGCTTCAGCGGACCGGCGGCGGAGGGAACGTTCGCCGTCATCAGCGAGCCCTGGCGCCTGCCGATGCTCGGCATCCTGGCCGGCCTCTTCGCCGCCGCGGTCGTCGTCGTGGGCGGCCTTCGAGGCCTTCGCTCGCTCGTCGCCCTCGCCCTGACCCTGGGGGTCGTCGTCAAGCTCGTCGTCCCGCTCCTGCTGCGCGGTGTCGACCCGATCCTGCTCGCCGTCGCCGGCGGCGGGCTCGTGACGATCGCCACGCTGCTGCTTACGGAGGGCGTCAGTCGCATCACCCTCGCCGCGACGCTCGGCACGTTCGCGGCCCTTGGGCTCACCGCCGTGCTCGCCGGCCTCTTCACGGCCGCCGCGGAGTTCACCGCACTGCAGGGGAGCGAGGAGATCGCGTTCCTCATCCCGCTCGTCGGCGACCGCATCGACCTGCAGGGCATCCTCCTGGCCGCGACCGTCTTCGGGGCGCTCGGCGTCCTCGACGACGTGACGGTCACCCAGGCTGCCACCGTCGAGCAGCTCCATCGGGCCCGACCGGAGGCCGAGCGCGGCGGGGTCATCGGCCAGGCGATGCGGGTCGGCCGCTCGCACATCGCCGCCACGGTCAACACGCTCATGCTCGCCTACCTCGGGGCCGGGCTGCCGCTGCTCCTGCTCTTCGCCCTCGGCAACCAGGCGCCGCTCATCGTGTTGAACGGCGAGGTCGTCGCGGTCGAGGTCATCCGCGCCCTCGTCGGCAGCATCGGCATCGTCGCTGCCGTCCCGCTCAC
>DATKDB010000071.1:0-7184 GCA_035512895.1 Binatia bacterium | reverse complement strand
GTTGCTCCAGTGCTCGACCTCGGGGAGCATGTCGCCCTGGACGACGAGGAAGGACTTCACGCCGTTCGCGATCGCGCCGCGGACCTCCGACTCGATGGCGAGGATGTTCCGGTCCCGCGTCGAGCACACGACGGTCGGTCGGACGTCGGGCACGTCGTGGGTGATGCGCGCGGCGAAGGCGTACGGCGAGACGCGGACCTGCTTGAACGGGTTGTCGGTGATGAGGACGTCGCGCCATCGGCCCCGCAGCTCGAGGTGGGTCATGCTCGGCAGGCGGGGTGGGTTGATCTCGACCATCTCCACCCACTCGGCACGCTCGGAGAGCACGCTCAGGACTCCCGCGCGCGTGCTGCCTCACGTCTGGAGCGCGCCGCTTGCACGAGGTCGCCGAGCTGCCGCTCGATCTCCTCCCAGCCGCGCGTCTTCAGCCCGCAGTCGGGGTTGACCCAGATGTCGCGCGGTTCCATGAAGCCCTCGAAGTGGCGCAGCCGCTCGTCCATGACCTCGCGCCCCGGCGTGTGCGGCGAGTGGACGTCGTAGACGCCCGGGCCGATCTGGAGGTGGCCATCGGTGAAGAGGTCGTAGAACTGCCGGATGTAGCTGTCGTCCTTCGAGCGGCTGAACTCGACCGATGCGACATCGACGCCGGCATCCGACCAGAGCGGCACGATGTCGCCGAAGTCGCCGTAGCACATGTGCGTGTGCATCTGGACGTGCGCCGGCTGGTCGTAGACCCGGTTGAGCGAGGCGCGGACGCCACGGGCGTAGATCTCGCGCAGGGCGGGGGCATCCTCGGTCGGCAGCGGCCATCGCTCGCGCACGGCCGGCTCGTCGACCTGGATGACGCGCGCGCCGGCGTCGACGAGGTACCCGACCTCCTGCGCGATCGGCGCGGCGACGGCCCAGAAGAGCCGGTCGTCGGGCACGCCGGGCGGGCGGAAGCTCCAGTTCACGATCGTGACGGGGCCGGTGAGCATGCCCTTGACCGGCTTGCTCGTCGCGGCCTGGGCGAGCTGCCACTCGCGGACGGTCATCGGCTCGCTGATCGACGGCGGCGCGGCGAGGATGGGCGCGCGAACGCATCGGCTCCCGTAGCTGTTGACCCAGCCGTTGCGTGTGGTGTGGAAGCCGTCCATCTTCTCGGCGAAGTACTCGACCATGTCGGTGCGCTCGAACTCGCCGTGGACGAGGACGTCGAGACCGATGCGCTCCTGCCATGCGACGCTGTCCGTGATCATCTTCGCCATCGCGGCGTCGTAGTCGGCCCGCTCGATCTCGCCGCGGTCGAGCTTGACGCGGTACTGGCGGACCTCGGTCGTCTGCGGCAGCGAGCCGGTCGTCGTCGTCGGGTAGGGCGGCAGGTGCAGGTCGGCCTGCGCGGTTCGGCGCTCGTCGCGCGGGGCGCGGCGGGTCAGCTCGCCGACCTCGGGCCAGTCGCCGATGGTGAGCTCGGCGCCGGGCGGCGTGGCGCCCGACTCGAGGGCATCGGCCCAGGCGCGAAGGCTCCGCGCCTTCTCGCGCGCGAACTGGAAGCCGCCGGGCAGGTCCTCGCCCTCGGTCGTGACGGGCAGAAACATGAACGACGTGGAGGGGACGAGGTGGATTGCGCGCCCGTCGTCGGCGAGGCTGCGCACCGCCGCTTCGACCGGCCCGAAGGCGTCCGGCCAGACGCTGCGGCCGTCCATGACCGAGATGACGAGCTCCGGCTGGGCGGCCCAGCCCGGCGTCGTTTTCAGCTCGTCCACCCGGGCCGCCGGGACCTGCACGGCCAGGCCGCGCTCGCCGAGCCGCTGAAGCGTGTCGGCCGAGGCTCGCCCGAACTGGACGGTGACGATCGGCGTGGTGGCCAGGTCCAGGTCCTTCGCGCCGGCGTAGGCGGCGTCGAGCAGCGTGCGGTCGGCATCGGCCAGGACCATGCCGAGCGACGGCTCGTCGAGCTGGAGCCGCAGCGCCGGGTTGGCGCGGACCCAGGCCCAGAAGGCGTCGCCCAGCCGGGTCGCGAGGGTCGTCGGGTCGACGCCGTCGCCCAGCTTGCTGAGCTTGACGAGCGTGAACGGCCCGAGGACCGGCCACGTGACGTCCGGCTCGCCGGTCGGGGCGCGCCAGGGGAGGGGCTCGAAGCGGTCGATGCTCGTCGTGCCGGTGACCTGGGGGACGACGTAGTGGTAATTCGTGTCGAACCACTTCGTCATCTCCCACGCCTCGCGCTCCGGGGTGCCGCGCGCCAGCTCGGTCAGCACCTCGAACGGCTCATCGCTCATCCGGCCCGCGAGGTGTGCGGGCAGGATCCCGAACATCATCGCCGTCTCGAGGACCTCGTCGTAGAGGAAGAAGTCGTTGACGGCGGAGCCGATGAGCTCGCGCTGCTCGTCAAGGTGGGCGGCGCGCAGATCGGTCAGTCGTGCCTCGAAGTCCGGTCGCTCGATCCGGCCGGACCAGGCACGCTCGAGCGCCCACTTGAGCTCGCGTTTCGGACCGATTCGCGGGTAGCCGATGAGGTGCGCGTGGATCTGCATGCGTCGACGAGTGCCCCTGTCGCTGCTCTGGTCTGTGAACCTCGGAGTCTAGAGGATGCCGAGATGCATCGGCGCCTCGCGGGCTACACTGCGTGACACCCGCAGCTTGAGAAGCGACCACGAATGAGCTCCGACTCCAGCGACGATCGCCGCGTCCTGTTCACCTCCGAGTCCGTCACGGAGGGCCATCCCGACAAGCTCTGCGACGCGATCGCCGACGCGATTCTCGACGACGTGCTGGCGAACGACCCGGCCGCGCGATGCGCGATCGAGGTGGCGGTGACGACCGGCCTCGTCCTCGTCCTGGGCGAGATGACGACGAGCCATTACGTCGACGTGCAGAGCGTCGTGCGCCGCACGGTCCGCGAGATCGGCTACAGCGACAGCCGGGTCGGGTTCGACTGGGAGACGTGCGGCACGCTGAGCGGCATCAAGGAGCAGTCGCCCGACATCGCGCAGGGCGTGGACCGCGCGCTCGAGGCGCGCGAGGGGAGCGAGCCCGACGGGCTGGGTGCCGGCGATCAGGGAATGATGTTCGGCTACGCGTCCGATGAGACGCCGGAGCTCATGCCGATGCCGATCGTCCTCGCCCATGCGGTCGCTCGCCGGCTCGCCCAGGTCCGTAAGGAGGGCACGCTGCCGTACCTGCGCCCCGACGGCAAGTCGCAGGTCACCGTCGAGTACGACGCCGACGACCGGCCGGCGCGGGTCCACACCGTCCTCGTCTCGACGCAGCACGACCCCGACATCGAGGCCGACGAGCTGGCTGCCGCCATCCGGGAGCACGTCGTCGAGGCCGTCATCCCCGCCGAGCTGCTCGACGACGAGACGCGCCACCTCGTCAATCCCACGGGGCGCTTCGTCATCGGTGGACCGATGGGGGACTCCGGGCTCTCCGGTCGCAAGATCATCGTCGACACGTACGGCGGCATGGCCCGACACGGCGGCGGCTCGTTCAGCGGCAAGGATCCGACGAAGGTCGATCGCTCCGGCGCCTACATGGCGCGCTACGTCGCGAAGAACATCGTCGCCGCCGGGCTGGCCCGCCGGTGCGAGATCCAGCTCGCGTACGCCATCGGCGTCGCGCACCCACTCTCGATGAACATCCAGACCTTCGGCACCGGCACCGTGCCGGACGCGCGGATCGGCGAGCTCGTCAGCGAGCACTTCGACCTGCGACCCGGCGCGATCATCACCGGCCTCGAGCTGCGCCGCCCGATCTACCGCCAGACCGCCGCGTACGGCCACTTCGGCCGCCCGGATCTCGACCTCCCGTGGGAGCGCGTCGACCGCGCCGATACCCTGCGCGCCGCGGCGGGGGCGGGTTCGTCGCGGGCGGTCCCGGTCGGCGGCTGATTCCTGAGGCGATGGGAGCGAACCAGCGAAAGGAGTCGAGACATGTGCCTGAACTGCGGTTGTCACCTGGCCCATGACCAGCATGGGAACGCCGCGAACATCACGTACGAGGACCTCAAAGCGGCCGCCGATGCGAACGACATGGGCGTCGCCGAGTCGCTGATGATGATGCTCGAGACCGCCGAGGAAGACCGCCTGGAGCACTCGTCGGAGTACGAGACCGGCAAGCACTCGATCGTCGGAGCCGGGAGCGGCGGCGGCTGAGGGCGACCCGGAGCGGTCGTAGGCCCATCCCGTGGGAGTTAGGGTGAGGGGTGCGCGCCGCGCCCTCCGTATACTCGGCCAGTGAGCACCGCCGCCCCGCCCGCCACGATGCGCGCCCTGGCGAAGATGCGCCCCGGCCCGGGCGCGGAGCTGATCGAGCGGCCGGTCCCGAGCCCCGGCGAGGGCGAGGTCCTCCTCAGGGTCGAGGCGGCCAGCATCTGCGGGACCGATCACCACCTCTTCACCTGGGACGCGTGGGCGGCCGAGAACCTCGTGCCGCCCCGAGTGCTCGGGCACGAGGTGGCGGGGACCGTGATCGGCATCGGTCCAGGGGTCACGCGCGTGCGCGAGGGCGACCTTGTCGGCGTCGAATCGCACCTGTTCGACTGGACCTGCGCGCAGTGCCGGCGCGGCGACATGCACCTCTGTCGCAACCTGCGGGTCATCGGCGTCCATGTCGACGGTGGCTTCGCGGAGCAGGTCGTCATCCCGGAGGCGAACGCGATCGAGTCGAACGGGCTCGATCCCGCGGTCGTCGCGCTCCAGGAGCCGATGGGCAACGCGGTCCACGCCGCCTTCGTCGAGCCGATCGAGGGTCGCTCGGTGCTCGTCACCGGCTGCGGACCGATCGGCCTGTGCGCGGTCGGGATCGCCCGTGCGGCCGGCGCCGCCCTCGTCATCGCGACCGATACCGAGCCCTACCGCCTGGAGCTGGCGAGCTCGATGGGGGCGGGGCTCGTTCTGGATGCCGCGGATCCCGCGACCGAGGAGCGGATCCTCGAGGCCACCGGCGGCGATGGGGTCGAGGTCGTCCTCGAGATGTCCGGCGCGGAGGCTGCGCTGGCGTCGGCGCTGCGCGTCGTGACGCGGGGCGGGCGGGTCTCGCTCCTCGGGATCTTCGGCCAGGCCGTGCCTGTCGAGCTGTCCGAGCTCGTGATCATGCGCGGGTTGCGGATCCACGGCATCTTCGGTCGCCGCATCTACGACACGTGGGAGCGGACCGCGGCGCTCCTGCGTTCCGGGGCGCTCGACGTCGCGCCGATCATCACACATCGGCTCACGCTCGACGAGTGGGAGCAGGGGTTCGAGCTCATCGCGTCGCGGCACGCCGGGAAGGTCGTGCTCGCTCCGTAGGGATTCCGGTGCCACCCCATTTGTAACTGGACTCGTTACAAATAGGTCAAGGCGGATCCACCTGCTCCGGCGGCCCACCTCCCGCACGCCGTATCCTGTGCGCATGACCGATGCACCTGCCCGCGCGCGGAACCCGCTCGCGTTCCTGGACGCGGAGATCGAGGAGCTGAAGGCGAAGGGCCTGTACCGTCGCCTCCGGGTCGTGGAGTCGGAGCAGAAGAGCCGCTGCGTCATCGACGGGCGCGAGGTCATCACGCTCAGCTCGAACAACTACCTCGGCCTGAACACGCATCCGAAGCTGCGCGCCGCCGCGTTGGCCGCCACGGAGAAGTTCGGCGCCGGCTCCGGTGCGGTCCGGACCATCGCGGGGACGATGTCCCTCCACGAGGAGCTGGAGGCACGGCTCGCCACCTTCAAGCACACCGATGCGGTCCTCACCTTCCAGTCCGGCTTCACCGCGAACACCGGCGTGATCCCGATCCTGGCGCCAGAGGGCGCGACGATCGTGAGCGACGCGCTCAACCACGCGAGCATCATCGACGGCATCCGTCTCACGAAGGCGGACCGCAAGATCTATCCGCACTCCGACATGGACGGGCTCCGCCAGGCGCTCGCGGAGGTGCGCAGCACCGATGCGAATCGGTCCATCCTCGTCATCACCGATGGCGTCTTCAGCATGGACGGCGACATCGCGCGCCTGCCGGAGATCGTCGAGGCTGCTGAGGAGGCCGATGCGATCGTCATGGTCGACGACGCCCACGCCTCCGGCGTCCTCGGTCAGAACGGGCGGGGATCGGTCGATCACTTCGACCTGCACGGCCGGGTGCACGTCCAGGTCGGAACGTTGTCGAAGGCGATCGGCGTCCTCGGCGGCTACGTCGCCGGCTCGGCGTCATTGCGGACGGTCCTTGAGCACCGCGCGCGGCCGTTCCTGTTCAGCACCTCCCATCCGCCGGCAGTGGCCGCCGCGTGCCTGGCCGCGATCGAGGTGCTCGAGACCGAGCCGGAGCTCATCGAGCGTCTGTGGGACAACGCCCGCCATTTCAAGGCCGGGCTGGAACGGCTGGGCTTCGACACCGGCCACTCCGAGACACCGATCACGCCGGTGATCGTGGGGGCGGGCGCCCTGGCGCATCGGTTCAGCGACCGGCTGTTCGAGGAGGGCGTGTTCGCGATGGGCATCGGCTTCCCGACGGTGCCGGAGGAGAAGAGCCGCGTGCGGACGATCGTCACCGCCGAGCACTCGCGCGAGGAGCTCGACACGTGCCTCGAGGTCTTCGAGCGCGTCGGTCGGGAGCTCGCGATCATCTAGGGCAGGGCCTCGACCACGACCCGGACGTTGTCCTCACCGTCATCAGGAGCATTTCGTGGAGTCGATCTGGAGGCGAAGGCCCCGGATTGCTCCGGGGCCTTCGCCGCTGTTTTCGGGTCAGTGAACGCTCAGTTACGTACGCCGTCGGCTCAGTGAGAGGCCGAGCCCCGAAGCGATGAGCAGGAGGCCCACAAGGGAGGCGATCAGCTCGAGCGGGAGGACCGCCGGGCTTGCGTCCATTGCGGTGTTCGGCACTGAGCTTCCGAGCGTGCCCTGGCGGACCGGCGGCGAGCTCGGGCTCGCAAGCGTCGGGTTCCCCGGAAGGACGCCGCCGTCGCCGTCGCCGTCGCCGTCGCCGTCGCCGTCGCCGTCGCCGTCGCCGTCGCCGGCAACCACGCAGTCCTCATCGGTCAGCGCGCCGTCAGGGGCGGGGATGATGTCGCCGTCGTGGTCGCCGTGGCCGTTCAGGCCGTTGACGCTGACCTCGATCAACACGAACGGATTCGTGGCTGAACCCGTGGCATGGCAGATCCAAATCTTCTCGCCGCCGTCGCCGTCGCCGTCGCCGTCGCCGTCGCCGTCGCCGTCGCCGGCAACCACGC
>DATKDB010000070.1:0-31716 GCA_035512895.1 Binatia bacterium | reverse complement strand
ACGGCCGAGGTAGCCGGCGAGCTCCTCGACCGGCACGTACGCCTCGCCGACGAGCAGGCGCCCGGGGAACTCGTTCCCGACGCGACGCAGGTGCCGGATCACGTCGTGCACCTCGGGCCGGTTCATGCTCCACAGCGGGTCCTGGCCCGCGTCTCCGCCGAGGCCCGGGATGACGTGCGGTCGGCGGTCGGGCGGGTTGTCGCGGAAGCGGTCGTCCTTGATCGCCGCGAAGATCGCGTCGACGCGGAAGCCGTCGACGCCGCGGTGGAACCAGAAGCGCATGACGTCGGCGATCGCCGACGCCACTGCCGGATTGCGCCAGTTGAGGTCCGGCTGCTCGGGGTAGAACGAGTGGAGGTAGAACTGGCCGGTGGGCTCGTCCCACTCCCACGTCGAGCCGCCGAAGACGGCCTCCCAGTTCGTCGGCGGACCGCCGCCGGGCGCCGCGTCGGCCCAGATGTACCAGTCCCGCTTCGGGCTCTCCCGGGACGAGCGGGCCTCGACGAACCACGGGTGTTCGATCGAGGTGTGGCACGGCACGAGATCCATCAGCAGGCGCAGCCCGCGTGCGTGGCAGGCAGCGATGAGCGCGTCGAGGTCGGCGAGCGTGCCGTACTCGGGCGCCACATCGGTGTAGTCGCTGATGTCGTATCCGAAGTCGTGCAGCGGGGAGGGGTAGATGGGGGAGAGCCAGATGGCGTCGACGCCGAGCGACGCATCGGTCCCGCGCAGGTGGTCGAGGCGCGAGACGATGCCGGCGAGGTCGCCCACGCCGTCGCCGTCGGCATCGGCGTAGCTTCGGGGATAGATCTGGTAGATGACGGCCCCATCCCACCATCGATCGCTCACGCGGACCGATTGTAGGGACCTTCCCAGCGGGCGGTACAATGCGGCTCCACACGTCCATGGCTCGACCTGAGCGGTCTTCGTGATGATGGATGGGGAGGTCTGCATGCGAACGCGGCGGTTTGGGATCCTGGCAGTGGCGCTCCTGGCGCTCACGGCCTGTCAAACGGGTGACACCGGCGGCAGCCCGGGCGACGGGAATGGCGACGGTGACGGCGACGGGGCGAGCGGCGAGTGCATCGGTGAGGGCGACGTCATCCTCTCCGGGTGGCAGGCATCGCCGGAAGAGGGCGAGCTCCTCGAGGAGATGTTCGCCGGCTTCGAAGAGGTGTGCCCGAACATCACGATCGACTACCAGCCGGTCGCGGGCGACTATCCACAGGCCATGCTGGCGAACTTCAGCGCGGCTACCCCGCCCGACGTGTTCTACGTCGACTCCGCGGTGGCCCCCGAGTGGGTCCAGGAGCAGTTCCTGCTCCCGCTCGACGACTACATCGCCGACACCGGCTTCGACACCGGGCAGTTCTACGAGGGCTACCTCGACGCCTTCCGCGGCCCCGACGGCCAGATCTATGGCCTTCCGAAGGACGCGAGCACGCTCGCGCTCTTCTACAACGAGCAGCTGCTGGCCGATGCCGGCGTCGAGCCCCCGACGAACTGGGACGAGCTGACGGCCGCGGCCGAGACGCTCACGACGGGCGATGTGACCGGCCTCTGCCTGTCGCCGTCGCTCGACCGGGCGCTCGCGTTCATCTACCAGAACGGTGGGGCGATCTACAACGACGACTTCTCCGAGGTCACCTTCGACTCGCCGGAGGTCAGCGAGGCGGTCGACACGTACCTTGGCTTCTTCGAGTCCGGTCTGGGCGCCAGCCCGGCGGTGCTCGGCTCCGGCTGGTGCGGCGAGGCGCTCGGCCAGGAGAAGGTCGCCATGGTGTTCGAGGGCAACTGGCTCATTCCGTTCATGGGCGGCACGTTCCCGGATGTCTCGTACGCGACCGCGGAGATGCCGGCCGGCAGCGAGCAGGCCACGCTCGCCTTCACGGTCAGCTACTCGATCGGCGCGGACAGTGCCAACCCGGATGCGGCATGGTCGCTGCTCAGCTACCTGACCGGGCCGGAGGGGATGGAGACCTGGACGAGCCAGGGCCTGGCCCTGCCTTCGCGCCAGGATGTTCCGGTACCGGAGGGCCGTGATGCTCTCCTGGCCGGCGCCGAGTACGCGCGACCGTGGAGCTTCACGCCCGGCTTCGCCGACGTGAGCACCGCGTTCAACAACGCGTTCACGGCGGCGACGGAGGGCAGTGGGTCGACCGAGGAGATCGTGAGCGCGACCACCGAGGCCGCCCAGGGCACGATCCAGTAGTCAACGGGGGCGTCGGCCCTGGCCGGCGCCCCCGCTACGCCTCCACCGAAGGGGACGTCATGGCGACCGCCGCCCCCGCTCCTCGCACAACGCAACCGTCGACGATGCAGCGCCAGCGGGTTCGTGAGGCGCTCGCCGGCTATGCCTTCATCGCGGTGCCGATGACGATCTTCCTGATCTTCAACATCGGCGCGATCGCGTTCGCGGGAGTCATCAGCCTCTTCGACTGGGGTCCCCGGGTGGGGCCCCAGGAGTTCCTGGGCGTGGAGAACTACACGAGGGCCATCGCGGATCCGATCTTCGCCAAGGCGATCTGGAACACGACGCGCTACGCGTTGATCGTCGTGCCGGTGCAGATGGCGCTCGGGCTGTTCCTCGCCGTCATCGTCAACCAGAAGATCCGCGGCCAGACCTTCTTTCGGGCGGCCTTCTACTTCCCGGCCATCGCGTCGAGCGCGGCGATCACCGTCCTCTTCATCTTCATCATGAACCCCGACGGCCTGTTCAACGGGTTCAGGGAGCTCATCGGTCCATTCGACATCTTCGGGCTCTTCGGCATTCCGGAGAACCACACCTGGCTCTTCCACTCGAGCACCGCGCTCGAGTCGATCATGGGCCTGAACGCGTGGACGACGTCGGGCACGATGATGCTCTTCTACCTCGCCTCGCTCCAGACGATCAGCCGGGAAACGTACGAGGCGGCCGAGCTCGATGGGGCGAACGCCTGGCAGACGTTCTGGCGCATCACCTTCCCGCTCCTCAAGCCCGGGCACTACTTCGTCGCGACCGTGAGCTTCATCGGCGCGCTCCAGGTCTTCGACCAGGCGTACATCACGGGGGGCCCAGACGGCGCGCCGAACAATGCGCTGACGACGATGGTCCTCTTCCTCGTGCGCAACGTGACGTCGGTCATCGACTTCGGCTTCGCGGCGGCCGTCGGCATGATCCTCTTCGCGCTGATCATGCTCGTGACCCTCGTGCAGCGGCGCCTCTTCGGCGCCGCGCCGAGCTGGTACTGAGCATGGACCGATGACGGCGTCGGGCCAGGCGGTCGCTGCCCCGGTCGGGTCGCAGAGGGGGGAGCGGACGCGCCGGATCATCGCCTATGCGCTGCTCATCGGCTACGCGCTGCTCATGTTCGTGCCGTTCGCGTGGTCCGTCTCGACGAGCTTCAAGCCGAACAGCGAGGTGTTCCAGCTCAACTGGATCCCGGAGCAGCCGACGCTGGACGGGTACGTGACGGCGTGGACCGAGCTCGATCCCGGCCTTCCGCGGCTGTTCCTGAACAGCTTCATCATCGCGGGGGCCGTCACGCTCGGGAATCTCGTCCTCGGCTCCTTCGCGGGCTACGCGTTCGCGCGCCTCCAGTTCTGGGGGCGGGACGTGCTGTTCGTGCTCGTCCTCGCGACGCTCATGATCCCGGACCAGTTGAGGGTCGTGCCGGTCTACAACCTCCTCATCTTCTTCGGCCTCGTCGGTCGCGGCGTCGAGGCGTACATCGGGATCATCCTCATCCTCATCATCAGCGGCACGAGCATCTTCCTGCTGCGCCAGTACTTCATGAGCATCCCGCGCGACCTCGAGGAAGCGGCGCGGATCGATGGCGCCGGCTACCTCCAGACGTTCTGGCGGATCATGCTGCCGCTCGCCTCCCCAGCGTTGGCCGCCGTCGCCATCCTCCAGTTCCAGGGGACGTGGAACGGCTTCTTCTGGCCGGTCATCCTGCTTCGCGACCGCGACCAGTGGACGATCCCGCTGGCGATCGCCCAGTTCCAGGACCTCTACCAGACCCAGTGGGCGCCGCTCATGGCCGTCATCGTGTTGGCCACGTTGCCGATCCTGATCCTGTACATCTTCTTCCAGCGCTACTTCGTGGAAGGCGTCGCCGCGTCCGGTGTCAAGGGCTGAGCGCCGGAGCGTGCCCCCGCCGCCGCGCGTGGGCTCCGTGCTCCGCGAGGCCGCCGGCGACTTCTTCTACAACTCCTGGCGCTTTTTCGGGGCCAACCTGCTCCTTGGCCTGTTCATGGTCGTCGTCGTCCTCGGGTCGGTCGGCAGCGCCTGGGCGCTCCTCGGCGTGATCCTGCTCGTGCCGCCCGCCGCCGGGACGATGCGCATGGCCACCCGTCTCATCCGCGACGGCCACACCGACTTCAGCGACTTCACCGAGGTCCTCCGACGGCCGTGGCCGTTCCTGGCGGTCGGAGCGGCGCAGCTCGTCGTCACGCTCGTCCTCGTCGTCGACGTCTCGATCGCCGCGGCGTGGCGCTCCTGGCCGGGCACCTTCCTCGTCGTGAGCGCCGCCTACGGGCTCCTCCTGCTCTGGGCGTACGCCCTCGTCGCGTGGCCGCTGCTCCTCGACCCGGTGCGGGACGCGGAGCGCGTCAGCTCCCGGCTGCGGCTGGCGTTCGTCGTCCTCCTGGCCCATCCGCTGCGCATCGGCCTCTTCGCGCTCCTCATGGGGGCGCTGCTCGTCGTCGCGACCGTGGCGATCGCGCCGATCATCACGTTTGCCGTCGCGCTCGCCTGGCTGGCGATCGCCCGGTACGTCCTCCCGATCGCAGATCGCGTCGAGGGGCGAGAGACGCTCGTCGTGGACGACTAGGGACGCCGGCGCCGGCCCCTGGGCCTCATCCGACGTGCCCCGCGGCATCGGCGGAGCCGCCCGCCCACCGTTGCGCTTCGCTTCCGCTGACCTTCAGCTCGGCCCACCGCTCCGGGCGCGTGTCGACCGGCATGCCCAGGATCGTCTCCACGAACTGGAAGATCGCGCCGGTGGCCCAGGCCTGCGGCGAGCAGGCGGTCGGGTAGGGGACGAGGTCGGGCGTTGCCGCTCGGTCGAACCCGGCGAACAGCTCGGGTAGGCGGGCGAGGGGGTCGGCCACGGCCGCGTCGAGCAGCGCGTCGATGAGGCGGACGGCGGCCTCGACCTGGCCGGAGCGCGCCATGCCGTCCGCGATCAGGCTGTTGTCGTGCGGCCAGATGGAACCGATGTGGTAGCCGATCGGGTTGTAGCCGGGGTTCCGGGCCGAAAGCGTCCGGATGCCCCAGCCGGAGAACATGTCGGGCGCCATGAGCCGCTCGGTGACGCTTGCCGCTCGGTCCGGTGGCACGGTTCCGGCCCAGAGGAGGTGCCCCGCGTTGCTCCCGATCCCGTCGATCTGCTGGCGCTGCTCGTCGAGCCCGAGGGCGTAGGTCCCCTCCGCCGGCATCCAGAAGGCCGACTCGATGACGGCGGCCAGCCGGTCCGCGGCCGCCTTCTGCGCCGCCGCGTCGTCGGCCCGCCCGAGCGCGCGATAGAGCTGGGCCATGCCGCGGCGGGCGGCCACGACGTAGCCTTGGACCTCGACGGCGGCGATCGACGGCTGGGCGACGCGCCCGTCGGCGTAGCGCATGCTGTCGGCCGAGTCTTTCCAGACCTGGTTCGTGATGCCTCCACGCCGGCCACGGTGGTACCAGATGAGGCCGTCGGCGTCGGAACGAGCCTCGATCCAGCCCATGGCGGCCTCGACCCTCGGCAGGAACTCCGCGAGCGCCGCGGGCAGTCGCTGCCCCGCGCGCCCGCGACGGAGCCAGCCGCTGCGCCGGCAGGCGGCGACGTAGAGCATCACGTACAGGGGCGTGGAGTCTACCGAGCCGTAGTAGCGGCCGAACGGGATCCGGCCCAGTGTCGCGAGCTCGCCGGTCCGCACCTCGTGCGGGATCTTGCCCGGCTCCTCTTCGCGCCAGGCGTCGCTTTTCGTGCCCTGGTAGAGCCCGAGCTGGCGCAGCGTGCCGTCCGGGACCTCCCATCCGAGCAGCAGCGACTGCATGGCGGTGATCGCTGAGTCGCGTCCGAAGATGGCGAGGAACCATGGCAGTCCGGCCGCCGGGATGAAGTTGCCGGCCGGTCCGGTCAGGAGGAGCGAGGCGAGATCGCGAACGGCGCGATGCCACGTGCGGCGCAGGCGTGGATCGGCGGACGAGAGCGTGGGGAGCCCACGAAACCAGGCGCGCACCCGGTCGGGATCGAGCGGGCGCGGCGGAAGTGGCGGCGTGATGCCGGCCGCGTGCGCCTGTTCCTCCTCGACGCGCAGGTTGAGGTCCCACGGCATGCCGCGCTCGAGCGTGACGGGCAGCGTCAGGCGACCGTCGCGCGCGGTGGCCGGCCGGTCGAGCGAAACCGTCGTCGAGCGCCGGTAGCCGCGATGCGC
Organism: Binatia bacterium; assembly: GCA_035512895.1. Classification (GTDB taxonomy): domain Bacteria; phylum Chloroflexota; class Limnocylindria; order QHBO01; family QHBO01; genus JACDBZ01. The sequence goes on along the minus strand of DATKDB010000070.1, from coordinate 25,314 downwards.
GTACGAGAAGCGGACCGACTGCGGGCGGTGCCGTTTCGTGATCCGGCGGCGGAGCTGGCGGCGCCCCCGCACCTCGAAGATGTCGGCGAAGTCGGCGTCGATCTCGATCGTCAGCGTCAGCTCGAGCGGCTCGGGGGCGTAGCTGATGAGTCGAATGCGCTCCTCGAGGTGCCGGGAGATTCGCCGGTCGCGGAACGCGGCGATCGTCGAGGCGGCCGCCCCCGGCAGGCGCGGGTTGGCGAGGTAGAAGGTGCCGGCGCCGTGATCCTCACCGCCCGAGGCGAGCGGCTCGAGGCGCTTGCCGCCGACCCGCACGACGAGCCGCGACAGGACGCGTGTATCGGCGACGAAGAATCCGTGATACGAGCCGGGGAGCATGTCGCCGGCTCGGTCCGAGACGGCGAAGTTCGTGTGCTCGACGAGGGTGACCGAGACGTCGGTGGTCGCTGGTTCCACCACAACCATTCTAGGGAGACTCGGCGGCCGCGAACGCGCTCCGTTGCACTGGCAGCGAACGTGCGAGATCGGCGGCAGGAGGTACTTCGACGATGCGACACGAGCCACGTGACCCGGAAGGCACCGATGCGTCCGTCGAGCCGGACGTGCTGCCGGAGGACGCGCCCCGCGGCGGGATCACCGTCCCGGATGCGAACGACACCGGCATGACGACTCCACCGATCGCGGGGTGGGGTGAGCCCCTCCCCGGCGGCGACGGCGACGAGGACGACGACGCGCGGCCGCCCGGCGGGTAGCCGCCGCGCTCCCGCGCGGCTCGGTCAGTGCTGGCCGAGGTTGCCCTGGACGCGCATCCGGTGCTCGGTCGCCAGCCACGCCCGGCGCCCGATGAGGAGCAGTGCCGAGCTCGTCAGGACGAGCATGAGCCACTCGATCGCGGCCGGGAGCAGCGGGCGCGTGCCGAGCGCGGAGACGCGCACGAGGTCGAGCGCGTGGGTCGTCGGCAGCAGGTAGGCGACCCATCGCACGACGTCGGGCAGGACGACGATCGGGAACGCGGCGCCCGACAGCGCCACGAAGATGAAGTCGGCGGCGTCGACGAAGAAGTTCGCCTCGCGCATGCGCAGGACGATCGCAGCAACGAGGTACCCGATCCCGAGCACGCCGACCGAGGTGAGCGCGAGGACCGGGACGGCGATCGCCAGCTGCGGGGCGATCTCCGCGCCGAACAGGCCGATGCCGACGAGGACGAGGATGACGGTCGTCACGGCCGCCACGATGAGCCCGGCGAGGGTATGGCCGATGATGAACGTCTCGCGTCGCGTCGGCGTCAGCCAGGCCGGCTCGAGCGTCCCGGCGTCGAGCTCGATCTTGATCGAGAAGGCGACCTCCCAGAACCCGGCCGAGGCGAGCGTCAGCGCCAGCATGCCGAGGAAGAGGAAGCCGGCCACGTCCGTCGTTCCCGCCGTCTCCGCCAGCCCGACCGCCTCGCCGCCGACCGCGAACGTCGCGCCGAGCAGGATGCCCGGGATGAGGACCTGGTAGATCGGCTGCAGGACGCGGTTCACGGCGTTGAACCGGTAGCGGAGCATGACCCGCAGCTCCTTGCGCGCGATCGCCCACGCGGCACGAGCCTCCCGGCGCAGCTCGTCCATCAGTACTGCGCCAGCTTTCCGCCACGTCTCGCGTGCAGCTCGGTGCGGCGGAAGGCGAAGATCGCGAGCAGGGTCAGGACGACGCCCATCCCGGCCAGGATCGACAGGTCGCCGATGACGTGGCCGAGCTCCGCCCCTGCCAGCATCACGCTGCGCAGGTCGGCGATCAGGTACGTCGGCGGAAGCGAGAGCGCGACCGTCTGCGCCCAGTCGGGCAGGACGACGATCGGGAAGCTCATCCCGCACACCGCGGTGAAGAGGCCCCGCACGCCCTGCACGAGCGAGCTGACCTCGCCGAAGCGCAGGACGATCGCGGCGAAGAGGGCGCCGATCGCGTAGAGCGCAGGGGCGGCGACGAGGACGACGCCCACGGCACGGAGCGCCTCGAGCGGACCGATCGTGACGCCGAAGCCGATCCACAACGCGACGCCGACGACGACGAAGATCCAGGCCGCCCATGCGAGCTGGCTTACCGCCGGCCCGAAGAGGACGACGAGCCGCGAGGCCGGGGTCAGGAAGATCGCCTCGAGCGAGCCACGGATCTGCTCGGTCCGCAGGGCGGTGCCCGGTCCCCACAGGATGATGCTCAGCCACATGTACGTCGCCCAGCCGATGAACAGGAAGCCGGCCACCTCGTTCGTGCCGGTGCGCGCGGCGAACGCTGCAGCCGTGTCCTCGCGGCCGCCGCCGAACGCCTGCGCCTGGAAGACGAACGCCAGCGGCAGCGCGATCGGCCAGAAGATGAACGAGAGCAGGCTGCCCGGGTAGCGGCGCAGGATGCGCCATTCCTTGCGGCTGGCGGCGCCGAATGCCCGAAGGTCGGCGCCGACGTCGGCGAGGCTCACTCGCGCAGCGCCCGGCCGGTCAGGAGATGAAGACGTCCTCGAGCGACACCGGCAGCGTCCCGTGGCCGTTGCGCGCGTGCAGGCTCCGCTTCAGGCCCTCCGGCGTGTCGAGCGCCACGATCCGGCCGTGGTCGACGATCGCGATCCGGTCGCAGAGCTGGTCGGCCTCCTCCATGTAGTGCGTCGTGAGGAGCACGGTGCGGCCCTCGTCGCGGAGCTGGAGGACCCGCTCGCGCAGGTCGCGTGCCGCCTGCGGGTCCAGCCCGACGGTCGGCTCGTCGAGGAGCAGGAGCGATGGGGCGGGAAGCAGCGCGCGCGCCAGGACGAGGCGCTGGCGCATCCCGGTGCTGAACTTCTCGACGTAGTCGTCGGCGCGGTCGGTGAGATGCATGACCTCGAGGATCTCGACGATCCTGGCCCGGGTCTCGCCGGGCGGCACGTGGTAGAGCGCCGCGAAGTACTCGAGGTTCTCGCGCGCGGTCAGCTTCCAGTACAGGCTTCGCTCGCCCGACAGGACGGCACCGAGCCGCCGCCGGATGTCGCGCGCTCCGGTGACGAGATCGTGGCCGAGGACGGTGGCCGTCCCGGCCGTCGGCTCGAGTAGGGTGGCGAGCATCCGCATCGTCGTCGTCTTGCCGGCGCCGTTCGGACCGAGGATGCCGAACACCTCGCCGGTCTCGACGTGGAGGTCCACGCCGTCGACGGCGCGAAACGTCTCGCGCCGGTCCGGCTCTCGCCGCAGACGCTGCCAGGTCGTGCGGCGCCCCTTCTCGAAGTCCTTCGTCAGGCCGATGGCCTCGATCGCGACGCTCATCTCACTCCACGCTGATTAGCACGCCGCCGCCGTCGGGATCCTCGACGTCGAGGATCGGGCCCGTGGCGCCCGCCTCGACGGCATCCCGGATGCGCTGGCCCTGGTCGCCGGCGAGGCCGGGGACGAACTGGAGCGCGGCGTCGACGAAGCCGATCGGGATGCGGAGGTTCACGACCTGCCGCCCCCGCTCGGTGACGCGGATCCGGAGGTGCCGACCGCGTGGGGCACCGATCCGCTCCGCGGCGTCGGGGAAGCGTTCCGCGGCGTCGGCGAAGCGTTCCTCGGCGTGGGCGAACGCCTCGTCCATCACGCCGTGCACGCGTCCCATGCGGCGCGGCGCCCGCTCGATTCGCCGGCCGATCCGGTCGCCGCGTTCGTGCCGCCGCTCCGAGCGATCCGCCTGCGTCAGCGCGTCGATGATCGGCGCCGCGTCCTCGGGGGTCAGCTTTCCCTCCGCGACGAGGCGGAGGATCGTCTCGAGCTCCTCAGGCATCGGTCTTCCTCCCGGCAAGCCGTGCGGAGGCCTCCTCGATGTCGATCTCCCCGCGCTCGAGGGCTCGCAGGATCCGCAGCTGCTCGTCCGCGCTCGGCGCCGATGGGGCGGGGGACGCGGCCGGCACCGGCGGCACCGGCGGCGCGGGTGGGACCGGCGGGACCGGATGCGCTCCGTACCGTCGGCCCGCGCCGACCGACACGTCTCCGGACATCGAGCTGAAGAGGAGGCTCTGGGCGCCATCGCCGATGACGTAGCGACGCCGATCGCGCGAGCCCTCCCATCGGTGCGGGACCGAGACGTCGACGTCGGTCGACAGGCCGCGCACCTCGAGCGTCAGGCCGCCGGCGACGCCGAGCGACAGGTCGCCGCTGACCGTCTCCACCCGGTGCCGGTGGTCCGCGGCCAGGTCGCCCTCGATCTCCACGTCGCCGCTGACCGTGGCGAGGCGCAGCTCGTTGAAGCGCGGGGCGAACGCGGAGATGTCGCCGCTCACCGTGTTCATGCGGAGCGTGAGCGGGTCGTCGGCGCGGATGCTGATGTCGCCCGACACGCCCCGGACCTGCACGTCGCCGGCGAGCTCGTCGAGGACGAGGTCGCCCGACACGGTGCGGTACTGCTGCGTGCCGCGGAAGCCTGTGGCGGTGAGGTCGGCGCTGACGCCGTCATACGTGATCTCCGCGCCGGCCGGCAGCTCCGCGCTGATGCTGACGTCGTCCGTCCTCGCGTTGCTGATGCCGAGGATGCGCACGATCGAGCTGAGCCCGCTGTCCGCGCGCTTCGGCTCGGTGACCTCGAGGGAGCCGGAGCCGCGCTCGTCATGGAAGCGGACGCGCTCGAACAGCTCGTCGGCCTCCGATTCCGTTGCCGCGTGCAGCTCGAACTGGATGCGCACGCGGGCGATACCGCCCTCCACGGCGCGCAGCTCCGCGTCCGGGTTCGTGACGCGCAGCGCGAACCGGCCGCTCGGGCCGATCTCGTGCTCGATCTCCTGGGTCCGGACGAACGTCGCCATCAGTCGGAGCTCCCGAGGGCGCGCAGCGCCGCGGCAGCCTCCTCGGCGCTCATCTCCTTCGCGGCGAGACGCTCCAGGATGCTCCGCCGCTCGGCTGAGGTGTCCGGCGCGTCGGCATCGGCGTCCATGTTGTCGACGTCGGTGTCGAGGTCATCGGCTGCGGCGTCGCTCAGGCCGAGCGCGCGCACGAGGGCATCGACGCGGCCGCGCACGGTGGGGTAGCTGATGCCGAGCTCTCGCTCCATCTCCTTGAGATTGCCGCGCGAGCGGAGGAAGCTCTCGAGCAGGCTCATCTGCTCGCGGTCGAGGCGGCCGAAGCGACCCACGCCGAACTCGCCCTCGAGCGCCGTCCCGCAGCTGCGGCAGTGGAGGCGGGTGATCGTGAGCTCGTTGACGCAGACCGGGCAGGTCGCGATGACGTCGGGGACCATGACTAGCGGCGCCCGAGGCCGCGGCTCGCCCGACGCTCGATCGGGAGCTGGTAGACGCGCTGGCTCGGGTGGTCGTTGAACGGCCGCCGGACGCGCGCCTGGTCTTCGATGCTGAGGTGTGGATAGAAGAGGCGGTAGTCGTACATCGTGGGTCACTCCTCCGTGATTGGCACTTCTGATTACATGTTTGGGTGATTGCATGCGCAGATTACTGTCTTGCTTATCATATGTCAAGCCATAATTCGCAATTAGCAAATCGGACTACCAGATGTGTGATGTACGTCCATCGCCGACAGGATGGTTGGGAACGCGCTACGATGCGACTCGGACCGATGCACCAGCCCCTGTTGCCGTACACACCCGAGCGCGATGTCTATCGCCTGCTGGGCGTGCCATCGAGCGCGACGACCGACGAGATCTCGGCCGCCTGCCGCCGGCTGGCGCGGACCTTCCACCCCGACCGGAACCGCTCCGAGCAGGCGACGGCGGAGATGCAGGTCGTCAACGCGGTCCGTCAGGTGATGAGCGATCCGGACACTCGCGCCGTGTACGACCGCGAGCGGTATCGGTTCCACACCGTCTCACGGGCCGCCGAGCGCCCGGCCCGGCCATGGCCGGCACCACCTCCCCCGCGGCTGTCCGGGACGTCTCCGATGGAGCGGTACCTCCGAGCCGCCGCCGTCGGCCTGCGCGTCGCCCTTGCCGGGCTCGTACCGGCGCGCTGTCCGGGCTGCCGGGCCGTCGTCGCGGGCGAGGACGCCTACTGTCCGGCCTGCGGGACCCCGCGGCTAGGTGGGGGCTGATCGGCGTACGCGACGGGCCTACGCGTAGAGCGGGTTCACCCGGTCGGGGTCGATCCCCAGTTCCTCGATCGCCCGCTTGAGCTCCTCGGGCGTCGACTTGCCGTCCAGGCACAGCCCGTAGAGGGCGCCGTAGACGATGTGCTCGGTGCTGACCTCGAAGTGGGTGCGCAGCGCCTCGCGCGTGTCGGAGCGCCCGAACCCATCGGTGCCGAGCACGGTGTAGGGCCGGTCGATCCAGCGGGCCACCATGTCGGGCACCGCCTTCATGTAGTCCGTGGCGGCGAGGATCGGCCCCTCGGTCGGCGAGAGGCACTGCCTGACGTACGGCACGCGCTGCTCCGCGTCGGGATGGAGACGGTTCCAGCGTTCGACGTCGAGCGCCTCGTTGCGCAGCTGCTGGAAGCTCGTCGCGCTCCAGAGGTCGGCGGCGACGTCGAACTTCTCGGCGAGCACCTGCTGAGCGCGCAGCGCCTGCTGCAGGATCGGTCCCGCGGCGAGGAGCTGCACCCGACGTGAGCCGGCCGTGGCCTCGTTGAAGCGGTAGAGCCCGCGCAGGACGCCATCCTCGACACCCTCCGGCTTCGGCACCTGGGCCCAGTTCTCGTTGTACAGGGTGATGTAGTAGAAGACGTCCTCGCCGCGCTCGCCGTACATGCGGTCGATCCCCTCGCGGACGATGATCGCGAGCTCATACGCGAAGGCCGGATCGTAGGCGAGGATGTTCGGCACCGTGCTGGCGAGCACGTGCGAGTGGCCGTCGTCGTGCTGCAGCCCCTCGCCGGTCAGCGTCGTCCGCCCGGCGGTGGCGCCCATCATGAAGCCGCGGCCGCGTGCGTCGCCGAAGGCCCACACCTGGTCGCCGGTGCGCTGGAGCCCGAACATCGAATAGAACGTGTAGAAGGGCACGACCGGCTCGCTCCAGGTGGCGTAGGCCGTGCCGGCGGCCTGGAAGCTGCTCATCGAGCCGGCCTCGGTGATGCCCTCCTCCAGGAGCTGGCCGTCGGTCTCCTCGACGTAGCTGAGCAGCAGCTCCTTGTCGACGGCCGTGTAGCGCTGCCCGAGGGGGTTGTAGATCCCGACCTCCTTGAAGAGCGGGTCCATGCCGAACGTGCGGGCCTCGTCCGGGATGATCGGCACGATGCGCCGGCCGATCTCCCGGTCGCGCACGAGGTTGCGGACCAGCCGGCTGAAGGCCATCGTCGTGCTCGCCGGGCGGTCGGAGCCGGCGAAGAACTCGGTGAACGAGGCGTCGTTCGGCGCGGGGAGCGGCTTCGGCGTGTAGTGGCGGCGCGGGACCGCGCCGCCCAGCTGTGCCCGGCGCTCGAGCATGTACCTGATCTCCGGCGCGTCGGGGCCGGGGTGGTAGTACGGCGCCTCCTTGAGCTTGTCGTCGGGGATCGGCAGCTCGAGCCGGTCTCGGAAGACTCTGAGCTCATCGGTCGTGAGCTTCTTCGCCTGGTGCGTGACGTTTCGGCCCTCGATGCCGGGGCCGAGCGTCCAGCCCTTGACCGTCTTGGCGAGGATCACGGTCGGCGCGCCCGTGTGCTGGACCGCGGACGCGTAGGCGGCGTGCACCTTCCGGTAGTCGTGCCCGCCGCGCCGCAGCTTGGCGAGCTCGTCGTCGGACAGGTGCTCGACGAGAGCCCGCAGGCGCGGGTCGTCACCGAAGAACTGCTCGCGGATGGTGGCGCCGTCGCTGACCGCCATGCGCTGGTAGTCCCCGTCGAGCGTCTCGTGCATCCGGTTGAGCAGGACGCCGTCGCTGTCGCGGGCGAGCAGCTCGTCCCACTCGCGCGCCCAGATGACCTTGATGACGTTCCAGCCCGCGCCGCGGAAGACCGACTCGAGCTCCTGGATGATCTTGCCGTTGCCGCGTACCGGGCCGTCGAGGCGCTGGAGGTTGCAGTTGACGACGAAGGTGAGGTTGTCCAGCCCTTCGCGGGCGGCGAGCCCGAGGGCGCCGATCGACTCCGGCTCGTCCATCTCGCCGTCGCCCGGGAAGGCCCAGACGCGTGAGCTCGAGGTGTCGGCGATCCCGCGCGCCGCGAGGTAACGGTTGAACCGGGCCTGGTAGATGGCGGCCATCGGGCCGAGCCCCATGCTGACCGTCGGGAACTGCCAGAACTCGGGCATGAGGCGCGGGTGCGGGTAGCTCGACAGCCCGACGTCCGGGGTCAGCGCCTCGCGCCGGAAGTGGTCGAGATTGTCCTCGGTCAGCCGGCCTTCGAGGAAGGCGCGGGCGTAGATGCCCGGCGCCGCGTGGCCCTGGAAGTAGATCTGGTCGCCGAACCCATCCTCGGAGCCGCGGAAGAAGTGGTTGAAGCCGACCTCGTACAGGCTCGCGGCGCTCGCGTACGTCGAGAGATGGCCGCCGATGCCCTCGAACCTCGTGTTCGCGCGCAGGACCATGGCGAGGGCGTTCCATCGGATCATGCGCCGGATGCGCAGCTCCATCGCCTCGTCGCCGGGGAAGTACGGCTCCTGCTCCGGGCTGATCGTGTTGATGTAGCGCGTCTGGGTCAGCGTGGGCAGGCCGACCTGCAGCTGCCGTGCTCGCTTGAGCAGCTTGTAGATGATGTAGCGCGCCCGGTCCGGCCCGGCCGCGGCGACTACGGCGTCGAGCGACTCGAGCCACTCCTGCGTCTCGACCGGGTCGATGTCGGGAAGCTGCTGCTTGAACTGGTCGAAGATCTCGTGGATCGGCTGCTGCATGTCGGTCCTATGGTACAGACCGATGCGCGCGAGCGGGGATGGCGGGATGGCGCTTCGCGACGTCGGGCCGCCATACCCGTGGCATCATCGGACCGATGCGCACGATCTACCGATCCGAGCCGCCCTGGCCGCACCGCGTCCTCGTGCTCGGCGGGGGATTCGCGGGCGTCGAGACGGCCCGCCACCTCGAGAAGCTCACGCGCCGGCGCGACGACGTCGAGATCTGGCTCGTCAGCCGCGAGAACTTCAGCCTCTTCACGCCGCTCCTGCCGGAGGTGTGCTCCGGCAACCTCGAGGCGCGGCACTGCGTGACCGCGCTGCGCCGGCAGCTGCGCGCGCCGTCGAGCTGGGCGGTCACCGCCGAGGTCGAGCGGATCGACCTCGACGCGAGGCAGGTCGTCGTCATGGGCGGCGACGGCGACCAGCATCGGCTCAACTACGACACGCTCGTCATCGCGCTGGGCGGGGAGACCGCGACGTTCGGGATCACGGGCATCACCGAGTTCACGGTCGGCATGAAGACCCTGGCCGACGCGTTCGCCCTGCGCAACCGCGTCATCGAGATGCTCGAGCGCGCGGAGCTCGAGGAGAACCCCGACGAGCGCCGTGCGCAGCTCACCTTCGCCGTCGGCGGCGCCGGCTTCAGCGGCGTCGAGACGGCCGGCGAGATCGAGGACTTCGTTCGGCGCGTGCGGCGCCGCTACTACCCGAAGATCGCGCAGGACGAGCTCAGCTTCCACATCGTCGAGCTGAAGGATCGCGTGCTGCCTGAGATGCCCGTGGAGATGGGCGACTACGCCGCGCGGCGGCTGCGCCAGCGCGGCTACGAGATCCACCTCGGGACGCCGATGAAGGCGGTCCGCGAGGACGGGGTCACGATCGGCGAGGAAGCCTTCATCCCGGCTCGGACCGTCATCTGGACCGGCGGCGTGCAGCCCTCACCGGTCGTGCGCGACTCGGGGATCGACGTCGACCGGGCCGGGCGGGCGGTCGTCGACGCGACGATGGCGACGAGCCGCGACGGCGTCTGGGCGCTCGGCGACTGCGCGCTCATCCCGAACCCCGACGAGGAAGGCGCCCACCATGCGCCGACGGCCCAGAACGCCGTGCGCGAGGCGAAGCGCCTCGCGCGCAACATCATCGCCTCGATCGACGGCCGGCCGCGGGAGGTGGAGCCGTTCCGCTACCGCGTGATCGGGACGCTGGCCAGCATCGGTCATCACACCGGCGTCGGCGTCGTCTTCGGCATCGGCATCCGGGGCTGGATCGCCTGGTTCATGTGGCGCGGGTACTACTGGAGCCGCGTGCCCGGCATCGGCGGCAAGGCGCGGGTCGCGCTCGACTGGCTCCTGAACGCCCTCTTCGGCTCGGACCCCGTCCAGCTCAAGGTCGACTACCCCGGGACCGGCGGGATGGGGCCGTCGGGGACCCGGCGGCCGGCGCCGCGCTCGGTCGACCCACGAGCCTGAGCGTCGCTAGACTGCGAACCGATGTCACGCGAGGAACGGCGCCAGTACGCGCGCCAGATGAAGAGCATGGAGCGCGGGGCCGCCATCCCGCCGGGCGCGCGGGCACGCGCCGAGCGGAACGCCGCGCGTCGCGCAGAGCGTCGCGCGAAGGCGGAGTCGCGTCCGCGCTCTGAGCTCCGCTCGTGGCTCCGCCTCGTCCTCATCGCGGCCGCCGTCGGCTTCGTCGCCTTCAGCCTGCAATGGGGCGAGGGCATGCCGCGGGCGCTGTACGCCGGCCTCGTCGCCGGGGCGGTGACGTTCGCGCTGCTCCTCGGCTTCCGCCTCGTTCGACGCCGCGCCAGCCGCTCCTGAGGCGGAGGGATGCCGGGAGTCGATCTGCTCGCCGCGCTCGCCGTCGGCTACGTCATCGGCGCCGTCCCGTCCGGCGTCCTCGTCGGTCGACTGCGCGGCGTCGACCCGCGCGGCTCCGGGTCGGGGAGGACCGGCACGACGAACGCGCTGCGCACGCTCGGGCCGCGCTGGGCCGTCGTCGTCGCCGTGCTCGACGTGGCGAAGGGGATCATCGCCGTGCTCATCGGCAACGCGATCGGACCGGAACCGTGGGGCGGGGCGTTGGCCTCGGTCGCGGCCGTGATCGGGCACGTGCGATCGGTCTTCATCGGCTTCACCGGTGGCCGTGGGGCGGCGACCGGCGCCGGCGCGATGCTCGTCCTGGCGCCGCTCGCCGTCGTCGTCGCGCTCGCGGAGTTCGCGGTCGTCGTCTGGCGCACGCGGCTCGTCTCGCTCGGCTCGCTCCTGGCCGCCGTGACCGTCGCGCTCGTGGCCGCCGCCCTCTACGCGGCTGGTCGCGCCGGCGTGGAGGTGCTCGTCGCGGCCACGCTCATCGCCGCCGTCGTCGTGCTCGCACACGCCGACAACATCGAGCGGCTGCGGAATGGCACCGAACGGAGGATCGGCGATGCGTGAGCGCGGCCGGTCGAGCGTGGCGACCCTGCCGAACCTGCTCGGCATCTTTCGGATCGCGGCGACGCCGGTCATCATGGCGCTGCTCCTCGTCGAGATTCCCGGCAGTGACCTGGCGGCCGGGCTCCTCTTCGCCGCGGCCGGCATCAGCGACTTCTTCGACGGCTGGATCGCGCGCTCGCGCAACCAGGTCTCGCCGCTCGGCATCTTCATGGACCTCGCCGCGGACAAGGTCCTCGTCGCCGGCGTCCTCATCGCCATGGTCGAGATCGGATTCGTCCCGACCTGGATGGCCGCGACGATCCTCATCCGCGAGTTCGTCGTCCAGGCGGTGCGGCAGCTCGCTGCCGCGGAGGACGTCGTGATCAGCGCGCGCCGGCTTGGCAAGGCGAAGACGCTCACGACCCTCGCCGGCCTCGGCCTGCTCTTCCTCGCCGCCGACGCGATGACCGGTGGCCCGCTCGCCGCCACGTGTGCGGCGTCAGCGCTCGAGGCGGCCGGCTTCTGGACCCTCCTCCTCGCCACGCTGCTGACCGTCGTCTCCGGGCTCGCGTACCTGCGCGGCGCGTGGCCGATCCTCGTCGGCCGCCCTCCTACTTGATGAGCTTGCGCTCCATCTGGCGCATGGCGATCCACATGCACACGGCGAAGAAGACGACGAGGTAGACGAGGTCCCACGCCTGCGCCCAGCCGACCATCCCGGTCGAGAGGCCGCGGATCAGGCTGATGGCGTGGTAGAGCGGCGTGGCCTGCATGAGGACCTGGATCGGCACGGGGTAGACGCTGATCGGGAAGAACGTGCCGCTGAACAGGAACATCGGCATGACGATCAGCCCCATCGGCACGTCGAAGTCGTTCACCGTGCGCAGGTACGACGTGCCCGCCAGGCCGGCCGCGGCGAACGCGGCCGCCACGAGCAGGGCGGCCGGAACCATGAGCGCCCCCCACGGCGAGAGGATGAGCCCTGCGACGAGCATGATCACGAACATCGCGACCGCGTAGAGCGCGGCGCGCGTCAGGGCCCAGGCCATCTCGCCGAGGGCGATCTCGGTGATGCCCATCGGCGTGGCGAGGACGCCGTCGTACGTCTTCGCGTAGTTCAGCTTGAAGAAGACGTTGAAGATCGTCTCGAAGACCGCGCCGTTCATCGCCGCCGTCGCGAGCAGGGCTGGCGCGACGAAGGCCGTGTACGAGACGATCCGGCCGTCGGCGAGCCGCACTTCCTCGATAATCCCGCCGAGGCCGACCCCGATGCCGATGAGGTAGAAGATCGGCTCGAAGACGCCGCTGAAGATGATGATCCACTGGTGGCGGTAGACCATGATGTTGCGCTCGACGAGGCGGCGCGAGCGCCAGATGCGGGCCCAAGCCGTGGCGAGCGCGCCGGTCGGGGCCGGCCGGGTCATGGCGGTCATCGGCTCACCCGGCCATTCGCTTCGTGAGGTTCCGCTCCGCGAACCACGTCCCGATGGCGAGCATCGCGAGCAAGTAGGCCAGGTGCAGCGGCGCCGTGGCCGGGTCGAGCTGGTCGAGGATCGTTCCGCGAATGAGCTGGACGCCGTGGAAGAGCGGCGTGACCCAGGCGACGGCCTGCGCGACGTCGGGCAGCTGGCTGAGGGGGAAGACGGTGCCGCTGAACAGGAAGAGCGGGTTGATGACGAAGCGGAAGATGGCGCTGAAGCCGACGTCGTTCCTCTGCGTGGCCGTGAACGCGATGAGGCAGGCGCTGAAGGCGAGGCCGATGAGGACCGCCACGCCGACGGCCGCGACGGCCATCGGTGTGCGCGGGATGCCGAAGAGGGTCAGGACGAGCAGGAAGATCGCGCCGAGGGTGCCGATCCGGAAGGCGGACCAGGCCAGCTCGCCGTAGAGGATGCTGCGGATTCCGACCGGTGTCGAGAGCATTGCCTCGTAGTTCCGGCCCCACATGATCTTGTTCATGATCGGGTAGGTCGACTCGAAGGTCGCGGTCTGCATCGACATGGCGGCGAGGAGGCCGGGTCCGAGCCAGTGGAGGTACTCGACGCCCCCGAAGGCCGCCAGGTCCTGGTCGCCGATGAACGTGCCAATGCCGAGGCCCAGGGCGGTCAGGAAGAGCACGGGCTGGAGGAAGCCGAACGCGAGGCTGCGGTGCCAGAGGCGCCTGTAGACGAGCCAGTTGCGCTGCCAGACGCGGCCCGAGGCGGCGAGGACGGTCATCGGGTCGCTACTCGACGAGCGAGCGGCCGGTGAGGCGCAGGAAGACGTCCTCCATGCTCGCCCGGCGCACGAGGGCGCTCTCGACCGGGATCGCGCGCTGGTTGACCTGCTCGAGCGTGCGCTCGCCGTTCTCGGTGTAGAGCAGGTGCCGGTCGGGCAGCTCCTCGATCCGATCGGCGAGGCCGTCGAGCTGGCCGTTGATGCCCTCGCGCACGGCATCGGTGAAGCGCAGCTCGAGCACCTCCTTCGTCGAGTGCTGATCGATGAGCTGTCGCGGCGAGCCCTCGGCCACGATCTTCGCCTTGTCCATGACGACGAGGTGGTCGCACAGCTGTTCGGCCTCGTCCATGTAGTGCGTCGTGATGATGAGCGTCGCGCCGCGCCGCTTCAGCTGGTAGAGGCGCTCCCACAGGAGGTGTCGCGCCTGCGGGTCGAGCCCGGTCGTTGGCTCGTCGAGGATGACGAGGTCGGGCTCGTTGATCAGGGCGCGGGCGATCGTCAGGCGCCGCTTCATGCCACCCGAGAGGGGCTCCACCTGGTCCTTCGCGCGCTCGTCGAGCTGCACGAACTCGAGCAGCTCGTCGGTCCGGCGGTCGGCGATCGCGCGCGGGATGTCGAAGTAGCGGGCGTACATCTCGAGGTTCTCGCGCACCGTGAGCTCGGTGTCGAGGTTGTCGACCTGCGGCACGACGCCGAGGCGGGCCTTGATCTCGCGTGCCTGCGTGCGCGGGTCCATGCCGATGACGGTCAGCTCACCCTCGGTCACGGGGCTCGAGCAGGCGATCATCCGCATCGTGCTCGTCTTGCCCGCGCCGTTCGGGCCGAGGAAGCCGAACGCCTTGCCCGGACGCACGTCGAAGTCGACGCCGTCGACGGCGGTGAAGCCGTTCGCGTAGCGCTTCGTCAGGCCGCGGGCATGGACAAGGGATGGCTGGCTGCTCATGGGCTCCGGCATTCTAGACCGATCCGTGGGGCACGTCTCAACGGTGTTGTCGGGTCCCGGGCCGGTTCGTGAATCCCGCCGGATTCCCGCACCACGGGGTTAACGGCCAAGGAGACCCGGCTCGTTGGCCGACTTCCCGCACCGCGGGTCGGATCGCCAGCGAGCCGGTCCGTTTCGCTCGCCCGATGGTCGATATCCCCGCACCACGGGAATGTAGCGACCGGGCAGCGAGCTGGCGGCGCGCGTCAGCGGCTGCCTCAGAGGCCGGCGGCGAGGGAGTCGGCGCGCGGGTCGGCGCCGCCCTCGTACGACCCGTCCGGGAGCCGGCGGATCACCTGTGCCCATCCCATGAGCGGCGTCTGTGGCTCGACGAGCTCGATGGCGTGGCCGCGCGCCTCCAGGGCGCCGACGGTGACGACGTCCACGCCATCCGACTCGATGCTGACCGGGCCGAGCGGCTGGCCCGGCCCCTCCGTCGAGACGACCCACCGCGGACGGTCGACGGTCGCCTGCGGATCGAGGCCGTCGTCGACGAGGCCGGTGACGAGCTGGACCATCGTCTGCGGCTGCCCGTCGCCGCCCATCGCGCCGAACGCGACCTCCGCCTGCCCATCGCGCAGGAGCATTCCCGGCATGAGCGTGTGGAGCGTTCGGGAACGAGGACGCAGCGCGTTCGGATGCGCGGCGTCCAGCGAGAAGTAGGCGCCGCGGTTCTGGAGCATGATCCCGGTCGAGCCGCCCATGATCCCGGAGCCGAAGCCCATGTAGTTCGACTCGATCAGGCTCACCATCATGCCGTCGGCATCGGCGGCGCACAGGTAGACCGTGCCGCCACCGGGAGGATTCGTGGGCGTGTACCGCTGCGCCCGATCCACGGACAGCCGCGACGCGAGCCAGCGGGCGTGCTCGCCCGAGAGCAGCCGTGCGGGGTCGACGAGGTCTCGCTCCGGATCGGCGACGCAGCGGTCCCGCTCGCTCCAGGCGACCTTGACCGCCTCGACCTGGGCGTGTAGACGGTCGGCAGAGAGCGGCTCGCCCATCGGCCAGTCGATCTCGGAGAGGACGTTGAGCGCGATGAGGGCCGTGATGCCCTGCGAGTTCGGCGGCATCGTGGCGACCTCCACGCCCGCGTACCTCGTCGAGATGGGCTCGACCCAGTCGCCGCGGTGGTCGGCGATGTCCTGCGCGGTCAGGACCCCACCGGCAGCCTGGACGGCACGGGCGATCTCCTCCCCGACCGGGCCGCTGTAGTAGGCATCGCGACCATCCTTGGCGATCGAGCGCAGCGACGCGGCGAGAAGCGGCTGCCGGAAGCGCTCCCCTGGTCCGCCGGCGCTGCCGAAGACGGAACGCGCCGCGTCGTCGAAGGATGGCAGGGCGGCCGCGATCGATCGGGCGTTGATGCCCGTCAGCGCGTAGCCGTCCTCCGCTGTTCGGGCCGCCGGGACGAGCGCGTCTGCCAGCGAGTGGCGACCGAACCGGCCGAGGAGCTCGACCCAGGCGTCGACCGCGCCCGGGACGGTGATCGGCAGCGCGCCTTTCGCCGGCATCTCGTCGTGGCCGGCGGCACGAACCGTCTGGATCGTGAGCGCGGCGGGAGAGCGGCCGCTGCCGTTGAAGCCGTGGAGGCGCCGCTCGGCGGGGTCCCAGACGAGCGCGAACGCGTCGCCGCCGACGCCGCACGCATTGCAGTAAACGACCGCCAACATCGCGTTCGCGGCGACGGCCGCGTCGACTGCCGTCCCGCCGGCGCCGAGCGCCTCGACGCCCGCCGCCGTGGCGAGTGGGTGGGGCGTGACGACCATGCCCCGTCGGGCAGTGGGGATCGGCATCGGCGAACGGTAACAGAGGGAAACGTGCGACTTGACGGTAGCAAGAAATAGCGGCAGACTGGGGGCATGAGCCTCCAGATCGCGGTCGTCGGCGCCACCGGATTCGTCGGGAGCCACCTTGTGCCGCACCTCGTCGGGGCGGGGCACCGGGTGATCGCCATCTCGCGTGATGGGCGGCGGCTCGACGGTTGGAGCGACGCCGTGGAGGCCCGCGCCGCCGACGTGACGGGCGATGGCCTTGACGACGCGCTCGCCGGCGCCGACGCCGTCGTCCATCTCGCGGCGATCCCGCGCGAAAGTCGTGGCCGTCGCTTCGACGCGGTGAACGCACTCGGCACCGAGCGCGTCGTCGAGGCGGCCGAGCGCGCCGGGGTCTCGCGCTTCGTTCATCTCTCGGCGATCGGCGTGACCGACGACCCGGGGCTCGCCTTCCTGCACTCGAAGTGGCGCGGCGAGCAGGCGGTCCGATCATCGGCGCTCGAGTGGGTCGTCCTGCGCCCGTCCCTCCTCTTTGGCGAGGGCGACGGCTTCTTCAACCTCGTGAGGACGACACTCCGGTACTGGTCCCCCGGCATCGTCGCCATCCCCGGCCGGGGCGACGCGCGCTTCCAGCCGCTCGCCGTGGATGACTTGGCCATCGCCATCGAGCGCTCGTTGACCGATGACGGCCGCGCGCGATCGATGTACGAGCTCGGTGGGCCCGAGCACCTGACGTACCGGCAGATCGTGGACGCCGTGTCGGCAGCGACCGGCATGCGGCGCCTGAAGGTCGGGGTCCCGATCCCGCTCATCAGCGCGATCACCGCCGTCACCGATCGCATCCTGCCGGCCTTCCCGGTCAGCCACGACCAGATCAGCTCGCTGCAGCGCCCGAATGCGACCGACCTCGACGCGTTCGAGCGCGCGTTCGGCGTGAAGCCGCGGCCGCTCGACCTCTCCTACCTCGGCTGATCACGCCCCGGGATGGTCCGCCGATAGCGGATCTCCGCCGGCTGCGCGCCGCCGAAGTCATCGAGCCTGCGCGTCCGGTCCGCTGCCCAGCCCTGCGCCTCGTAGAAGGCACGCGCCGCGGCGTTGTCCTCGAAGACCCAGAGGAGCAGCTCACGGACGTCGGTCGAGCGCCAGTGCTCGTCGGTGGCGGCGAGGAGGGCCGAGCCGATGCCGCGGCGCCAGGCTCCGGGCTCGACGTAGAGCGTGTACACCTCGCCCCGGCCCGCCGGCGCCACGTCGTCGTCGCGCACCGGGCCGACGTTGACGAAGCCGAGGACCGCGTCCGCATTGTCGACGGCGACGAAGATCGGCGCCTCGGCTGGGTTGGCGGGACCGATCCGCCCCCGCCATCGGTCTGCGCGCTCCGCCTCGTCGAGCGTCGCGAGGAACTCGGCCGGCATGATTGACCGATACGCGGCGCGCCACGACGCGATCTGGATCCGCGAGATGGCCTCCGCGTCGCCGGTCCGCGCGGCCCGAATGCGCGTCACTCGCCCCAGGTCTCCCCGGGCTCCAGGACGACGACCTCCGCTGACGTGTGGTCGCGCAGGGCGTCCGGCGTCCCGGCGAGCGCCGGAAACGTGCCGAAATGGACCGGGATGACCGTCGAGGCACCGACGAGGTCGAGCGCCAACCCGGCGTCCCGCGGGCCCATCGTGTAGTGACCGCCGATCGGCAGCACCGCGATCTCGGGATGGAAGCGTTCGGCGACGAGCCGCATGTCGCCGAAGAGATCGGTGTCGCCGGAGTGGTAGACCGTCGTGCCGTCCTCGAACTCGAGGACCCAGCCCCAGCAGCCGAGCTCGCGCGTGACCTGGCCGTCATCGGTGTTCAGGGTTGCACCGCCGGTGTGCTCGGCATGAACCATCGTGAAGCCCATGCCGGCGGCCTCGAACCGGCCGCCCTTGTTCATGCCGACTGCCTCGACCCCGTGGCGGGCCAGCTCGACGCTCATCTCGTGCCCGCACACGACCGACGCGCCGTCGGCCCTCGCCAGCTCGACGAGGTCGACGAGATCCTCGCCGGCGTGGTCGAAATGGCCGTGCGTCGGGGCGACGACGCTGACCTTCTCGGCGGCCCGGTACGCGTCGGGGTAGGTGGGGGCGCCGGTCCATCGGTCGATCCAGATCCAGGCGTCGTTCGGTGACCGGTAGAGGACGCCGCCGTGCCCGAGCCAGGTGATTCGCAGGTTCGCCATCGGTTGCTCCTTCGTCCGTTCGTCGATCCTACCGGCAGGACCGATGCCGGAGAGCCCCGGTCAGCCCGGGGGGAGGAGGCGGCCGGCCTGCGCGATGCGCCTCAGCCAGGGCAGCTCGCGCGCGATCGTCGTCTCCGGGCCATGGCCGGGCAGGACGCGGACACCCGCCGGCATCTCGCGCGCAAGGCGCGCGAGCGAGGCGACCATCTGCTCGTCGTTGCCGCCGGCGAGATCGGTCCGGCCGTACGACCCGGCGAACAGGACGTCGCCCGAGAGGAGCAGCCCGAGCCGCTCCTCGTACAGGCAGACCGAGCCCTCCGTGTGGCCCGGCGTGTGGAGGATGTCGAAGACGAGATCGCCGATCCGCAGCTGCTCGCCCTCACGAAGGTCCCGGGTCGCGACGACCGCCTCGATCTCGAAGCCGTAGCTGTTCCTGCCGTCGAGCCGGTGCGCGTCGTCTCGGTGGATGGCGAGCGGCGCGCCCGAGGCGCGCATGAGCGGCGCGTTGTCGAAGATGTGGTCGATGTGGCCGTGCGAGTTCGCGACGAGGTGGAGCGTCAGGCCGTTGACGCCGACGCGCTCCATGAGCGGCTGCGCCGCACCCATCCCCGGGTCGAGGACGAGGGCGTCGGGCGAGCGGCCGTCCCAGACGAGGTACGCGTTCGTCTGCCACGGGCCGAACTCGCCGACCTCCAGGCGGACGCCGTGCGCCGGATCCGCGGCCGGGGCCGTTGCACGCTCGACGGTCGATTCATCGGTCACTGCTCGCGCCCGCCGCCGGGACCGATGACGCCGTCGGCGCCATCGGCGATGCGCAGGCCGAGGTGGGCGGCCAGCTGCCGCGCGAGCTCGTCCTCGACCGCGTCCATCGGCACCTGCCGGCCGAGCTCATGCGCGATGGACGTCACCTCCTTGTCGGCGATGCCGCACGGGATCATCTCGTCGAACCATCGCAGGTCGGTGGCGACGTTCAGGGCGAGGCCATGGGTCGTGACGCCGCGCCGGACCCGCACCCCGATCGCCGCCAGCTTGCGCTGGCCCGCGACCCAGATGCCGGGGTGGCCGTCGAGCCCGGATGCCTCGACCCCGAACGCCGCGACCGTCGCGATCGTCGCGGCCTCGAGGGTCCTGACGTAGCGACGCAGGTCGAGCGGGTCACGAAGCTCGACGATCGGGTAGGCCACGATCTGCCCCGGGCCGTGGTACGTGATGTCGCCGCCGCGGTCGATGCGGATCAGCTCGGCGCCGATCTCGCGCAGCCGCTCGGGGCTCGCGAGCATGTTCGCCGGATCGCCGCCGCGGCCGGTCGTGTAGACCGGGAAGTGCTCGAGGAGCAGCAGGCGGTCGCCGATGCGCCGTGCGCGCCGTTGCTCGGCCAGCTCGTCCTGCAGCTCCCAGGCCGGCCGGTAGGGGACGGTGCCGAGGCGATCGACCGTCAGGACGCCGCCGTGGGCGGCGAGCAGGGGGTGCTCGTCGCTCGCCGGGCGGTACGGGGCGCTGGGATCGGGCCGCCGTGGTCGTGTCGCAGGCGCCCCGGCCGTTGGGGCGGTGATGTCGCGCATCGTTCAGGAGGCGGCGGCCGTCTCGCGACCGGGGACCTGCTCGGCGGCGTGGTAGCTGGAGCGCACGAGCGGCCCGGACTGGACGTGCCTGAAGCCCATCTCGAGGCCGATACGACGCAGGCTCATGAACTCGGCCGGCGTGTAGTACTTCGCCAATGGCAGGTGCTTCGCCGACGGGCGCAGGTACTGGCCGATCGTGAGCACGTCGACGTCGGCCTCGCGCAGGAGCGCCATGGCCTCGACGATCTCGTCCCAGGTCTCGCCCAACCCGAGCATGATGCCGGTCTTCGTGACGAGGTCGCCGAAGCCGATCTCGCCGGCCACTCGCCGCCCCTCGACCAGGACCGAGACGGACCGATCCCAGCGGGCGCGCCGCCGGACCGCCTTCTGGAGGCGGGGGACGGTCTCCACGTTGTGGTTGAGAATGTCCGGCTGGGCCTCGACGACGGTTCGGATGTCGTCGGGCCGGCCGTTCAGGTCGCTGATCAGGACTTCGATGCTCGTCCCGGGGTTCTCGAGCCGGATCTGGCGGATCGTCTCGGCGACGATCCGCGCGCCGCCGTCGGCTAGGTCGTCGCGCGCGACCATCGTGATGACGACGTGCTGCAGGCGCATCAGCTTCGTGGCCTCGGCGACGCGCCGTGGCTCATCGGTGTCGGTGATCGGCGGACGCCCGGTGTCGATGGCGCAGAACCCGCAGTTCCGGGTGCAGACGCTGCCGAGGATCATGAAGGTCGCCGTGCCCAGCGCCCAGCACTCGCCGATGTTCGGGCAGCGAGCCTCCTCGCAGACGGTGTTCAGGGCCTCGTCGCGGAGGACGTGCTTCGTGTTCGCGTACGTCGCTCCAGCGCCGATGCGGACCTTCAGCCAGTCGGGGCGCCGGCCGCCGGGGCCGGCGTTCACCGGGACCGGGTCGCCCGGGGCGAGCAGGCCCCCGTCGATCTGCGGTCCGCCCGGATACATCACATCCGACGGCGATGCATGGCCCCCGTCTGTCGGGTTGCTGACGACGTTCAGCTCGCCGAGCGAGCTGAAATCCGGGCGTGGATGATCCAGGGCCATGCGGCCAGTCTAGCGAAGGCTCCCGCGTGCCGCCCGTCGCCGACCTTCTCCACGGCATCGGCGAGCCGCCCGACGGTAGTACGGGGTAGGTCCCACGCTGTCGGGCCTCGTCGCGGGCGCGTCGTGGCACCCGCGCTGCGCGACCGGTACGTTCGCGCCGGATGTCCTATCGATTCCCCGGACCTCCCGCCCTATCGTCCGCCGCGATATGTTGCTCGCCCGACTGACCGGCGGTGATCGGCACAGGCCGAGGCTGCTCGTCCTCGTCTTCGGCGTGATTCTCGTGCTCGTGGGCGTCACCGCGAGCGCCCTCGTCGCGGTCTCGTCGGCGCACCTGCGGAGCGCGACGCTCGCGAGCGTCGTGTCGCGCGACGCCTCGCTCGTCGAGCTCTTCGTGAACGGCAGCCTGCGCGCGGAGGACCTCGACGGCGACGGCCTGAGCGCCGCGCGACGCGCGGAGCTCGTGGGCATGCTCGATGCCCTGAGCGACCGGGACTCGATCGTGCGCATCGAGCTCCGCGACCTGGACGGGCGCGTGATCGTCAGCAACGCCGCGGCGGCGATCGGGCACGTGTCCGCGACGTCTCCGAGCATGCGCCGCGCGCTCGACGGCCAGCCGAGCGCCCTCCTCGTCGAGGAGGGCGACGAAGTCGAAGCCGCCCACGGGCTGCCCGGCGAGGGCGCCGTTCTCCAGGAGTACCTGCCGATCGTGGACGCGGACGCCCGGACGCTCGCCGTCGTCGGCCTCTGGCGCGACGCGTCCGAGCTGATGGCCAGCCTCGAGGCGACCCGAACCGACGTCATGCTCGTCATCCTCGTCGCCGGGGTCCTCCTGGCGGGGCTCATGCTGCTCGTCCTCCGCGCGACGCAGGCACGGCTCAGCCGCCAGCACCTGCAGCTGCTCGAGGCGACCCGGACCGACGCCCTGACCGGGATGCTCAACCATGGTGCGGTCGTCGCGCTGCTCGCCGAGGAGGTGGAGTCGGCTCGCGCCGCGAAGCGGCAAATCGGCGCCGCGCTCCTCGACATCGACAACTTCCGGCTCTTCAACGACACGCACGGCCACGAGGCCGCGGACGAGGTCCTGCTCCGCGTCGCGGCGCTCGTCGACCGAGAGGGCGCCGGCGGGCACGTCGCCAGGTACGGCCCCGACGAGTTCCTCCTCCTGCAGCCCGGGGCCGGGACCGCCGAGATGGCGACCGCCGTCGGGCGGCTCCGCACGTGCCTCGCGGACGTGAGCGTGCAGTTCGGCGAGTCGGAGTCGCTGCCCGTCACCGTCAGCGCCGGCATCTGCGCCTTCCCCGACCATGCCAGATCCGTGACCGACCTCCTCTCGGCGGCGGCGGTAGCGCTCGGTGAGGCGAAGGCCGGCGGCGGCGACCGCGTGCGTGTCGCCCAGGACGCTGACGAGCAGCAGGTCATCTCCGGCAGCTTCGACGTGCTCCAGGGGCTCGTCATCGCCGTCGACACGAAGGACCGATACACGAAGCGCCACTCCGAGGACGTCGCGCGCTACGCGGTCTTCCTCGCACGGCGCATGGGCATGGATGAGGAGGCCCAGCGCACGCTCCAGCTCGCGGGCCTCCTGCACGACGTCGGCAAGATCGGGATTCCCGACGTCATCCTGCGCAAGCCGTCGAAGCTCACCGAGGGCGAGTACGAGATGTTCCAGCAGCACGTCGCGCTGGGCGACGCGATCGTGCGCGATGTCCCGAACGTCGATCTCGTGCGTGCGGGCATCCGGCACCATCACGAGCGCTGGGACGGTGACGGCTACCTCGAGCACCTCGAGGGCGAGGCGATCCCGATGATCGGTCGGATCCTCGCGGTCGCCGACGCCTTCAGCGCGATGACGACGACGCGGCCGTACCGCAAGGCGCTCCCGATCACCGAGGCGCTCAAGCGCCTCGGTGACGCCGCCGGGACGCAGCTCCAGGAGGAGCTCGTCACGGCCTTCATCCTCGGGATCGAGACGGCACCCGACGCGCCGCTCCCCGGAGAAGAGCCGAGCCAGCTGTGGCGGCCCGAGCTGTGGGTGGCCTGATGGGCATCCGAATCGGCCGCCTGAGCGGGGCGCTCCTCCTGGCCGGAGCGCTCGTGACGACGGCACCCGCGCCCGCCGCCGCGGAGTCGACGCTCTGGACGCTGACCGCCTCCCCGCGGGCGGTGACGACCGGCGTCGCGACGACGTTCGCGCTGACGGCGACGAACGAGGATCCGCTCGCCGACCTGCTGAGCAGCAGCGAGATCGGCTGCGTCGTCCTCGACGTGCCATCCAACTTCCTCGTCGCCGGCGCGATGGTGACCGGGTCGAGCGCGGGCGGCTCGTGGGGCGCGGCGCTGTCGGGCAACCGGGTCAAGGTTCGCGCCGGAAGCGGTGGCGATCGTCTCGGGCTCCTTGACTGGGTGAGCTTTACCGTCGACGCCACCGCGCAGTCGGCCGGATCGCTCACGTGGAACGCGACGGCCTACCGGCAGCAGGACTGCAGCGGCAGTGGCGCGCTCCTCGGCGTGCCGCCCGTCGTCCTCGTGACCGATCCGACACCGACACCGACGCCGACGCCGACGCCGACGCCGACACCGACACCGACACCGACATCGACATCGACGCCGCTCCTGCCGCTGCCATCTCTCGGCATTCTTCCGACCCCGACCCCGACCCCGACCCCCCGCCCGACCCCGACCCCAACCCCGCGGACGACGCCGGAGGCCGCCGCGCCGGACCCGACCGAGGCGCCGGACAGCACCGACGCCGCACCGGGGGCCTCCGGGTCGGACGGCGGAGCGCCGGCCCCATCCGCCGGTCCGGGCTCGGGACTGCCGGGCGATCGCGTGCTGAATGCCCCGTTCGCTATCGCCTTCGATCCTGCACGACTCGACGTGGGCACGTGGGGAGCGGACGTCCTCGTCGGACAGGTGGACCTGTTCGTCCCCGCGGCGGTGATCGCCGGGCCGGGGTTACTGCTCCTCCTCCTCCTCGCGCTCCAGGCGGCGGGCGCGATGGCGTGGGTCCCGGCGGTCCGCCGCTTGCGCGGCGAGGACGCGCCAGCCGGCTAGGGCCCGAGCGGATCGCGGTCAGTCACCGTCCCGCGGCGATTCGACTTCGTACAGATCTCCGTCCAAGACGTGATCGGTGAGGTCGGTTAGCCGAGCGGCGTGCCGGCGTCCCACTCCTCGAGCGCCTTGCGCACGTCGGCCAGGAAGAACCCGACCTGCGCTCCGTCGAGGACGCGGTGATCGAATGAGCAGGTCATGTTCATCATGTGCCGGATGGCGATGACGTCGGCGCCGTCGATCTCCATGACGCGCGCTCGCTTCACGATCGCCTCCATCGACAGGATGGCGACCTCCGGCGCATTGACGATCGGCATGGACGACACCGATCCGAACCAGCCGGTGTTGTTGACCGTGAAGGTCCCCCCCTGGAGCTCGTCCAGCCGGAGCTTGCCGGCGTGGGCCCGGCTCGAGATGTCCCGAATCCGCGCGTTCACGCCGCTGATGCTCAGCTGGTCGGCGTTCGCGATGACCGGCACGATCAGGCCGTTGTCGACCGCCACCGCGATCCCGATGTTCATCGCCTGCTTGAGGATGATCTTGTCATCGGCGAACTGGCTGTTGAGTGTCGGGTGCTTGCGCAGCGTGTCGGTCACGACCTTGACGAGCACGGCCACGTAGCTGAGCGACGCGCCCTCGCGCGCCTTGAAGGCCATGTTGTTCGCCTCGCGCCACTTGACGACGCCGGTCATGTCGACCTCGACGACCGTGTAGGCGTGCGGCACGGTCTGCTTGACCTGGGTCATCTTCTTCGCGATCGCTTTGCGCATCTGCGAGAGCACGACCTCGGTGTCGCCTCCCACGGGTGCCGGGACCGATGCCGGCGCCGGGCCTGCCGGCTTCGGCTTCTCCACCGCCTCCGCCTTCGGCTCCGCGGCGGGCGGTGCCGCTGACTCGGCCCCCGTCGCGGGCTCCCTGTCCGCTGGCGCGGCAGCCGCCTGCGACCCCTTCTCGATGTAGGCCAGCACATCCTCGCGGGTCACGCGCCCGCCCGCACCGCTGCCGCTGAGCTGGGAGATGTCGATCTGGTTCTCGCGAACGAGGCGACGGACGGCAGGCGTCATGCGCGCGGCGCCGTCACCACCGGAGGCTGCCGGCGCCGGCGGTGCGGGCTCAGCCGTCGCGTCCGGCGTCGCCGGCTCCGCCGCGGCGGCCGGCGCCTGCTCCTGCTGCTCGGTGGCCTGCGCGCCGGCATCGGCCGCGGCCTCCGGCTGGGCGGGCTCAGCCTCATCGGCCTTCTTCGCGGGCTCGGCCTCATCGGCTGATGGCGCCGCTTCGCCGGCCGGGGCCGGCGCCTCCTCGGTCGCCGCGCCGGCGCC
>DATKDB010000069.1:0-3609 GCA_035512895.1 Binatia bacterium | reverse complement strand
GAACGCCAGCAGCCAGGCTAGGAAGACGATGAGCAGGATCGACCCGATGCTGCCCATGGCGGCGAACAGCCGCTCGAGCAGGAGGACGGCGAAGTAGACGCTGCCGAGGACGAGGAAGCCGATGAGCCAGCGCCGCTCGCGTGGCCCGATCCCGCCAGTCGTACCCGACGCCGGGCCGGTCACCCGCGGGTCGCTCGGGGCGAGCCGATCCCGACGGCGGCGCGGACCTCGTCCATCGTCGCCTCGAGGATCGGGCGCACCTTCGCCGCGCCGTCGCGCAGCGTGTCCTCGACGACGGCGGGATCTGCTGCGAGGCTCGCGCGCGCCTCGCGCATCGGCCGGAAGTGCTCGATGATCCGTTCGGCCAGCAGCTGCTTCGTCTCGACGCACCCGGTGCGCGCCGTGCGCTCGCCGTCCCAGATGTCGAGGTGGTCGTCGCCGAAGAATCGGTGCAGCTGGCAGACGTTGCAGATCTCCGGGCGGCCCGGATCGGTGCGCTTGATGCGCTGCGGATCGGTGACCATGCGCATGACGAGTCGCCGAATCTCGTCGGGCTCGGCGAAGATCGGGATCGTGTTGCCGGCGCTCTTGCTCATCTTCGTCACGCCGTCGAGGCCGAGCACGACCGGCGCCTCGCTGTGGACCGCCGCCGGCTCGGGGAAGATCGGCCCGTAGCGGCGGTTGAAGGCGCGAACGATCTCGCGCGACAGCTCGAGATGGGCGTCCTGGTCCTTGCCGACCGGGACGACCGAGGCCCGGTAGATGACGATGTCCGCCGCCTGCAGGACCGGGTAGTCGAGCAGCCCCATGCTGTTCTCGACGCCCTGCTGTCGCTTCTCCTTGTACGTCGGGGTGCGCTCGGCCCAGCTCACCGGCGTGACGGTGTTGAAGATCCAGGCCAGCTCGGCATGTTCGGGGAAGTCGGATTGGCGGATGATCGCGCAGCGCTTCGGATCCAGCCCGACGGCGAGCATGTCGAGCACCATCTCCCGGGTCAGGCGGTGCAGCTCGTCGCCGTCGTGCACGGTCGTCATGGCGTGGTAGTCGACGATGCCGTAGATCGACTCGTACCGATCCTGGAGCGCCACGTAGCTCACCTGAGCGCCGAGGTAGTTCCCCAGGTGCGAGGCGCCCGACGGCTGGATGCCGGTGAAGAGACGCTCGCGGACCGGCGGTTGGGCCGTGCCCACGGCGTCGAGGGTCTGGCTCATCGCGAGGCGAGTGTAGCGCACGCCGGTGGGCATCTCGGCCGCGAGCGGCTATCGTGTGCGCCCGATGATCGAGACCTGGGAGCGAGCCGTCAGACCGATGGGCCGAATCGGTCATGCCATCGAGGCGCACGCCAGCATCGGATCGACGAACGATCGAGCGCGCGCGCTGCTCGACGAGGCGGATGCCGACGGGCGCGTCGTCGTCGCTGAGGAGCAGTCGGCCGGGCGTGGCCGTCGCGGGCGCGCATGGCTGTCGCCGCCGGGTGTCAACCTCATGTGCAGCGTCGTCGTGCGGCCTGAGATCGAAGCACGCGACGCGTGGCAGCTCGGCCTCGCCGCGGCCCTGGCCGCGGCCGGGGCGTGTGGCACCGTGGCGCCGGTCGGCATCAAGTGGCCGAACGACCTCGTCGCGGGGAACGGTGACAAGGTCGGCGGCCTGCTGACCGAGACGATGACGCGCGGCGACCGGTTGTCCGGAGCGGTCATCGGCATCGGCCTGAACGTCAACTGGACGCGCGAATCGATGCCCCGCCAGATCGCGGAGCGCGCGACGTCGCTCGCCGACCTCGCCGGGGGGCCGGTCGACCGCGTCGCGCTGCTCGCGCGCCTGCTCGCCGCGCTCGAGACCGAGCTGGCCGCCGTCGAGGCCGGCGAGTCGCCGCTCGAGCGCTACCGCGCGGCGTGCACGACCCTGGGAACGTTCGTGACCGTCGCGACGCCCGACGGCACGGCGCGCGGCCGCGCCGTGGGCCTCGACCCGAGCGGGGCGCTCATCGTCGAGGTGGGCGACGGCCGCACGGTCGTTTCGAGCGGAGAGGTCGTGACCGCTGGACGCGAGGTCCCCGCATGACCTCGGAGCCGATGCGCGATCGACGTCCGACCCTCGACCCGGACCTCGCGGCCGTGCGCGCCGCGCAGCGGGACCGGGAGGCGTTCGGGGCGCTCTACCGGCGCTATCTCGACCGGGTCTATGGCTACTGCTTCTACCTGCTCGGCGACCATCACGACGCCGAGGACGCGACCGAGCGCACGTTCCTCGCCGCCCTCGGGGCCATCGGCCGCTACCGCGACGAGGGCGCCACGTTCCGTGCCTGGCTGTTCCGCATCGCGCACAACCAGATCGCCAACACGCTCAGGGCGCGTGGCCGCCAGCGGACGACCTCGCTCGACTCGGTCCGCGAGCCGGCGACCGACGATGACCCGGCCGGCGTCGTCGGGCTGGCCGAGGACGGCCGCCGGCTGCGCCGCGCGCTCGACGGGCTCGCTGAGGACCGGCGCCAGGTCGTCGTGCTGCGGTTCGTGGACGGCCTGTCGGCGAGGGAGATCGGCGCGGTCCTCGATCGCAGCGAGGGTGCGGTCCGCGTCCTGCAGCACCGCGCCCTGCGCCAGCTGGCGGAGGCGCTCGAGGGCTGAGTTTGGGTCCGGGCCGCCCTCGGTGTAACGTTCAGCGTTCGCCGGTGTTTGCAGGAGCGTCATGACCACTGAACCGACGCGGGCCGAACGGCTCGATCATGCCCTCGGTCAGCTGTTCGACGGCGCGGCGCCGGGCGCTGCCGCGGCGAGGGCCGGCCTGGCGGCCGCGGACCACGCCCTCCTGCGCACCGCGGCCTCGCTCCGCGGCACGCTCGCCGCGCCGCTCGTCGGGCCACGCTTCGAGGCGCGGCTCGGCTCGCGCCTTTCCGGCGCGGGCGGGGCGCCGTGGATCCTCCGGCACCCCCGGCGCCTCATCGTGACCGGCGCTGTCGGATCGGCCGTCGGGGTCGGCGTGACGGCGTTCGCGGTCTGGCGCAGCACCCGGCGCCCATCCGCCCCGGTCCATCGGCTCCTGCATCGGTAGGGAGGAGCCAGATTGCCGATCAAGTTCCCGTTCAGCCGCCGCGCCGCGCCGACCGACGCCTGGACGAAGTGCCCGAGCTGCGAGGCGCAGGTCTTCAACCGCCAACTCGAGCGGACGCTGCGGCTGTGCCCGTCCTGCGGGCATCACTTCCGCATGTCGGTCGGTGAGCGGATCGACATGCTGCTCGACGCGTCCAGCTTCGAGGAGCGCGATGCCGGGCTGGAGTCGGTCGACCGACTCGGGTTCCACGACGACAGGCCATACACCGATCGGCTCGAGGCATCCCGCGTCAAGACCGGGCTCCGCGACGCGGTCGTCTGGGGCACCGGCGAAATCGACGGCGTGCGGGTCGCGATCGCCATCTTCGACTTCCGCTTCATGGGAGGCAGCATGGGCGCCGTCGTCGGCGAGAAGCTCGCGCGCTGCTTCGAGACCGCCCTCGCGGAGCGCATCCCGGCCATCGTCGTCAGCGCATCGGGTGGCGCGCGCATGCAGGAGGGGACGCTCTCGCTCATGCAGCTGGCGAAGACGACGGCGCCGCTCGTGCGGCTCGACGACGCC
>DATKDB010000068.1:0-17453 GCA_035512895.1 Binatia bacterium | reverse complement strand
GCTACCGGAACTCGCTGTACGGAACGCTCGCCGAGGAGCGGTTCGTGACGCGCGAGGACGGTCGGTTCGCGCTCGACCGCCTCTCGGCCGAGCAGCTCGCCGTCCTCGAGGAGTACTACGCCGTCGAGACGAGGCCGATCGCGACAGATCATGGCTGGTGGCACGCGCCGCCAGCCTACGAGCTGGAGGTCGAGGAGCTGCGGGTCGCGGCCACCGACCTCGGTCGTCGGACGCTCCTCGTCGACGGCCGGCCGCCGGTCGACCTCTGGCGGCTCGTCTCCGACTCGAGCCCGTCGATCGTCATCTCGATCGAGGGGAGGCCATGACAGCGAAAGCGGCCGTCGACGGGGACCCCGCGGTCGACGAGGAGGCGCTCCTCGCCGAGTACGAGGCGGAGAAGCCGGCGCGCCACCTGACCGGCATCCCGTTCCGGCTCGTCCAGGTGCTGGGAGCGGCGCTCGCGCTGCTCGGCCTGTGGTGGGTCTTCAACCCGATCTCGAAACAGCTGTACCTGCCGCTCTTCGCGATGCTCATGCTCGCGACGACGTTCCTCCTCTACCGCGGCTGGGGCCGATCCGAAGCCGCTCGCGATGGAGGGCGAGCGGACCATCCGCACCTCGTCGACTGGGCGCTGGCTCTCCTGACTTTCGCGGTCTTCGGCTACATCGCGCTCGACTGGCAGACCTTCTTCCGACGGTCGGTCTCGCCCGGCCCCGAGGAGCTCGTCGTCGGCACCCTCGTCATCGCCCTCGTCCTCGAGGCAACGCGGCGCACGGTCGGCTGGATCGTCCCCGCCATCATCGTCTTCGTCCTGGCCTACGGTTACCTCGGACCGTTCTTTCCGGCGCCCTTCGACCATGTCAGCTACGCGTGGCCGCGCCTCGTCGGCCACAACGTGCTCAGCACGTCGGGCATTTTCGGCATCCCACTCGACGTCGCCGCGACCTACATCGTGCTCTTCACGATCTACGGCGCGGTCCTCGAGTACTCCGGCGCAAGCAGGTTCTTCCTGGACATCTCGTTCGCCGCGTTCGGCCAGTCGCGGGCCGGTCCCGGTCGCACAGTGACGCTCGCCGGGTTCCTCCTCGGCACCGTCTCGGGCTCGGGCGTGGCGACGACCGTCACCCTCGGCAGCGTCTCCTGGCCGGTGCTGAAGCGGGCCGGATACCCGCGCGAGGAGGGCGGTGCGGTGCTGGCGGCCGCCGGCATCGGGGCCATCCTGTCGCCACCAACGCTCGGGGCCGCCGCGTTCATCATCGCCGAGATCCTCAGCGTGTCGTATCTCGAGGTGCTCATCTGGGCCACCGTCCCGACGCTCCTCTACTACCTCGGGATCATCCTCGCCATCGAGATGGATGCGCGACGCTTCCGGACCCAGCCGGTCGCGATCGAGACGCCGCCGGTCGGCCGGCTGCTGCTTCGGTACGGCTACCACTTCAGCTCGCTCATCGCGATCGTCGTGTTCATGGCGATGGGCTTCACCGCGTTCCGGGCGGTCGTCTTCGCCACCGCCCTCGCGTTCGCGCTCAGCTTCCTCGACCGCAAGTACCGCCTGACGCCGCGGCGGGCCTGGGACGCCCTCGCCGCCGGGGGCATGGGCGTGCTGGCCGTGGCGCCGGTCATGGCGGCCGCCGGGCTCATTGTCGGCGTGCTCACGCTCACCGGCCTGGGCCTGAAGCTGGCGGCGATCATCGTCGCCTTCGCCGGCGGCAGCCTCGTCCTGACCGCGATCTTCTCGGCCTTCTCGATCCTGCTGCTCGGCCTCGCCGTGCCGGTGACGGCGAGCTTCATCATCAGCTACGTGATCATCGGTCCTGCGCTCATCGGCCTCGACGTGGCACCGGCCGCCGCGGCGATGTTCATCTTCTACTACTCGGTCCTCTCGGAGGTCTCGCCACCCACGGCCCTCTCGCCGTTCGCGGCGGCGGCGATCACCGGCGGAAAGGCGGTGAAGACGATGTGGCTCACCTGGAAGTACACGCTCCCCGCCTTCCTCGTGCCGTTCGTCTTCGTGCTCGCGCCGCAGGGCGAGGGGTTGCTCCTACAGGGAGACGTCGCGACGATCGTCATCGCCTGCCTGGCCGGGGCGGGCGCCGTTGCGGCGCTGGCCGTCGTCACCGGGGCCTGGGTCCTCGGACCGGCGACGTGGGCCGAGCGGATCCTCTTCGGCGTGGGCGCTATCGCGCTGCTCGTCACCGAGCCGCTCTGGATGGGGATCGGCACGGCTGCGTTCGTCGCCGGGCTGGCCCTGCACCTCGTGCTGCGCCGACGCCACCGGACCGCGGTGGGCTGAGATGGACCTCGGGATCCGCGGCCG
The DNA here is from genome assembly GCA_035512895.1 of Binatia bacterium. Classification (GTDB taxonomy): domain Bacteria; phylum Chloroflexota; class Limnocylindria; order QHBO01; family QHBO01; genus JACDBZ01. The sequence continues at coordinate 15,136 of DATKDB010000068.1, read as the reverse complement.
CACGGCCGTCGTCGGCGGCGCAACCTCCGGGCTCGGACGCGCGTGTGCCGATGCGCTCGCCGCCGAGGGCTGCAACCTGCTCATCTGGTCGCGCCGGGCCGATGCGCTGGCCGCCACGGCGCGCGAGTTGCGTACGGCGCATGAGATCGAGGTCGAGCACGTCGCGGCCGATGCCGCCTCGCCCGAGGCGGCCGCGGCGGTCGCCGACGCTGCCCGGGCCTTTCACCCGGTCGACATCCTCGTGCTCAACGCCGGCGGCCCGCCGACGGTCGATCCGACCGCGACCGACGCCGAGGCCTGGCAGCGCGCGTTCCAGCTTTTGGCGGCGACGCCGATCGCGCTCGCCACGCACCTGCTTCCCGGCATGCGCGAGCGCGGCTGGGGCCGCGTCGTGGCGATCCTGTCGAGCGGCGTCCGCCAGCCGATCGGCGACCTCGTCTACTCGAGCGCCGGCCGATCCGCCCTGGCCGCGTGGCTGAAGACGACGGCGCGGGCCATCGCCGCGGAGGGCGTGACGGTCAACGGCGTCCTGCCGGGTCGGATCGCCACGCCACGTATCCACGAGCTCGACTCGGGACGCGCCGAGCGCGAGGGTCGCTCGGAGGACGAAGTGCGCGCGGCGCACGTGGCCACGATCCCGGCGGGCCGCTACGGCCGCCCGGACGAGCTGGGCGCGCTCGTCGCCTTTCTCGCCTCGGCCCAGGCGTCGTACCTCACCGGGCAGCTCGTCGCCGTCGACGGAGGCCTGATCGCCGGGTTGTAGGATGGCCCGGATGGACGAGCGGGAGACGGCAATGCGGCGCGCCGCCGAGCTCGGGCTCGAGTACCTCGGCGGGCTGGCGGACCGCCACGTCGGGCCGCGAGCCGATGCCGCGGCGATCGTCTCCAGGCTCGGCGGTCGGCTGCCGGATGACGGCGAGGACGCTACGACGGTCATCGAGCAGCTTGCCGAGGCGGTCGACCCCGGCCTCGTGGCGTCGGCCGGACCGCGCTACTTCGGCTTCGTCATCGGTGGGGCCCTGCCGGCATCGACCGCGGCCGACTGGCTGACGACCGCGTGGGACCAGAATGCGGCGCTCCATGCCCTCTCGCCGGCCGCGGCCGCCGCCGAGGAGGTCGCCGGACGCTGGATGCTCGAGCTCCTCGGCCTGCCCGCCGAGGCGAGCATCGGCCTGCCGACCGGCGCGGGGCTCGGCAACGCCGTCGGGCTGGCGGCAGCTCGCCACGCCGTCCTGGCGCGGGCCGGCTGGGACGTCGAGGCCGCCGGGCTGTACGGCGCGCCGGAGATCAACGTCGTCATCGGTGCAGAGGCGCATGCCACCGTGCTGACGGCCCTCCAGTACCTCGGCCTCGGACGGGACCGGGTCACCCGGATCGGGGTTGACGGCCAGGGCCGGATGCTCGCGGACGAGGCGAGAGCCGCGATCGCCGGCACCGCCGGGCCGCTCATCGTGTGCGTGCAGGCGGGCAACGTGAACACGGGAGCGTTCGACCCGGCCGACGACATCGCCGACGCGCTCGCCGGCCATCCAAACGCCTGGCTCCACGTGGACGGCGCCTTCGGCCTGTGGGCGGCCGCCGTCCCGCGACTCCGCCATCTCGTGCGCGGCGTCGAGCGTGCCGACTCGTGGTCGACCGACGCGCACAAGTGGCTGAACGTTGGCTACGACTGCGGCTTCGTCGCCGTCCGCGAGCCGGCGGCCCACCGCGCGGCGATGTCGACCAGCGCCTCGTACCTCATGCGCAGCGAGCAGCGCGAAAACTGGGAGTGGGTCCTCGACAGCTCGCGCCGCGCCAGGGGCTTCGCCCTGTACGCGGCCATCCGCTCTCTCGGGCGCACGGGGGTCACGTCGATGGTCGAGCGCTGCTGCTCCCTCGCCCGTCGCATGGCGGACCGGCTCGGCGAGGCCGATGGCGTCGAGGTGCTCAACGACGTCGTCCTCAACCAGGTGCTCGTCCGGTTCGGCGACGACGACGAGCGGACGCGAACGGTCATCAACCGCGTCCAGGCGGACGGCACGGCCTGGATGGGCGGCACGACCTGGCAGGGAGTGGCCGCCATGCGCATCAGCGTCAGCGGCTGGTCGACCTCCGAGGCCGATGCGGACCGCTCGGTGGAGGCCATTCTGCGCTGCGCTGCGGCCTGAGGGCGAGGCTCCGGGCCGTCCACCGCTGGCTCGTTCCGCGGTCAGCGTGGCGGTGGCTGGCGGTGTGGTGTAATCGGCGCTCACCGGTGAGCAGCAGCGGAGGTTGGCGAGGGGCGATGGCGATCGAGGCCGAGCGGGGCAGCATGACCGGCGACGAGATCGTCGCCCTCACGAAGCGCCACACGATCTTCGAGTGGTCCGCGCAGTCGAAGGTGGACCCGATCCCGGTGGCGGGCGCGAAGGGCTGCTACTTCTGGACGCCCGAGGGCAAGCGCTACCTGGACTTCAACAGCCAGCTGATGTGCACGAACATCGGCCACGGGCATCCGAAGGTGATCGCCGCCATCGCGAAGCAGGCCGAGACGCTCGCCTACGCCAACCCGTTCATGGCCACCGAGCCGCGAGCTCGCCTGGGCCAGAAGCTTGCCGAGATCTGCCCTGGCGACATCGACACCTTCTTCTTCACGAACGGCGGGGCCGAGGCGAACGAGAACGCGATCAAGCTGGCCCGGATGGTGACCGGGCGGCAGAAGATCCTCGCCCGCTACCGCAGCTACCACGGCGGCACCGCCGGGGCCATCAGCCTGACCGGCGATCCGCGCCGCTGGGCCGCCGAGCCGGGCATCCCAGGGGTCGTGCGCGTCATGGACCCGTACCACGGCATCCAGCGCGGCTGGGACACGGCCGAGGAGGCGCTGGCGAACCTCGAGGAGACGATCCAGCTCGAGGGCCCGAGCACGATCGCCGCCTTCATCCTCGAGACGGTGACCGGCACGAACGGGATCCTCGTCCCGCCCGACGGCTACCTCGCCGGCGTGCGCGAGATCTGCGATCGCTACGGCATCCTCATGATCGCCGACGAGGTGATGGCCGGCTTTGGTCGCACCGGCAAGTGGTTCGCGATCGACCACTGGGACGTCGTGCCCGACCTGATCACGATGGCCAAGGGCCTGACGAGCGCGTACGTCCAGCTCGGCGCGCTCGGCATGCGGCGCAGGTACGCCGAGCACTTCGAGAACAACGTCTTCTACGGCGGGCTGACGTACAACTCGCACCCGCTCGCGTGCGCCACGGCCCTCGCGACGATCGAGGTGTACGAGGAGGAGGGGCTGCTCGAGCGCGCGACGCGGATGGGTGAGCGCATGAAGGTTCATCACGAGCAGCTGGCCGCCCGCCATCCGAGCGTCGGCGCGGTGCGCAGCATCGGCCTCTTCGGGATCGTCGAGCTCGTCCGGAACCGCGAGACGATGGAGCCGATGGCGCCGTTCAACGGGACGAGCGACGAGATGGCGGCCCTGGGCCGGCGGTTCCGGGAAGAGGGCCTCTACACGTTCGTCCGCTGGAACTCGTTCTTCACGAATCCGCCGCTGATCATCAGCGAGGAGGAGATGGCGGAGGGGTTCGCGATCATCGACCGCGCCCTCGAGATCACCGATGCCGCGGTCGCGTGAGCGCGGCTGGCCCTGGCGGATCGGGATCTTCGTCGCCTTCGCAGCGCTGATCCTCGTCGTCTGGGAGGGCGTCAAGTTCGTCGGCGGCGACCCGTGGCGCTACTTCGGCTGGGAGTGGCATCCGCCGCTCGACATCCGCTACGCCTCGGATCTCAACCTGCCCCACGTCTGGGAGATCGTCGGCGCCCTGGCCGCCCCGGTCCGGCGCAACGCCGATGCGTCGCTCGGTCAGTTCCTCGTCGGTGCCGCGTTCCACACCTGGCGCGCGGCCGCGATCGGCTTCGTCGCGGGAGCCGTCATCGGCATCGGCCTGGCGGCGCTCTTCGTGCACTCCAGGCTGCTCGAGCGCTCGCTCGTGCCGTACGTGATCGCCAGCCAGACGATCCCGATCGTGGCGCTGGCGCCGATGATCGCCTTCGCGTTCGGGCGTGACGTCGTGAGCGTCGTAATCATCGCCACGTACCTGACCTTCTTCCCGGTCACGATCGCCATGATCCGCGGCCTGCGCTCGCCCGACCCGCGGGCGCTGGAGCTGATGCGGTCGTACGCGGCGGGCCGATGGAGCGTCTTCTGGAAGCTGCGCATGCCCGCCTCGCTGCCGTATCTGTTCACGGCGCTCAAGATCAGCGCGACGGCCAGCATCGTGGGCGCCATCGTCGGCGAAGGGCCGGGCGGCATCCCGGACGGCCTCGGGCGGGCGATCATCAACTTCAACAACCAGTACATCAGCGGCCCGGAAAAGCTGTGGGCCACGATCGTCGCCTGCGCGGCGCTCGGCATCGCCTTCTTCTCCATCATCCGCCTGGCGGAGCAGTTCGCGCTCCGCGGACGAGGAGCCGTGCCCGATGCAGCCTGACGGAGGAGCGATGACCGAGCCGAACGCCCCGGTGGTCCGGATCAGCGGCGTCGACAAGCAGTTCGGCGTCGAGGGACGGGGGGCCACGACCGCGCTGTCGGGGATCGATCTGACGATCGGCCGCGGGGAGTTCGTGAGCCTCATCGGCCCGTCCGGCTGCGGCAAGAGCACGCTCCTGCGCCTGATCGGGGACCTGACGGCACCGACGACCGGCAGCATCGAGGTCAACGGCAAGACGGCGCACAGCGCGCGGCTGGGGCGGGAGTACGGCATCGTCTTCCAGGCGCCGGTCCTGTTCGAGTGGCGCAGCGTCGAGGAGAACGTGCGCCTGCCGCTGGAGCTCCTCGGGATGGACCGATCCGAGCGCGAGACACGGGCGCACGCCATGCTCGAGCTGGTCGAGCTCGGCGAGTTCACGCGCCACCACGCGCATCAGCTGTCGGGCGGGATGCAGCAGCGCGTGGCCATCGCCCGCGCGTTGGCCCTCGAGCCGTCGATCATGCTCATGGACGAGCCGTTCGGCGCGCTCGACGAGATGACCCGAGAGCGGATGAACTCGGAGGTCCTGCGCATCTGGCAGCGGACCGGCACGACGATCGTCTTCGTCACGCACTCGATCCCGGAGGCGGTGTTCCTCTCGACGCGGGTCGTCGTGATGAGCGCACGACCAGGCCGCATCACCGAGCAGATCGAGGTCGACCTTCCCCACCCACGCAACGAGGAGACGCGGGAGGATCCGCGCTACTTCCGCCTCGTGACGCAGGTGCGCGAGGCACTGCGGGCCGACGGCGGGCCGGTCCGCGACGTGCCGGCGGCCTCGGAGGAGCGCGTCGTCGCCGAGGGCGGGATCGGGTGACGGCCGCGTCGATCGGCGTCCCGGCGCCGCCACGGCCGGGCAGGGCCGCGCGCCTCGGATCCGGCGTCCGCGAGTACGGCCCGGCCATGCTCGTCGGAGTCGGCGGCATCGCACTCTGGGAGCTGCTCGTTCGCATCTCGAACGTCCAGAGCTTCATCCTGCCGGCGCCATCGGCGATCGGCGCCGCGCTCGCCGAGAACTGGGGGTCGGGGCGCTGGCCGCTCTTCGAGTCGGCGCGCACGACCCTGCTCGAGGCGGTCGGCGGCCTCGTCATCGGCACGCTCGTCGGCCTGGCGGTCGCCTTCGTCGTCGCGCGCTGGGCGAACGCCCGCGACGCGGTGCTGCCCTTCGCGATCGCTGCGAATGCGATCCCGATCATCGCCATCGCGCCGATCTTCAACAACTGGTTCGGCATCACGAACCCGGTCTCGAAGATGATGATCGCCGCCCTGCTCGTCTTCTTCCCGGTCATGATCAACGTGACGCGCGGCCTGACCCAGGTCGAGCCATCGGCCCTCGAGCTGATGCGGTCCTACGCCGCGTCCGAGTGGACCATCCTGCGCAAGGTGCGCATCCCGAACGCGCTGCCCTTCTTCCTCACGGCGCTCAAGGTCGCGACGACCCTGAGCCTGATCGGCGCAATCGTCGGTGAGTACTTCGGAGGCTCGTCGGCCGTGCTCGGGCGGATCGTCGTGCAGTCCGCCTCGGCGCTGCGCTTCGACGTCACGTGGGCGGCGATCCTGCTCGGCGCGCTGACCGGCATCGCGTTCTATCTCGCCGTCGTCGCGCTCGAGCGCGTGCTCATCCCGTGGCACGCATCGGTTCGCGCTGACCATCCGGCCTGACCTCGGGCGACGAAAAGGAGGCCAGGTGTGGATAAACCCCTATCCGCGGGCCGCGGCCGTTCGTAGAATCCAGCATTGGAATTAGAAGCACCGACCATGAGGAGTCCGAGCGGATGAAGCGATCCAGAATCTGGTTGAGCGTTGCGGCGAGCGCAGTGCTCGCCCTCGCCGGCTGCGGCGCCCCCGGCGGCGACGGCGGCGACGGGGGCGAAGCCGACGTGGTCCAGCTCCAGCTGCAGTGGACCCCGCAGGCGCAGTTCGCCGGCTATTTCGCCGCCGTCGAGCAGGGCTACTACGCGGACGAGGGGCTCGACGTCGAGATCCTCGACGGCGGGCCGGACGTCATCCCGCAGGCCGTCGGGTGCGCCGCGGATGGGCCCGCGTTCACGATCAGCTGGGTCCCGAAGGTCCTCGAGGCGCGCGAGCAGGACTGCGACCTCGTCGACATCGCGCAGGTCTTCCAGCGCTCGGGAACGCTGTCCGTGGCCTGGGCCGATTCGGGCATCACCTCGCCCGCCGACTACGCCGGCAAGCGCGTCGGAGTCTGGGACTTCGGCAACGAGTTCGAGGTGACCGCCGGGGCCCGCGCGGTGGGGCTCGAGGAGGGCACGGACTACACGAAGGTCATCCAGGCATTCGACATGTCGGCGCTGCTCAACGACGAGGTCGATGTCGCCGAGGCGATGATCTACAACGAGTACGCCCAGGTCCTCGAGACCGAGAACCCGGACACCGGGGAGCTGTACCAGCCCGAAGACCTCACCGTGATCGACTACAACGAAGTCGGCACGGCCATGCTCCAGGACGCGATCTTCGCCCGCGCCTCGTGGCTGGCGGAGGAGGGCAACGAGGACGTGGCCACCCGCTTCCTGCGCGCCAGCTTCCGTGGCTGGATCTACTGCCGCGAGAACCCGGACGACTGCGTCGAGTACACGACGAACGCGGGCTCGGCGCTTGGAGCAGGCCACCAGGCCTGGATGATGAACGAGATCAACCCGCTCATCTGGCCGTCACCCGGCGGCATCGGCGTCATGGATGCCGACCTGTGGCAGCAGACCGTCGACATCAGCGTGGAATCCGGGATCATCTCCGAGCCTCCGCCGGATGGCGCCTACCGCACCGACCTCGCCGAGGCCGCGCTGGAGGGCATCGAGGATGCGACCGGCGACGGCTTCACGAAGGGATCGGTTGAGGTCACGCCGGGCGGCGAGTAGACCGATCGGATAGGCCGATATCGACGGGCCCTTCCCCGGTCCTCCGGGGAGGGGCCGTCTTCGTTCGCCTCCGCGCCGGCCGGGCCCGATGCCCGGCCTACTCGTCGCGCCGTTCGTCGTCGGGCGTCACCGACGGCTCGGGCTCGGCCACGCGATCCGCCTCGTCGCGGTCGCGCACGCCCGCGGTGCGCTCGTGGATCTCGGCCCCGGGCTCGCCGACGATGCCGTCGTCATCCTCGATCCCGGCAGCCGGCCCGCCCGCGCTTCCAGGGGGCTCCGCGTCGGCCTCCGCTCGCCGCACGAGCGACGGAAGGAGCGGCGGCACGATGAGGGTGGTGATGATCGCCATGCCGACGACGACCGAGTAGATCTCGCCCTCGATCGCCCCGGTCGACAGGCCGAGCCCAGCGACGACGATGCCGACCTCGCCGCGCGGCACCATGCCCCACCCGACGAGGGCCGCCCGCGCCCGTCCCTGGCCGAGGGCCCCGATGAACGCGCCGACGAACTTCGTCGCGACCGCGAGCGCGGTGATCCCGGCGAGAAGGACGAGCGCGTCGACGTTCGCCAGTCCGGCGATGTCGACCTGCGCACCGATGAAGCCGAAGAAGAACGGCGTGAAGAACGCGGCGACCGGCGCCACCTCCGCCTCGAGCGCGTGCCGCTCGCTCGACTCGCCCACGACCATGCCCGCCAGGAAGGCGCCGATGATCGCCGCGAGCCCGATGACCGACGCGAGCGCGGCGAGGCCGAGCATGACGATCATGCCCGGCAGGAACGGCGTCTCGGCGAACTCAGGGTCGGTCAGGAGCGACCGCCGGCGGCGCAGGATCCGCGTCCCGCCGATCACGACGACCGCGATGAAGAGGATCGCGACGACGAGCAGCGAGAGCACGTTCGTGATCGCGAAGCTGCCGGCGGCGACGCCGGACGCCACCGACAGGATCATGATCGCCAGCACATCGTCGATGACCGCCGCTCCGAGGATGATCCGCCCACTCTGCGTCGTGAGGGCGCCGAGGTCGCGAAGGACGTTCGAGGTGATGCCGACGCTCGTGGCCGTGAGCGCGGCGGCGAGGAAGATGGCGAGGGCCAGGTCACCGCCGGCCATCTCGGCCGCCAGGAAGCCGCCGGCGAACGGCAGGATGACGCCGAGGATGCCGACCGCGAGTGCCGTTCGCCCGACGCGCAGCAGGTCATGGAGCCGGGTCTCGAGCCCGACCTGGAAGAGGAGCAAGACGACGCCGATCTCGGCGAACAGCTCCGTCTCGGCGTTGACCTCGTACACGCCGAGGACCGCCGGCCCGGCGATGACGCCGCCGAGGATCTCGCCGACGACCGTCGGCTGGCCGAGGCGCCGGAAGATCTCGTTTCCGACCTTGGCGGCGACGAGGATCGCGAAGAGCTGAAGCAGGATCTCGGTCAGGTGATCCATGACGAGGCGTCTCCGGAAAGCATGAAACGAGGCCGCGTTGTGCGCAGCCTCCACCGTGGCGCCGAGGATACGGGCCCGGCACCGGACCCCAGGCCCCGCGGCCGGCAGGCTGCCGGCCAAGTCTAGCCGATGCGATCCGGCCGGTATGATCGGGCGATGCCGCCCAAGCCGTCCGCCCCGCGATGACCGGCCTGGGCCTCACCCTGCTCGTCGCCCTGGGGGCCGCCCTCGCGCTCGGTGCCCTCGCCCATCGGCTGCGGCTGCCGCCGATGCTCGGGTACATCGCCGCCGGGCTCGTCGTCGGGCCGGCGACCCCCGGCATCGTCGCGGATCGTGACGAGGTGCTCGCCCTCGCCGACGTCGGCGTCGCACTGCTCATGTTCAGCATCGGCCTCCAGTTCAGCGTCGGCGAGCTGCGATCGGTCGGGGCGCGCGTGCTCATGGGGACCCCGATCCAGGTGGCGATCACGATGGGCATCGGCGTCGGCACGGGCCTGCTTCTCGGCTGGCCGCTCGTCGAGGCGCTCTTCATCGGCGGGGCCGTATCGGTCTGCTCGACCGTCGTGCTCGTCAAGGTCGCCGGCGAGAGCGCGCTGCACACGACCTCGTACGGGCGGGCCGCGCTCGGCGTGTCGATCGTCCAGGACCTCATCACGGTCGTTCTCGTCGTGGCGCTCACGGCGATCGGCGGACGCGGAGACGAGCCGCTGACGAACCTGGTCGGTCGAGTCGCGATCGCGCTCGGGTTCGTGGCCCTCGTCGTCTTCGGTGGATCACGGCTGCTGCCGCGGCTCCTCGGGATGATCGCCGGCCTGCGCTCGCGCGAGCTGTTCGTGATCAGCGTCGCCGTCATCGCCATCGGCACGGCCTTCGCCGCAAGCGCGCTCGGCGTGAGCGTCGCGCTCGGCGCCTTCGTCGCCGGCCTGGCGCTCGCCGACTCCGACCTGACGGCCAGCGTTCTGGGCGAGATCGTCCCGCTGCGCGAGCTGTTCAGCACGTTCTTCTTCGTGTCGATCGGCATCCTGCTCCAGCCCGCCGCGATCATCGAGGCCTGGCCGGTCGTCCTCGCGCTCCTGCTCATCATTACCCTCGGCAAGGCGATCCCGGTCGCCGCGCTGGCGCGTCTGGCCGGCCTGGGCCCGTCGTCCGCCCTGCGGACCGGGGCGCTCATCGGGCAGAGCGGCGAGTTCAGCTTCGTCCTCGCCTCGGCCGGCCTCTCGGTCGGTGCCGTCCAGCGCGAGACCTTCAGCCTGGCCATGGGCGCCGTCGTCATCTCGATCCTCACCGCGGAGCCCCTGCTGGCGGCGGCGCGTCGCCTCGGAAGCCGGCTCACGAGCCGCGCGACGTCGCCCGAGCTCGCGGGCGACGAACCGGCCGCGGGCCTCCGCCGGCACGCGGTCATCCTCGGGTACGGCCGCGTCGGACGCTCGGTGGCCCGCGTCCTCGACTCGCGCGGCTTCAGCTGGGCGGCCGTCGACAGCGACTACGCCGTCGCGCGGGAGGCTCGGCTCGCCGGTGTGCCGATCATCTACGGCGAGGCCGGCGCCCCATCGGTGCTCGACCAGGTGCGCATCGCCGATGCGCACGCCGTCGTCGTCGCCATCCCGGACGCGCTCGCCACCCGTCAGGCCGTCGCGTACGCCCTCCAGCGCAACCCGCGAGCGGAGATCGTGGCCCGCGCCCACTCGGAAGCCGAGGAGGCCGACCTTCGCCGCCTCGGCGTCGCGCGGGTCGTCCTCGCGGAACGCGAGGTCGGCAACGAGCTCGTCCGGCACGCGCTGCGCCGGTTCGGCGTCAGCGACCGCGAGACGGCGGCGATCCTCGACGCGCGGCGTCGGGGCTAGGCCCAGGCGTCGCCGATGCGCTCGACGAGCTCATCGAGCGAGTCGACCGTGAGTGCCGGCGGCGCCACCTCCGGCGCGCGCTGGATGACGCCCCACGGTCCGCGTCGGATCCAGATCGCGCGCATACCGGCCGCGGCCGAGGGCAGGACGTCGTTGTCGACGCGGTCGCCGACGTAGGCGACGGAGCCCGGGTCCGGGGAGCCCATGAGCTCGAGCGCCCGGCCGAAGAACGCCGGGTCAGGCTTCGCCACGCCGAGCCACCCGCTCATCGCGATGACGTCGGCGTCGACGCCGATGGCACGCAGCTCATCGGCGCGCGAGGCCGGCTGGTTGGCGACGATCGCGAGCCGGTGGCCCGCATCGCGGAGGCCGCGGATCGCGCGGAGCGCATCCGGATAGAGGTCGTCGGCACGGAAGCCGCCGTAGGCGCGCTCGACCGACGGCATCCGTGCCTCCCAGTCATCGGCGCCGAACAGCGGAAAGACGTCACGGTGCTCGCCGCCGCGCGCGATGACCGCCCTGAGCGCGGAGAGGAAGGTCAGGCGCGGGACGCCCAGCTCGTCGGCCCAGATCGACCAGATGCGCGTCTCGTCGATGAGCGTCTCGCCGACGTCCAGGCAGACCCAGCGGGCATCGGTCAACGGGAGGAAGCCGACGCGCCTTCGAGCCGGCGGTTCGTGCTCACCAGTCCAGTCTGACACAGCATCGGGCTATATCGGCTCCGCGGCGCGCTCGTCCGCGTGGGCGATATGCGCGAGCTGCGGCCAGATGAGCACGACGAAGACCGCCGAGCCCGCGAAGGCGAACCAGAACGGGGCGGTGATTCCGAAGAGCTGGGCGAGGACGCCGCCAGCCGCCGAGCCAATGACGAGGCCGCCGTACGTGCCGACCGCATTCACGCTCCCGACACGTCCCTGGAGGGCACCAGGGACCGCGCGCTGGCGGACGGTGATCGAGGTCGTGCCCCAGACGAAGGCGTGCACCCCGAAGACGAAGAAGATCGCCATCGCCACCCAGCCGCTCGTCGTCAGCGCCAGGCCAAGGTGCGACAGGGTCTCGATGATGAGGCCGATGCGCATGATGTTCGCGAGGCTCAGCCCGCGCGTGATCCAGCCATACGACACCATGCCGAGCAACCCGCCGACGGCCGAGACGGTCGTGATCAGGCCGAAGCCGATCTCACCGAGGCCGAGCCGCCCCGACGCATAGAGGACGAGGACCGACCACGCGGCACCGAACGTGATGTTGAAGATGAAGATCGTCAGCACGAGCGTGCGGACGGCGGCGTGCTCTGCGACCCAGCGGATCCCCTCCGCGATGTCGTGCCGGATGTGGCGCACCCGCCCCGGATCGCGCCCGTGCGGCGGCAGGACGATCCGGCTGACGAGGACCGCTCCGGCGGCGACGAGGACGGCCTGGCCGAGGAAGGGCAGCGCCATGCCGGCGGCGAACAGCGCCGCGCCGAGCGGCGGCCCAGCCAGCTGGTCGAGGGTGATGAATCCGCCCTGGAGGCGAGCGTTCGCGATCGCGAGGTCTTCGCGTCGCACGAGCATCGGCAGCAGGGTCTGCGAGGTGTTGTCGGCGAAGACCTCGCCCGTCCCGAGGAGGAAGAGGGCGAAGAGGACGACGGCCACCGAGACGGTGCCGGTGAGGATCGATGCCGCGATCGCGACCAGGACCGCGGCGCGAAGCGCGTTGACGATGACGACGAGCAGGCGCCGGTCGAGGCGATCGGAGAGCGCACCCGCGTAGAGCCCGAACAGGAGCTTCGGCAGCCACTGGAGCAGCGCGGCGAGGGCGACGAGGAGGGCCTCGTCGGTCTGCGACGCGACGAGGAGGGGCCCGGCCGCGAGCGCGATGCCGTCGCCGAGGTTCGTGATCCACGACGAGGCGAGCAGCCGGCGGAAGCCGACCCCGAGGCGCACCGGCGCGACGACCTCGAACACCGCCGTTCCGGGAGCGGTCCTAGGCCTGCTTGACGCCGGCGACCAGGTCCTCGACGGAGGGCTTCGCGTCGCCGAACAGCATCGCCGTCTTCTCGTTGCTGAACAGCGGGTTCGGAATGCCGGCGAAGCCGGCGCCGCGACCCCGCTTGAGGACGATGATGTTCTGCGCGTGGTCGACGTTGAGGATCGGCATGCCGCTGATCGGCGAGCCCTCCTCGCGCGCGACCGGGTTCACGACGTCGTTCGCGCCGATGACGAGCGCCACGTCCGTGTCGGCGAAGTCGTCGTTGATCTCGTCCATCTCCTTGAGACGGTCGTACGGCACGTTCGCCTCGGCCAGGAGCACGTTCATGTGCCCCGGCATGCGGCCGGCGACCGGGTGGATCGCGAACTGCACGTCGACGCCTCGGGCGACGAGCAGGTCCATGAGCTCGCGCACCGGGCCCTGCGCCTGCGCCACGGCCATGCCGTAGCCGGGGACGATGATGACCCGCTTGCCGTACGCCATGAGCACGGCGGCGTCCTCGGCGTTGATCTCGCGCAGCTGCTCCTCGCCGTCCTCACCGGCAGCGACTGCATCACCGCCCGTGCCGAAGCCGGCGAACAGGACGTTGAACAGCGAGCGGTTCATCGCCTTGCACATCAGCTGGGTGAGGATCGCGCCGGAGGCGCCGACGAGCGTTCCGGCGATGAGCAGCGCGAAGTTGTTCAGCACGAAGCCGGTCGCCGCGACGGCGATGCCGGTGTAGCTGTTGAGCAGCGAGACGACGACGGGCATGTCCGCGCCGCCGATCGGCATGACGAGCTGCACGCCGAGCACGAGCGCGATGAGCACGAAGACGATGAAGAGGGGCGCGCTGTTGTCGACCGCGACGAGGTAGGCGCCGATGATGAGCGCCGCGGCGAAGAGGCCGATCGTGACGAGCTGCGAGCCGGGATACTTCACCGGCCGCGCGGCGATGACGCCCTGCAACTTGCCCCAGGCCACGATGGAGCCGGTCAGCGCCACGGACCCGATGAGCGCGCCGAGCAGCGTCGCGATGATGAACGGCAGCGGAAGCAGCCCCGACCCGTGATCGGCAAACTCGAGGAACTCGGCCACGGCCACGACGGCCGCGGCGCCGCCCCCGGCACCGTTGAAGATGGCGACCATCTGCGGCATCGCCGTCATCGGCACGCGCTTCGCGCCGAGGACGCCGGCCACCGCGCCGATGGCACCGCCGACGATGATGATCCACCAGTTCTCGAGCATCCCCGGCGTCGTGAAGAACGTCCACGCGATGACGAGCGCCATCCCGGCGGCCCCGAGCAGGTTGCCGGTGCGCGCCGTCCGCGGGCTGGCCAGGAACTTCAGGGCGAGGATGAAGCTGACGCTGGCGATGAGCCAGACGAAGTACGTCAGGACCTGGAGCGAGTCCATCTAGCCGCGCTCCCCGGGGCGCTTCTTGAACATCTCGAGCATCCGGTCGGTGACGACGAAGCCGCCGACGACGTTGATCGTGCCGAGGATCACGGCCAGCAGGGCGAGCACGATCCGGAGCGGTCCCTCCGCGGTGGCGGCGACGAGCATGGCGCCGACGACGATGACGCCATGCACGGCGTTCGCCCCGCTCATGAGCGGCGTGTGGAGCATGGTCGGCACCTTCGACACGACCTCGTAGCCGATGAAGGCGGCGAGGACGAGGATGAAGAGCGCGGTGAGCAGCTCGAAGGCGGTGAGCTCCATCGGTTATCGGTCCTTCTTCTGCTCGAGGGCCTTGGCGGTCGCCTCGTGGACGACCTTGCCCTCGTGCGTGATCGTCGCCCCGGCGGTGATCTCGTCGCCGAGGTCGAGCTCGAGCCTGCCGTCGGTGACGAGGTGCTTCAACAGGGTCTGGATGTTCTTCGCGTACATCTGCGTCGCGCTGCCGGGCATCGTGGCCGGCAGGTTCGTGAGGCCGATGATGAGGACGCCGTGCTTGACGACCTCCTTGCCCGGCTCTGTGCCCTCAACGTTGCCGCCCATCTCGGCCGCCATGTCGATGATGACGCTGCCGGGCTTCATGCTGGCGACCATCGCATCGGTCACGAGCTTCGGGGCCGGCCGTCCGGGTATGAGGGCGGTCGTGATCACGAAGTCGGCCTCCTTCACGTGCTCGGCGATGAGCTCGGCCTGGCGCCGCTTGTAGTCGTCGCTCATCTCGGTCGCGTAGCCGCCGGCCGTCTCCGCCTTCGCCTTCTCCTCGTCGGTCATCTCCACCTCGAGGAAGGTGCCGCCGAGGCTCTGCACCTGCTCCTTCACGGCGGGCCGGACGTCGGTCGCCTCGACCACCGCGCCCAGGCGCCGGGCGGTGCCGATCGCCATCAGGCCGGCCACGCCGGCGCCCATGACGATGCCCTTCGCCGGACGGATCGTGCCGGCCGCGGTCGTGAGCAACGGGAAGAACTTCGGGAGGCGCTCCGCGGCGATGAGGACGGCCTTGTACCCGCCGACGGTGGCCTGGCTGGAGAGCGTGTCCATCGACTGCGCGCGGGTGATGCGCGGGATGGCGTCCATGCTGAT